>DAOMFD010000023.1:4411-16061 GCA_035429605.1 Steroidobacteraceae bacterium | reverse complement strand
ACGCTGGACCAGCGGTTCTACGTGCTCGTCGACGAAGACAAGTCGACGGACAAGGACGCCAACCCCGGCGGTTGAACGGTCAGGGCGGAGGCGGCGCCACCTCGACCGGGGCCTGCGGCGTGGATTCCGCCGGCAGCAGTCCACGGATCATGGCCTGCTCGCGGAATTCCGTGGCGAGCTTGGCCGCGGCGTCGCGCATCGCGAGGTGCAGGGCCTTCTTCAGCACCTCGGCGCCGCCGCCGAGCATGCTCTCGCTGGCGGCCGCGCCGTAGCCGGTGAAGATCCAGGAGTCGATGACCTGCCCGTCCGGGCGGTAGCCGTTGATGCGGTACCGCAGGCTCACCGCGTACGCATCGGTGCCGGATTCGACCGGCGTGACGAATGCGACGTCCTCGAGCACGGGCTCGACGACACCGCGGATCTGCGGGTCGGTGCGCGCGCCCGCATCGGCTGCATCCACTGGAATCACGCGCTCGAACAGTGCGCCCATCAGACGCATGAATGCCTCGGACTGGGCCTTGCCGATCGCAATGGAGTAGTCGCCGCCGTCACGCTTCTCCTTGTAGACCTTGTCGCGGAACTCGGCCGGGACGTACACGCCGACCACCAGCGGGATCTTCGTGACGAGCGGCTCGGGTATGGTCGGCTTGGCCTCGAACTCGGTCGTGCCGCAGCCCGCGAGCAGCGCGAGCGCGGCCCAGGATGCACGGCGCAGCCAGGAACGCGGCGCGCGCGGCGACGCCTTACGGCCATCCGGACCGTGACGCGGAACCCGGGCCTGGGCTGCTGTGGCCATCCGTCTCATGGTCGCATCATGGCGGTCAGCGCGCATAGCTCCCGGGCTCGTTCAATCCCACGAATGTGCCGCCGTTCCGCTCGCACAGGATGCGCATCAGCGTCGCGTAGCGGATGCTCGTCACCTGCGGCGCATCCGGGCGCACGGGGAACCCGAGGGCGTGGATGCGCACGCGCCGCTGCCCGGTCTTGTCCTCGCGATTCAGCATGTCCACCGTCCTCACGACCGAGTCGATCGACGAGCCGGTGAACTCGTCGCCGAAGTAGTAGAGGCTGATCTTGAGCCCCGTCGCGTAGTAGGTGCGGATCGCCTCGACGATGCCCTCGACCGGGCTCGAGTTGCTGAACGGGAACCAGTCGCGCATGCGCTCGAGCACCAGCTTGCGCTGCATCGGCGTGTCGGGCAGCCAGCGGCCGCGGTAGGTGGGGAACAGGTACGTGCCCTCGTCGTTCATCACCTGCCAGCCCTTGACCGTCGGGTACGCATCGAGCACCTCCTGGAGCTTGCGCTGCATCAGTGCCCACTCGTAGTTGGCCATGCTGCCCGAGGTGTCGATGATGAAGATGACGTACTCGCTGTCGACGGGCAGTCCGCCGATGGGCGAGTCTTCCTTGCGCCGGTACTGGGCGCCGAGCAGGCGCTTCATCTCCTCGGTGAGGTCCTGCTGGGCGGAGACGAGCTGTCCCTCGATCTGGTTCTGGACTTCCGCCTCCTTGCGCGAGGATTCGTACTGGCCGCGCAAGGCGCTCAGGTCGCCTCGCAGGCGGGCGATCCGCAGCTGCTCCTCGGACAGCTGGCTGCGTCGCGCCTTGAGCTCGCGATTCAGCACCTCGCTGGTTCCCCGGATGTCGTTCAATTCCTGCTCGAGTTTGAGGACCTGTGCCTGCAGGTCCTCGCGCGACTTCTCGATGACCACGGGCTCGCCGACTTCCGTCAGCACGAGCAACAGGATCACGGCGCCGAAGCCGCAGCAGATGGCGTCGAGGAACGACAGGCTGAACACCTCGACGTCGCGCCGGCCGAGCCGCGAGTTCTTCATGGCCAGTCCTTCGCCGGGCTGAGGAAGGAACCGTTGGTGCGGCGCGCGAGCGTCCAGTAAGCGCTCGGCGCCATCGGGTCGCCTTCCATCGGCAGCAGGATCACGTTGACCGGGATGCCGGACGGCAGCCTGCCGAGCGCGTGCTCGAAGAGCTTCAGTCGCCCGTCGCCGTCGATCGTCTTGCGCACCAGCGGCGGCGACGCGCCCTGCGTGGGCAGCCCGTCGGTGATGAGCAGGATGTTGTCCGGTTTCGGCGACAGCGACCCGGCCGCCGCCAGCGCGTTCTCGAGGCTGGTGCCGTCCTGGGGCACGACCTTGCGCAATTCCTTGAGCGCGTCGTTGAGCGCCGCCGCGTCGCTGGCGGCGAGCCACTTGCCGGCGCTGCCGGGAACCAGCGGGCGCGCCTGGGTGTTGAATGCGTACACCTGGAACTGGGACTTGATGGGCAGCTGCGACGTGAGCCAGTCCACGGTCGCCACGGTGCGCCGCCACTTCGGCGCCGCCATGCGCCGCACGTCCGCCATGTTGCGCAGCCGGATCACGTTGACGACCGACTCGTCCATCATGCTGGCCGAGACGTCCACCAGGATCAGGATGCGCTGGCCGCCGACCTTGAGCCCCGTGAGGTACTGCCGGTCGCCGCTGCCGATGAAACCCTTGATGCGCGTGCCCGGCTGGCCGGGACTGGGCGTGCCGGCCTCGAGCCGGCGCTTGCCCTCGTCGAGCGACTTCAGGTCCTGCTTCAGTCGCTCGATCGCCTCGCGGCGCGAAAGCGTCTCCTGCTCCGCCTCCGCGAGCTGCTGTCGCAGCTGTTCCGTTTCCTCGATGATGCGGTTGGCGAGCCCCTCGGCGGGAACTTGCTTCTCGTCGCTCTGCAGCGCGTTGCGCAGCACGACGAGGTTCTTGTAGCCGTCGAGGACCTGCTCCTCGAGCCGGTTCACCTCGGACTGCAGCTCGTCGTTGCGGTGCTGGCGCTGCACGCCGGCCTGCGCGCTCAGGATCGTGTAGAACAGCACGACCGCGCCGAACCCGCACGCGATGACGTCCAGGAACGAGAGGCTGAAGACCTCGGTCTTACGTCGCGCCATCGTCCTCGACCGCGCGCACCAGTTCGCAAGTCACACCGGGGCTGCCGATGCGCAGCTGGTCTCCGGCGCGCAACTCCACCCGTCCGCCGACCCGCTCGCCGTTCAGGAACGTCCCGTACGTGCTGTGATCCTCGAGCCAGGCCGCGCCGCCCTCGAGCACGATCGAGCAGTGCGCGCGCGAGATGCCCGGCCCGGGCGCGACCCGCAGCGCACGCCGGCCGGGCGGAACGTCGGCGCCCAGCACCAGCGGCCGCGGACCGAGCGGGTGTGCGCGGCCCGCATGCACGACGTGGGTGGGTCGCGCATCCGCGGGCACGCTTGCCGCGACGACCAGCGGCGTAATCCCTGCCGAGGTCTGCAGTTCGACGGGCAGGTGCTGGACCAGCGTGACCGAGCGATTGCCCTGGCGGATGTGTTTTTCCCAGGCGAGCGCACCGAGCGCGGCCGCCCCGCGCGGCAACCACTGCAGCTCGCTGTCGCGGATCTCCGCAAGCCGCGCCGCGAGGCCCGGCAGCTTCGCGAAACGGTCCGACAGCCTGAGGTGCATCGGGCCGCCGACCGGGCGGGCGCGCTGCAGCACGCGGACGTACTCGTCGTAGGTGCGCGCAGCCGCTGCGACGAAGTCGCCGGCCGGGAAGTCGATGGCCTGCGGGCCTGCCCCGGAATCGATCTCGATCGCGACGTCGCCGCCCGCCAGCGATGCGTCGAGCCAGCCGCGCAACCCGTCGCAGAGGCGCTGCTCGGTGGCGGCCTGGTGCAACGGGTCGAAGCGCGTCCGCAGCACGAACGCCGAAGCGATCGCGTCCAGCCACGCCTGCTGCAACCCCAGCCAGCCGTGCTGCGGCAGGAGGTCGAAACGCGTGCGTCGCAGGCCGCCCGTGTGGTCGAGCACCGAGACGACCGCGCGGTGCAGGTAGAGCTCGAGTTGCAGCATGGTGCCGGCCGCTGGCGCGAGCGACGCGGCCGCCAGTCCCGCGTCCACCAGGCCGACGACCTCCAGGCCACACTCCCTGGCGATCCCGAGCAGCAGGCCCAGCTGCTCGCGCGTGTACCACGGCGGGACCGCAACGAGCGTATCGGCTCCACCGGCGAGATGCGGCGCGACGAAGGCCGCAAGCTGCGCGTAGGCGACCTCGGCTCGATCGGCGGCGGCGGGCACGGGTCGGGCGAGCGGCTCGGTGCCGAGGTCCTGCCAGTGGCGCGTCTCGGCGTAGAGCGGTTGCAGCCTCGCGCGCAGTGCGGCGGCCGCGCCGGTCTCCGGAGTCGGGCGGTCCAGCATCACGATGCCCGGCTCGTCGGCGAGGATCCCGCCGTCGCGCGCCAGCACGAGTCCGGCGTCGTTGATCTCGAGCGCGAGTGTCATCTGCTCAGCGCAGCTGCATGTGCCGGATGAGGTTGCGGTCCAGGTAAGTCTCGCTGTCGAGCACCAGGCGCTCCTGCGCCAGCTGCAGCTGGTGCAACAGGAACATGAGCACGATGCTGATGAGCAACGCCGCGAGCGTCGAGTTGAAGGCCGTGCCGAGCCCCTCGGTCACGCCGGACACGTCGCCGGTCACCGCCTTGTGGGCCTCGCCCAGCGCGTCGCCGATGCCGCGCACGGTGCCGATGAACCCGATCGCGGGAATCGCCCACGCGATGTAGCGCAGCATGGACAGCTCCGAGTCCAGCCGGTCCGCCTCGGCGGAACACACGCTGCGGGCGGCATCCGAGACGTCCTGCACGTTGCGCGTGGCCGCGAACCGGTACAGCGCGACGAGCAGTGCGCGCGGCAGCAGGCACTCCGACTCCGTCGGCGGCAGCGCCTCGAGCGGGCGCGCGTACTCACGGGTGTCCTCGGGCAGGATCTTCATGCCGTCCGGCACGTGCACGAGGTCGCGGGCGAGCAGGGCACGCTCGCGCCGCGAGTGCCAGGCCTTGTAGCCGATGATCGCGAAGGCCCACAGGCCGAGGATCACCTCCGATTCCTGCTCCCAGTCCTTGAGCACCACGTAGATCGAGCGCTCCGCCACGTAGTTCGGGTCCTTCTTCATCGCGGCGCGCTGCTCGGCCAGCACCGCGCTCGCCCGCGGCCGCACGACCGTCACGTAAGTCGCGTGCACGACGATGGTGAAGACGATCAGCGAGAAGACGCTGAACCACAGTTCGCTCGGGGCGCGCGCGTTGATCCTCGGCATGCGTGTCGGGTCCTCGCTGTTCAGATGTCCACCGGGAACGACACCTCGAAATCGGCGCGGATCTTCTCGGTGGGCTCGAAGTGTTCCTGGGTCTGGCCTGTGGCCGCTGCGCCGCGGCTCGCGGGCGGCGTCTTGCCATCCGTCGGCTGCGCGCGGCCTGCCGGCGGCGCCGATGCCGGAGGCTGCGCCTTGTCCTCTGCAGGCGGCGCCGCCGGTTGCGTCTGCGCGGGCGACTGCGGCTCCTGCGCGCGCAGCGCGCCCACCGCGACGAGCCCGCCCGCGAACAGCGCGACCGCCGCCACGAGACTGCGTTTACTGCGCGTAACGCGCGATGCGGAATCCGAGGTCATTGCGTCTGCCATCCCCGTAGTCGCGGTAGGCAAGCCTGAGTTCGGTCACGGACGAGCTCTTCCAGCTCGATCCGCGGATGACGTGCATCGCGCCCTCCCCGGCCGCGGCCGGGTCGACCGCTGCCGTCTCGGAGCGCGGCTGCACAGTGTAGAGGTCGTGGGTCCACTCGGCGACATTGCCGCCCAGGTCGAAGTAACCGGACGGATTCGCGGCGAAGCTCCCGACCGGCGCGGTGGCGGCGTAGCCGTCGTCGTAATCCGTGAGCACCACCGGGAGCAGCGCCTGGGCGGAACGATCGGCGTAGTTGCCGGCTCCCGTCGGCACCGGCAGCGCGTCTCCCCATGGATACTTGCGCAGACCACCGCCGTCGCGGCGCGCGATCCATTCCCACTCGGCCTCCGTCGGCAGGCGATAACCGTTCGTCGCAGGCACGACCGTGACGAACGCGCCGTTCTTCATCTCGTACGCCGGCGTGAGGCCGTCCTGGCCGCTGAGCCAGTTGCAGTATGCCGCCGCCTCCTGCCAGCTCACGTTCACGACCGGCTGGCGGTCGAGATCGAGCGTGGTCTGCATCACGTAGCCCGAGCGGTGTTCGGGACGGAACTGCCGGTATTCCGCGTTGGTCACCTCGCGCGTCGCGACGTAGAAGCGACGCTTGAGCTCCACCGGTCGCTGCGACTCGTTGGCGCGTCGGCCTGCTTCGCGGCGTGGGCTCCCCATCGTGTAGGTCCCGGCGGGCACGAGGCGCAGGTCCTGGCCGGCCTTCGTGTGCAGGATCGGCTGGAGCGCGACGGCATCCGTCGTCGCGGGCGTGGCGCCGGCGGCGGCCCCGGCCGACGGCTGCGCCGATGCCGTCGCGGGCATCACGCCCTCGAGCAGCGTCGCCTCGATGCTCTGCGGCAAGCCAGGCCGCGGCGTGACGGTCGTGCGATACGGCGCGTACCCGGGCTTGCGGATCTCGAGCGAGTGACGGGTCGCCGTGAGTTGCAGCGTCTGGTTCGGTGCCCCGCGCAGCTCGCCGTCGACGTAGAGTTGGGCGTCGGCAGGGCTCGCGCGCACGATCACGTCGCCGAGGATCGGGGTGAGTGCGACCTCGACGACGGCGGCCTTGCCGGGCCCGACCGTCACCTGTTGGCTCGCGGGCTCGTAGCCCTCGCGCGTCACGGACACGGTCTGCGCGAGATCGGGGCGCACGTCGACCTCGAGCGGCGTGCGGCCACGGTAGGCGCCGCTGATGGCCACGCTCGCGCCCGACGGCCGGCTCCGCACCGCGAGCCGGCCGTCCGGCAGCCCGAGACGCACGGGACCGATGGTCAGCGGCTCGTTCGCCTTCACCTGGACGTCGCTCACCCAGGGCTTGTAGCCCGCGTGCAGCAGTTCCACGCGGTGCGAGCCCGCCATGAGCTCCAGCTCGAGCGGCGTCACGCCGCGAGCTTCGCCCCCGACGCGTACCGACGCGCCGGCGGGCTCGGTCGACATCCGGACGACGGCCCAGGCGGGCGTGAGGCTCGGCGCAATGGCCTGCCGCTTGCCGTAGCCGGCGATTCGAACCTTCGTCGCGTAGTCCAGATAGCGCTCGGTGTGGATTCGCAACTCGTGCATTCCGCCCGGGAGTTCGAATTCGCCGGGCGCCTTGCCCATCGCGCGCCCGTCGACGGTGACCTCACCGGGGACCGGCAGGTCGATCCTGAGACGACCAGGAAGCGCGACAAGCCGGTAGCGAAGCACCTGCCCGGACTCACGCCTCACTGTGACGGGCGCGCGCAGCTCGGCATAGCCCGCACGCCGCGCGACGAGCGTGTATTGCCCGGGTCGCAGCAGGTGGCTCGTGCCCAGGCGCAGGCCGGGCCACGTCCCTTCGAATACGACGGAATCAGCGGCTGGCTCGATCTGCACCTCGACGGGCGTGGACGTGAACACGAGCGCGGCGATGATCGCGAGCAATGCCGCGACGGCCACGACGGCGATGCGCCGGGGAGACCATCCGGCCCGCTGAGCCCGCGGCCCCTGCAGGCGGAACGCAATCGCCTCGATGCGCTCGGCCTCGTCCGCTCCCTCGCCGGCGACGCTCTCGGACGCCGGCACCACTGGAGGCGCCGTGACGTTTCCGTCGCCGCCCGACAGCAGGTCGAGCACGGGCCCACCCGGGTCGCTGCGCAGCTTCAGCCGGCCGCCCCCGACGTCGAGTACGTCGCCGCCGCGCAACCACGTCGAGGCGGTCACGCTGGAACCGTTGTGCAGGATGTGGGCGTCGTCCGCCGCCGGCTGCACGAACAATTGCCCGTCGTGCAGCGCGAACCAGGCGAGTGGCCCGGGTGCGGGCGCCGGTACGACGATGTCGCTGCCGGTCCCGCCGACCGAGAGCGGGAAATCCGCGGCCGCGAATGTCCGCTCTCCCAGGGGCTCGCGCAGTGTGAGTACCACGCTCAAATCTGCTCCTCGCAACGGATCACGACCTGCGGCGGCTGCTTGCCCGGCATGATCGTGACCTCGCGGCGGACGTCGCGGAAACCCGCGCGTGTCCCGACCACGGTGTAGCGACCGGGCAGCAGGTCCATGTCCTTGTGCTCGAATGCGCCGAGTCGCCCGACGCGATAGATCGTCACTTCGGTCACGTTGTCCGACGCGATCGTGAGACGCACGGGCGTCTCCGCGGCTGCGAGCAGGTTGGTCACCTGTGCCATCTGGCGCGTGAGCACCGGACCCGGACTGGCGATCGCGCCTGCCTGTGCCAGCGTCACGCGTGCTGCCCCACGCACGTCGCTGGAAAAGAGACGCTCCGGGCGCTCCAGGTACGAAGCAAGTGCCGCATCGAGCATGACCCTGGGCTCGACGCGTTCCACGCCTTGCTGTGCATCGAGCAGGTTCGGATCGATCACGAGCGCGGCGCGGTATTCGGCCAGCGCGTCACGCCAGCGCTCCTCGCCTTCCGCCCTGCGCGCGGCATCGAGGTGCTGCGCGATCGTGCGGTCGCCGAGCGCCCGGTCGACCTGCTCCAGTCCGTCCTTGACTTCCGGGGCGCCAGGGCGAATGCGACCCGCCCGCTCGTACGCAGCACGTGCCGCCGCGTAGTCCTTGCGCGACAACGCCGCCAGTCCGTCAGCGACGGCCGCGGAGAACGCTCCGGCCGCTTGCTCCGACCTGACCCTTGCGAGCGCTTCGCGCGCCGCGGTCGTGTCCGGATCGAGTTCGAGCGCGCGGCCCCAGGCACGTTCCGCGTCCGCAAGCCGGCCCGTGCGCTCGGCTTCCGCGGCCTGCGCAAGCAGGGTGCGCACTTCATCGAGCGTCCCAGCCCGGTTGAGGCCGCGTCGAGCCGCTGCATTGGTCGGATCGAGGCTGGCCGCGATGCCGTATTGCCGCTGCGCCTCGGCCGAATCGCCGGCGTCGATGGCTGCCGCACCGGCGGCCAGCGCCGCGCGCACCTGCGCCGCGACCTGCTGCTCGTGCTCCTGCTTCAGCTGCAGGGCCCTGTGCGCTTCGGCCTGCGGATCCTTCGCCGGCGGCGTGGCCGCAGCTTGCGCCGGCTTCGCGGGCATGGCCGGCGGCGGGGCCGCCACCACCGGCTCATTGCGTTGGACCCAGTCCGGCAACGCGAAGAAGGTGAGACCGGCGACCACCAGCAGGAAGACGAACGATCCTGCGAGCAGGCCGCGCCGGAACCCCTGCGAGCGCAGCTCGGCGGCGCTGGGCCCGGTCGATGCGGCCCGCTGCCAGCTGGGCTCGATCGCCGCGGGACCTGCGTCCGGCACGCGCAGGGCGACCGTCGGCCGGCGCGTTCGCCCGGCATCCGGCGCATCGGCTGCAGCTGCCATGCGCGCCAGCGCGGCCGAGATTTCCGTCAGATCGCGCGGGCGATCCGCGGCATTCCGTGCCAGGCAGCGTGTCACGAGGTCCTCGAGCGCCGCCGGCACGCCACTGCGCCGCTCGCCGAGCCGCGGTGGCTCGGCCGCCGTGCGGGCCGCCGCGTCGTCCGGATAGAACGGCGGGTAACCGGTCGCGAGCTCGAACGCGAGCGCGCCGAACCCATACACGTCGTCCGCGATCGACGGCGCGCTGCCCGCGAGCTGCTCCGGGCTGGACGTGAAAGGAGATCCGCCCGCCGCGGCCGTCGCATCGCCGATCGCCGCCGCGAGGCCGAAGTCGGCGAGCAGCACGCGCCCATCTTCGGTCATGAGCACGTTGGACGACTTGATGTCACGGTGCACGTGGCCGTTCGCGTGCAGTGCACCCAGTCCCGCGGCGACCTGCGACAGCACCGGCACCAGCTGCCTGGATGGCGCGCCGCGCATGCCGGCCAGGTCGGTCGCGGATTCGAAGGAAAATACGGCGAACGGGGGTTCCGACTCGACCACGTCGATGCAGGCGAGCACGTTGGGATGCTGCGTCGCGCGCTGCAATCGCGCCCCGGCGACGAAGCGAGCGCGTTCCGCGGGCTCGCGCGCGCGTTCCGCGCGCAGTACCTTGACGACGCAGCGCGCATCGCCGTCGCGCGCCAGCCAGACCTCGGCCGTGCCGCCGTCACCCAGCCTGCGTTCGAGCGCGTAGCGCGCCGCGAGAACCTGTCCGCTCTCGAAAGTCATGGCTGGTGTGGGCAGCCGATCAGGGCTTCGTCGCCGCCGTCGGCGTGCCGTTGGCGGCCGTACCGCCGGTCGCGGGCAAGCCGGTCTCGTTCTCGTAGAGCTGCTTGAGCAGCTGGCGCCACTCGGCGTATTGCTGCTCGGCGGAGCCCTTGAGCTGCAGCGTCCGTCCCTCGACGTCCACCACCATCGGCTGCACCTCGGACTGGAACGAGTCGCCGAGCTGCTTCAGCGACTCGGTGTGCGTCCTGATCTCGGCGCGCTGGTCCAGACCGGACTTGAACGCGTACATGCCGCCGATCACCGCAGCCGTCGCCGCGGCGGAGGCCGCGCTGCTGTTGCTGTTCGATCCGGCCACGATGCCGCCGACCACGGCGACGGCGCCGAGGATCTGGCGCGTCAGCGCCTCGCGCTGTGCCTTCGAGCGCGCCTCGAGCTCCTCGTACGTGGCCTTGCGCCAGCTCGTGTAGGGCACGGCCATGCTCTCGGCGAAGTTCGTGTAGTACTCGTTCAGGGTGTCCATCAGCGCGTAGTCGCGCTCGCGGACGCGGTCCATGCGCTGCAGCACCGGGTCGTCGGCCGCGGGCAGGCGCGTGATCGCGTAATAGCCCTTGCGGTCCTTCGCGAGGTACTGGCCGAAGGCGTACGGCGCGAGGTCCGCGTCGAACCGCAGGTCGGTGATCTCGTGCAGCTGCACGCGCTGCTCCCGCGTCAGCTTTGCGCGTGCGGCGAGCAGGTCGTTGGCCAGCGTGGCGTAGACGTTCTCGAACGGGTCCGCCGGCTTCGACGCGACGTCCTTGTAGGCCCGGGTGTCGGCCGCACCCTCGTATTCCTTGTGGTACCAGAGGCGGCCGGAGGAGTCGCTCACCGTGACGTCGAGCTTCAACTCGCGACCGTCCGACTCGACGATCTTCCCGTCGACGTAGACGTCCATGCCGGTTGCATCGCGCGGCAGCACGCGCACCTGGCCCCACTGGCCGGTGCCTTCGAGCGTGTCGCGGATCTCGACCGGGATGTAGCGCGACTCCGCGTCGCGGACTTCCGGGTAGATCTCGCCGTCCTCGAGCTTCTTCGGGTCCTTCGGGACGTTCGGGTCGAACAGGCGCACGCCCACGTCGAGCAGCTCGTCCTGCGGCACCTCGGTCGTCGCCTTCTGCGCGATGACGCGCGGCATCGGGCGCTCGTCCTGCACGACGCAGCCCGCGAGGAGCAGCACGGCCATCGCCGCGAACGACGCAGCGCGGAGGCCGGGCGATGTGGCGAGTCTGCTCACTGCGTGCTCTGCTTGTATTTCCGGTACTCGTCCCACAGCTTCTCACGCAACTCCGGGTCGGTCTCCTTCATCGCTGCTTCGCGCAGCTGCCTCGCGACGATGTCGTCGTCGCTCCCGTCGGGGATGTCCGGGGGCACGGTGTTCGGGCCGGCGCCGCCCTTCGGACCGCCGCCGTAACCGCCACCGCCACCTTGCGTGCCCGACGTGCCTCCGGCCGACTCGCCGCGGCCGCCGTCGTCGCCACCGGTCCCGGCGGCGGATCCAGACGTCCCCGCGCCCGACTTGCCGTCGCCGCCCGCGGTGCCATCGCCTGCGCTGCCGTCACCGTTCTCGCCCGCCGCCTCGGAGCCGT
>DAOMFD010000023.1:2398-4311 GCA_035429605.1 Steroidobacteraceae bacterium | reverse complement strand
CCGCCGCTCGAGGGCGACCCACCCTGGCTGCGCTGAGACGGGAACGGGGACTCCTGGCCGCCGCTGCCGGAGCCCTGGCCACCACCGGCCGAAGGCTGCCCGCCGCTCGAAGGCTGGCCGGCACCCGAGCCCTGGCCAGTGCTCGGGCTGCCGCCGGAGGATGGCGAAGACTGGGAGGACGGCGACGACGACGGGCTCGGCATCTGCGGCATGGACGACGACTGCGTGGACGTGCTCGACGCGCAGCCGGCCACGCCCGCCGCGCACACGGCGGACCACAGCAGGCGATGCATCGTCTTCGGCATGTCCATGAACTCCCCGCGGCGCGGCGATGATCGCCGCCCACTCACCGTTGGATCCGCCCTGCCGCGGCTAGGTTCAATACCCGCCGCTGCCCGTGGCCGCCGCGGGCGCGGGCGCCACGAGATCGCTGCCGGTCAGGAACGAGCGCAGCTGCTCGGATAGCCGGCTGCAGGCCTTGCCCTGCACCGGCGTGATGATCGGAATCGGCGCCACGGCCCCGATCAGGACCGACGTGCCGGTCACGTCGGCCGTGACGGTTCCGAGTTCGGTGGCCGTGTTGAGGTCCCAGACCGTGGCGACATAATCGGCTTCCTTGTCCCACCAGCCGACCCCGAAACAACCGCCGCCGCCCGGACCGATGGCGCACGCAACGCTGCCGCCTCCGTCCGTCTTGCGGGTATTCCCGTCCAGCCACACGACGTAGCGCACGCCGATCTGGGTCAGGCGCTCGGTGATGCCCGGGTGCTCGAGCAGGGTCTTCATCCCGGCCGCGTTGGCGGGCGCGGTGCTCGGCTCGAACCACGGGAACATCGCGTCCTCGAACTGCTGCTCGCCGTAGATCTTGAAAGGCACCGGCGACGAAGACGCCGGCTTCGCGGACTGGCCATCCTGCGGATGCACGAGTTCGCCGCCGAGTTTTTCCTGGACGCAGCTCAGGAACTCGCCCTCGGTGCCGACACCCTCGAGCTGCGGCTTCTTCAGGATCACGATGGATTCATTGGGCTGGATCGCCGCCGCGACGTGCCGTGTCTCGTCCACCTTGGAGGTCATGCAGCCAGCCGCCGCGACGGCCGTCACGCCTGCGAACAGGCCTGCCCGCGCTCGGCGCGCGAGTCTCGGCGGCGGCTGTCCTGCACGTCCTTGAACGGTCACGGCGGCTCATCCCGGCCTTCCGGCCGCGGGTGTGGAATGCCTGCAATGCGGCGATCCAAGTATACGCCACGGGTGCCGCGGGACCCGCCGGAACAGCGTCTCACTCAGCCAAACAGCACGCCCTGTTGCGGAGCACCCGGATCGCTCCGGAAGGCCGCGGTATCCAGGTCGTGGCGGCGGCCGGTCACCAGACCCAGGCGCCGGCACGCGACGTCGAACCGGGCCGACAGCAGGTCGGCGTACGGCCCCTCGCCGCGCATGCGATGGCCGAAGCGGGGGTCGTTCAGCCGCCCACCGCGCAGGTCGCGCAACAGGTTCAGCACCCGGTCGGCGCGCGCGGCGAAATGCTCCCGCAGCCACTCCTCGAACAAGGTGGCCAGTTCCCGCGGCAGCCTGAGCAGTATGAAACCGGCCCGGCTTGCCCCTGCATCGCGGCCAGCCTCCAGCAGGCGCTCCAGCTCGTGGTCGTTCAGTGCCGGGATCATCGGCGCGAGGAGCATGCCGACCGGCACGTCAGCGTCCGCAAGCTCTCGGATGACGCGCAGGCGCGCGGCCGGCGATGCCGCCCTCGGCTCGAGCACCCGCTTGAGATCGTCGTCGAGCGTCGTGACGCTGACGTGCACGGAAACCAGGCGCTGCCTTGCGAGTTCCGACAGCAGGTCGAGATCGCGCAGGATGAGCGCGCCCTTGGTCACGATCGTGACCGGGTGACGGTGCGCGAGCAGCACTTCCAGGAC
>DAOMFD010000023.1:0-2298 GCA_035429605.1 Steroidobacteraceae bacterium | reverse complement strand
CGCCCTTGGTCACGATCGTGACCGGGTGACGGTGCGCGAGCAGCACTTCCAGGACCTCGCGCGTCGTCCGGAACTCGCGCTCCGCAGGCTGGTAAGGATCCGTGTTCGCCCCGAGGTTGATGGGCTTGCATACGTAACCCGGCGCGGACAGCTCCCTCTCGAGCAACCGCGCCAGGCCTGGCTTGTGGAAGATGCGCGTCTCGAAATCGAGCCCTGCACCCAGGTTCCAATACGCATGTGAAGGCCGCGCGAAACAATAGATGCAGCCGTGCTCGCAACCCTGGTAGGGATTCACGGACTGGTCGAACGGGACGTCCGGCGAATCGTTGTGCGTGATGGCGTGCCGCGGCCGGTCGGGGACCAGGACCGTCTCCGCGCGTCGCGGCGGCACGTCCAGGGAACCCCAGCCATCGTCGGCGGCCACGGCTCGCGTCGCCTGGAACCGGCCCGCCGGATTGCTGACGGCGCCCCGACCCTTCTCGACCCGAGTCCGCTCCTCCCGATCCATGGGACGAGCATACTGTATGTTTATACAGCTGTCAGGGTGCGGCGTCGGGCAAACGGTCCATGTCGCGCAGTTCCGGGAAAAGACGAGCGAATGCGCCGGCCACGACGAGCGTCGCGCAACCGCCGACGATCACGGCGGGCACCGTGCCGAACCAGGCCGCGGTGATCCCGGACTCGAATTCGCCCAGCTCGTTCGATGCCCCGATGAACACCGCATTGACCGCGCTCACCCGTCCGCGGATGGCGTCCGGCGTCTCGAGCTGCACGAGCAGGTGGCGGATGTACACGCTCACCATGTCCCCGGCGCCCATCACCGCCAGTGCGGTGACGGACAGCCAGAAGTCGCGCGACACCCCGAACACGACGGTCGCGACGCCGAACGCCACCACGCCACCGAACATCCAGCGGCCGACCAGCCGCGAGATTGGCGCAATGCCAAGAACAATGCCGCACAGCGCGGCGCCGGCCCCGGGCGCCGTGCGCAGCAGGCCGAGGCCGCTGGGACCGACGTGCAGCACGTCGGCGGCATAGACCGGCAGCAGCGCAGTGGCTCCCCCGAACAGCACCGCGAAGAGATCCAGCGAGATCGCGCCGAGCACCGGCCGCCGCGACCAGACGAATCGCAGTCCCGACAACAGGGCATGCCAGCCCGGCGGCTCAGCTGCCGCAGCGCGCTCTCCCCCGCCGTTCACCATCAACATCAGTACGACCGCTGCGGCCAGCAGTGCCGCGACCGTCGCATACACGACCGTGGCGCCCGCGAGGTAGACGATACCGCCCAGCGCCGGGCCCGCGATGGTCGACACCTGCCAGGTGGAGGAGTTGATCGCGACCGCCGTGGCGAACTGCTCCCGCGGCACGAGGTTCGGCAGCAGTGCCTGCCCGGTGGGCATGGAGAACGCGCGCGCGATCCCGAACAGCACCATCACCGCGAACACCGGCCACGCGGAAGCGAGGCCGCGCCACGCGAAGCCGAGCAGCAGCAGGGCGCACAGGCACTGCAGCGCGAAGCAGGCGCTGACGATGCGCCGGCGATCGTGGTTGTCCGCGAGATGACCGGCCGGCAGGATCAGCACGACGAACGGCAGGAACTGCGACAGCCCGACGAGGCCGAGGTCGAGCGGGTCGCGCGTCACCGCGTACACCTGCCAGCCGACCGCCACGGCCTGCATCTGCACGGCCAGGGATGCAAGAAACCGTGCCGCGATGAACCGGGTGAAGTCCGCGTTGCGCAGGATCGCGGAACGCCGGGAGACCTCTTCGCCCATCCCGTGACGCGCCGTCAGGTGCTGCGCAGCCGGTTCACGATCTCGTTGAACCGCGGGTCCGACCGCAGCGAATCGAAATCAGGGTCCTGCTCGATCCACTCGAGGTTGCCGCGCCCGTGCCGCACCGCGCGATCGAGCAGGTCGAGCGCCTCGTCGACGTCGCCGAGGACCGCGTAGGCACACGCTACGTTGTAGAACGTCGAAAACGCATCGGGACGCACCGCGAGCACGCGTCGGGCCAGCTCGTGAGTGCGTTCCCTCTTGCCGAGTCGTGCGGCCTGGACCGTGCCGAGCTGCAAGGCGCGTCCGTCCTGTGGATCGATGGCGAGCTGCCGTTCGATCGCCGCCATTGCGCGCTGCGCCACCTCACCGTGCGCCTCCATCCGGCCGATCTTGAGCAGTGCCCCTTCCAGTATGCACAGTGCCTGATAGTCGTCCGGCCGCAGCCGGACCGCCGCCTCGAACAGCGGCACGGCGCGGTCGAACGCGCCACTCTGGAAACAGTGCCTCCCGTACATGTAGT
>DAOMFD010000022.1:0-18805 GCA_035429605.1 Steroidobacteraceae bacterium | reverse complement strand
CGACGCCGCAGTGGTTCATCAGCATGGAGCAGGCGGGACTGCGTGCGAAGGCGCTCGAGGAGATCGGCAAGGTCGAATGGACGCCGGACTGGGGCGAGCAGCGCATCTACGGCATGATCGCGGGCCGCCCGGACTGGTGCATCTCGCGCCAGCGCACCTGGGGCGTGCCGCTTGCGCTGTTCACGCACAGGGAGAGCGGGGAGCTGCATCCGGACACCCCCGCGCTCGTCGAGCGCGTGGCGGATCTCGTGGAGAAGGACGGTATCGACGTCTGGTTCGACCTCGACCCGGCGGCGTTGCTGGGTGCCCAGGCGGAGCATTACGAGAAGGTCACCGACATCATGGACGTGTGGGTGGACTCCGGCGTGTCGCACCACTGCGTCCCGCGCCTGTTCCCGGAGGTGCGCACGCCGGCCGACCTCTACCTCGAGGGTTCCGACCAGCATCGCGGGTGGTTCCACTCGTCGCTGCTCACGTCGGTCGCGCAGAAGGGCCACGCGCCGTACATGGGCGTGCTCACCCACGGATTCACCGTGGACGAGAAAGGCCGCAAGATGTCGAAGTCGCTCGGCAACACGATCCTCCCGCAGAAGGTCGTGAGCACGCTCGGCGCCGACGTGTTGCGACTGTGGGTGGCTTCCACGGACTACGCCAACGAGATCGCCGTCTCGGACGAGATCCTGAAGCGGATGTCGGAGTCCTACCGGCGCATCCGCAACACGGTCCGGTTCCTGCTCGGCAACATGGCGGGCTTCGATCCAGCTGCTGATGCCGTGCCCACCAGCGAGCTGGTGGCACTCGACCGCTGGGCGCTCGCGCGCACGCGCGAACTGCAGCAGGAGGTCGTCGACGCGTATCGCAGCTACGACTTCCACCTGATCTACCAGAAGGTGCACAACTTCTGCGTCGTGGACCTCGGCGGCTTCTACCTCGACGTCATCAAGGACCGCCTGTACACGACCCCCGCGAAGGGCCTGCCGCGGCGCTCCGCGCAGACCGCGATGTACTGGATCGCCGAGGCGATGGTGCGGTGGCTGTCGCCGATCCTGTCGTTCACGGCGGAGGAGATCTGGCGGCACATGCCGGGCGCGCGCGCGGAATCGGTGTTCCACGCGACCTGGGCGGACCTGCCGGCGCCCGCTGCCGAGGCCCGCGCGATCGACTGGCCGACGGTGCTCGACGTGCGGTCGTCCGTGCTCAAGGAACTCGAGCGGCTGCGTGCCGCAGGGGAGATCGGCGCGCCGCTCGACGCGATCGTCGAGGTCTACGCGGACGCGGCGACGAGCACGGCTCTCGACGCAATAGGGGACGAGCTGCGCTTCGTGTTCATCACGTCGGAGGCGCATGTGCACCCGGCCGATTCGCGCCCGACCAGCGCGGTGCCCGCGGGGCCCGCGGATGCGCCGACGCTTTGGCTGCACGTGCATGCGTCGACGGCGACGAAGTGCGTGCGCTGCTGGCACAAGCGCAACGACGTCGGCAGCGTGGCCGCCCACCCGGAGCTCTGCGCGCGCTGCGCGTCGAACGTCGACGGGCCGGGCGAGATCCGGAGGTTCGCGTAAGTGAACGTGACGGACGATACATCCGCGTCGGAGAGCGGCCAGCCGCCACTCGTGCAGCGCACGCATCCGGCCGCATGGCTGTGGCTGTCGCTCGCGGTCATCGGGCTCGACCAGGCGACCAAGTTCCTGGTGCTGCGATTCTTCGAGCTGTACGAGCGCGTCGAGGTCCTGCCGGTGCTCGACTTCACGCTGCTGCACAATACGGGCGCCGCCTTCAGCATGCTGGCCGGGGCTTCCGGCTGGCAGCGGCCGTTCTTCATTGCGCTCGGCATCGTGGTGAGCGTGCTGCTGGTCGCATGGATCTGGCGAACGCCGCGTGGCGACAAGCTGCTGCCGTTCGCGCTGTCGCTGATCCTCGGGGGCGCGCTCGGCAACGTCATCGATCGCGTGCGCCTGGGCTACGTCGTCGACTTCATCCACGCCCACTGGGGCGATGCGTACTTCCCCGCCTTCAACATCGCCGACAGCGCCATCACGATCGGCGCGATGCTGCTGATCGTGGATGCATTCCGCGGACGGCGGGCGTGAGGATCCTGCTCGCCAATCCGCGCGGCTTCTGCGCCGGCGTGGACCGGGCGATCGACATCGTCGAGCGCGCCATCGAGCTGTTCGGGGCGCCGATCCACGTGCGCCACGAGGTGGTCCACAATCGTTTCGTGGTCGACCGGCTGCGCGGCCTGGGGGCGATCTTCGTCGACGAGCTCGACGAGGTGCCCGACGGCGCGACCGTGATTTTCAGCGCTCACGGGGTCTCCAAGGCGGTGCAGGACGAAGCGCGCCGCCGGGGGCTGCGCGTGTTCGATGCGACTTGCCCGCTGGTGACCAAGGTGCACATGGAGGTCGCGCGCTTCGCCCGCGACGGGCGGGAAGTCATCCTGATCGGTCACGCGGGCCACCCGGAAGTCGAGGGCACGATGGGCCAGTTCGACTCGACGATGGGCGGACGCATCAGCCTCGTGGAGGATGCGACGGACGTCGAGCGGCTCGAGGTGGGCGACCCGGCACGAGTGGCGGTCGTGACGCAGACGACGCTGTCGGTCGACGACACGGCGGAGGTCCTCGATGCGCTGAAGCAGCGCTTCCCGACGCTGACCACGCCGCGCAAGGAGGACATCTGCTACGCGACGCAGAACCGGCAGGATGCCGTGAAGTCGCTCGTCGCCAGCTGCGACGTCGTGATCGTCGTGGGGTCGCGGACCAGTTCGAACTCGAATCGCCTGCGCGAGATCGCGGAGAAGGCGGGCATCCCCGGTTACCTGGTCGATGGCCCCGAGGATCTCGAGCGCGAGTGGTTCGAGGGGCGCGCCACCGTCGGCGTGACGGCGGGGGCGTCGGCGCCGGAGGTCCTCGTGCAACGGGTGGTGGCACGTCTCCGCGAGTGGGGCGGGCAGGCCGCGGACGAAGTGACCGGCCGCGAGGAGAACGTCGTGTTCGCACTGCCACGCGAACTGCGCGCGGCGCGCGGCACGGATTCCTAGCCCCTCGAGCGGCGGCCGCTTCGCTACCGGCTCCAGCACTCTGCGTCGCTGGCGTCACCGGACGCGGTCGTCGCCGTCCTGTGACCGACCTCGTCGATCTGCAGCGCCCTGCAGCGCCGGTCATCCTCCTGCCGGCTGCCCGGCACGACCTCGGCGACCGCAGTCCACCCGGAAGCATCGCCTTCCGTGATCCTGAGGCGGTATGTTCCGTCGCCGGCGCTCGCCGGGAAGCCGAGCGTCGACGTGCCGCAGGTGCTGGCGGCGGACCCGTCGAGGCTGGTCGCGTAGGCATGACACTCGACGTAGAACTTTTCCTGCTCCGCGGCCAGCGCCATCAGCGCCGCGCGGGCCGCAGCCCGGTTGGCGCGCATCATCTGCGCGCGGTAGCTCGGCAGGGCGATGCACGCGAGCAGGGCCACGATGGCCATGGCTGCCACGACGTCGAGCAGCGAAAATCCTCCGCCGCTGGCGCGTGCCGGCGCGTGCCGGCGCGCTCGCCACAGACTCGTTCGTGTGCGCATGTCACTCGGCATTCACTTGCATCCAGAAGGTGCGGTGCGGCTCGTACAGCGCCGCCTCACTGCAACCTGGCGCGCAGGCCGGTGGCGTCAACGAGGCGGGTGGTGGGTCGCTGGCGATCAGATAGAAACCCTGGACATGCGTTTCCGTCGCACCGCGCTCCGACCGACCGGTTGCCTCGGCCACGAAGTGATAGGCGCGCAATCCCGGACCGGGAACCGTGCCGTCGACGAGCGGTGGGGGCGGAGTGCTCGTGTCGTAATAGAGGCGATAGGAATACGAGTCCTGCGGAGTTCCAGGGACTCGCAGGGGCGCGCCAGCCGCTGGCTCGAGCCTCGGGCTCGCCAACGTGATCGTGGTCGCGAGCCCCGTCGCGTGCACCGCCTGCTGGATCCCGTATTCGGCCGCCTGGAATGCTCGCGCCTGGTAACGCGCGTTCGCCGCCATCCGCAGTTCCAGCACGGCGGTGACCAGGCCCGTGGTCCCGAGGAGGGTGAGCACGAGCAGGAGCAGCATCGCGACGACCAGCACCACGCCGTGTTGTCGATTCACGCAACGCAGCCGATTCATGACCCGGAGTTCCTCAGGTAGACCGTTCGCGACACCAGCAGGCGCAGCCGCGTGTCGGTGACGATCCCTGCGGCACGATCGCCATACGGACCGATGCGCTGCGTGGCCAGTGCCGTCCCGCGATCGGGCGCGCACAGGCGCAGCCAGATGCGCACTGAGACGATCCGTGCACCGGTAGGCAGCATGCCAGGATCGAGATACACGTCTGCACCCGGGTCGGCGTCGGTGTCCACTCCGACCTGGAACTGCAGGTCTTCGACGCCGGCGATGACTTCTTCGTCTCCGATGTCGGGCCCGGCGGTCAGGGTCTTGCGGCGCAGGGCAGGGAAGTCGGCGGCCGTACTCGATCCGCGGCTGACGTAGTAGGCGTCGACGACCAGCGCGCGGGTGTCTGCCTGCGGCGCAAGCCCAGCCACGTCGGTCGTGGCGTAGCTGGCCGGAATCTGGTTGCCGAGGTCCTGGGGGACGAACACCGTGCCCGAGGCGTGGCTCGACACGACGAGCACCCGGTCCTGGTCGGTTGAGCCCACCGTAGCCTTCTGCGGCGCGATGCGCTGCGCGCTGGCGCGCCGCACGACCAGGACGTCGCTGCCCGGCTGCGCGCCGCCGGACAGGGCCGCGCACGAGGGAACGGCGAGGTACGCATTGTTCGTTCCGGCGACGAACTGGGTGGCGCTCGTCACCCAGGGTTTGCCGCCGCATTTCGCCGGGAACGCGAGGGACGGATGCGCGGCGATGTCGTCGGCACGGTTCGTGAGCCCCCAGTAGCCGGCCATGCGCACGTCCGCCTCGATCAGCGCCATGGCGTAGCGTGCGATTTCCTGCAGGCGCGCGCCTGCGTCGAGTTGCGCACGCGCGTTGCGTGCGCCGAGGTACGCCGTTGCACTCGCCGACAGCAGGAATGCACCGATGACCAGCGCCACCATCAGTTCGACGAGACCTGCGCCGACGCAGGACGTGTGCTGGCGTGCCGCCAGGGTCTTCGCGACGCTCATATCTCGACCGTGGCTGCGACACGGGATTCGGCCGGCCGCCCGGTGGCCGTCCAGCGGAGGACGATCGTGTAGCGATGCGTGGCGCCGCCGGCGGGCTCCACCTGCACGACGGTGGTGGCCTCGGGCAGCGCCGTGAACGTGGCCTGCTGCCACAGGTACAGGTCGACCGCGGCGAGGTCGGCGGAGTTGCATTCCCCGACGGTCCGGCAGGCCTTCGGCGGCGGACCGAGACGCGCGCCTGCCGACAGGCCATACGCCGATCCGGCCGACGGATTCGCGCGGATGCGGTCGCCGAGATCAGCGGCGAGATCGACTGCGATGGTCTGCAGCATGGCGCTGCGGCTGGCTTCGAGCGACGTCACCACCAGTGCTTCCCCTCCCAGCAGCCCGACGGCGACGATTGCGGCCACGACCAGGATCTCGACCAGCGAGAATCCGCCCTGTGCGCCGCCGTGCTTGCGAAATGCCGCGTCCATGTCACGTGCAGCTGAGCGCGGCCCCGGACGAATTCCGGTCGGCCACGCGCGGCCGCCCCGCCTGGCTGATGATCACGGCGCGTGCGTGTCCGCTGCCCCGCGAATCGCAGAACGTGACCGTGGCGGTCACTCCGCTCTGGCCGAAGGCGCGGAAGGACAGGGTGCCGCGGTTTGCGACGATGCTGCCGCCTTCCCAGGCCGGATACGCCGACAGCAGTTCCTCGCCCGCGTCGCGGACTGCCGGCGAGTCGCGGTCGCGGTTCGCGAAGACGATCCAGCCACGGTCCCAGGTCGAGCCGGGCGGCGCGCAGGCCGTGCCGTCGAGGGTCGGGCAGAGGCTGACGACGCCGTTGCGCTTGATTGCCTCGCTGCGGGCGAGGTAGACGGCCTGGAGGAACAGGTTGACCTCGCTGGTGCGCGCCGCATTCAGCCGGATGTCACGGAAGGCCGGCACGCTCCATCCGACCAGGCCCGCGACGATGGCCATCGAGAACATGAGTTCCGGCAGGGTGAATCCCGAAGGCCGTTCCATGGCCTGCTCCCGCTCGCCCACTCGAGGCCTGGAATCTAGGCCTGGCCGGGCGGCCGTTCAGCCCCAATTTAGGGCGTATTTGCCGCAAAATGCGCGTGAGCGCAGCGGCACGTATAATTCAACGCGATGTCCCACGAATCCACATCGGCGGCTGGCGCCACGGCTCGGGCAAAGTCGATCCTGGCGCGGCACGGGGTGCGGCCGACGGCGCAGCGCTTGCGAATCGCCGAACTCCTGCTGACGGAGCCGCGGCACCTCACCGCGGAGCAGATCCTCGAGACCTTGCGGCAGTCCGCGGGGCGGGTCTCGAAGGCCACCGTGTACAACACGCTGAAGCTGTTCGTGGAAGCGGGGCTGCTGCACCCGATTCACACGGATCCGGAGCGATGCGTCTACGACTCGCTGACGGAGCCGCACTATCACTTCCAGGACCTGGCCACCGGCGAGATGCTCGACATCCCGCCGCAGGACATCAGTTTCGCGAAGATGCCGGCGCTGCCCCCGGGAACGGAGGTGGCCGGCGTGGATGTCGTCATCCGGTTGCGCCGCACCGCGTGACGGCGGTCCCCGGGGTGGAAAGCTTCACGCCCAAGGGCCGAATCCGTATACTTCGCGCCCCTCCCGCCGGAGTAGCTCAGTTGGTAGAGCAGCGCATTCGTAATGCGCGGGTCGGGGGTTCGAGTCCCTCCTCCGGCACCACCTGATCCGTGTTGCGGTTCCTCGCGCTCCTGCCGCTGCCCGTCCTCTACGCGGTGTGCGGCGCGCTCGCGTTCGTGACGCGCGTCGTCGGCTGGCGCAGGCGCTTCGTGCGCGACGGCATCGCGCGCTGCCTGCCGGATGCCCCGCAGCCGGAGCGGCGACGCGTGGCACGGGACTTCTACCGGTACCTCGGCGAGCTGGTTGCGGAAGCCGTGCACGGCACGCGCATCGAGGCGTCGGATCTCGTCGATCGGCTCAGGTTCGAAGACGACGACGTGGTGCGGGATCTCCTGCGCGACGGCAAGAAGGTGCTGCTGCTGGCCTCCCATCACTGCAACTGGGAGTGGTTGCTGCTGCGCTGCTCGACCGCGTTCGGCGTGCCGCTCACGGCCGCGTACAAGCCGGCGAGCCGGGAGCGCGCGGATCGCGAACTCGGCGCGATGCGCAGTCGTTTCGGCGCGACCATGGTGCCGGCGAAGCAGGTGGTCAATCACCTGCTGGCGCAGCGCGGCGCCGTCAGGCTCCTGGCGCTGGTGGCCGACCAGTCGCCGGCCGCGGGCCGCGAGCAGCAGCACTGGGTGCGGTTCTTCGGCACGGAAACGGACTTCTTCGCGGGTCCCGGCTGGATCAGCGCGCGACTGGGGTTCCAGCCGGTCTACATTCGCATGCGCCGCGAAGGACGCGGCCGCTACGTCGCACGATTCGTTCCGCTGCTCCAGGCCGGCGAGCGGGCACACCCGGAACGCGCGCTCGAAGCGTACGTGAGGGCCGTCGAGGACGCCGTTCGGTCGCAACCCGCGCAGTACTTCTGGGCATACAACCGCTGGAAGCGCGCGAGGCGCATGTATGACTGACGGCTGGCGTCTGCGCTGCTGCTACGCGATCGGAGCCGTCGCGGCGTGGCTCGGGTACCGCGTATTCGGCCTGCGGCGCTCCGTCATCCGCGACAACCTGCAGCGATCGTTTCCCGACTGGCCGGGCGATCGCGTCCGGCGGGTGGCGCGCGAGTTCGCCGCGCGCCAGGGAGAGCTCGTCGCCGAATCGCTCTACGCCACGGCCCTGGGTGAAGCGGAATTGCGAGCGCGCGTCACCATTGCCAATCCTGAAGTGCTCGGGGGCACCGGCTCGTCGCGCCCACTGGTGCTGGTCGGGGCGCACCACGGCAACTTCGAGTGGATGCTGTACCGGCTGTCCCTGGAATTCCCGGGTCGGTTCGTCGGGCTGTACAAGCCTGCCCGGAATCCGCGGGTCGACGCATGGCTCAAGGATCGCCGGGGGCGCTTCGGTGCGCGGATGGTGCCCGCGAAGTCGGTGCTGCGCGAGCTCGCGGCCATCCGTGACGTCGGGGCGATCGGGCTCATCGCCGACCAGGTGCCGCGTACGAGCCCCGAGAAGCACTGGGTCGAGTTCCTCGGGCAGGACACCGCCTTCTACATGGGGCCGGAGCTGCTCGGCCGCGCGTTACGCTCGAGGGTCGTGCTCGTGCGCATGCGCCGGCTCGAGCGTGGCCGGTACGTGCTCGACTACCTGCCGCTCAACGAGCCGGGCGAGAAGCTGCCGGGCGGGGAGGTCACCACGCGCTATGCGCGATGCCTCGAGGACTGGATCCGCGCGGACCCGCCGGGCTGGTGGTGGTCGCACCGGCGGTGGAAGCTCAAGCGCAAGGTATATTCCGGCGGCACGTGAGGCCGCAACGCGCGATCGGCGGCAGGACCGGCCGGGCCGATTCGGTGCGAGGCGAGACGGGGTCGCACGATGCGACCAGGATTCCAGGAGAGCGACATGCAAAAGACGATCTTCATCACGGGCTGCTCGAGCGGCATCGGCGCGGCACTCGCCCGCGAATTCGCCAGGCGCGGTCACCGCGTGTACGCCACGGCACGCCGCAAGGATGCGCTGGCGCCGCTCGAGCCGCTGGGCATCCGTGGCCTGCAGGTGGACGTCGACGACGACGCGACCATCGCCGCCGCATTCGACACGGTGATGAGCGAGGCCGGACAGCTCGACCTGCTGGTCAACAATGCCGGCTTCTCCAAGGTGGGCGCGGTGATCGACCTCACGCGCGACGACCTGCGTCGCCAGTACGAGACCAACGTAATTTCACCGGCAAGGGTGACCGCGATGGCGATGCCTCTGCTGCGCTCGGCGGTGGCGCGGCACGGCAGCGCCACGGTCGCGAACGTGGGCAGCATCGTCGGCCTGTTTACGACGCCATTCGCGGCGGCGTATTGCTCGAGCAAGGCCGCCGTGCATTCCATCACCGATGCGCTGCGCATGGAGCTGAAGCCCTTCGGCATCCACGTCGTGGCGATCCAGCCGGGCGGAGTGCGTTCGAGCTTCGGGGATCACGCCGAGGCGGCCGTCCGCTTGCCGGCCGATTCGCTCTACCGGGCGGCAGAAGCCGGCATTCACGCACGGGCCCAGGCGGGGCAGCAGGGCGCGATGCCGGCGGATGAGTTCGCTGCTCCAGTCGTGGATGCATTGTTGCGGTCCCCGCCGCCCAGGGTCGTCCGGCGCGGCACGGGAAGCCTGCGATATCCGCTGCTCAAGCGCTGGCTGCCGGGGGCGATGTTCGACGCGAAGCTCGCGAAGGTCTTCGGGCTCGACGCGCTGCGCTGATCATTCGCGCGCCTGCACCGCGCCACGTGCAAGGTACGGGAGCATCGTCTCGCGGACCCGGCACACGCCGGCGTAGTGCTCGAGTTCGGCGCGGGTCGCGAGCCTGCGCCTGAGGACGGTTCGCAGGGCTGTCACGGCCGTGTCCAGTCCGACGCGGCCGCGGAACTTGAAACAGTCGGCCACGGTCTTGCCCGGCGCATACACGCGGATGCCGACACGATCGACGAGGTGGTGCTCGACGCCTTCCGCCAGCGCCGCACCCGAGAAGCGCACGACTTCGAGCGGCACGTTCCCGCCCGTCGGCACACGGCCCTTGTTCGGGATGGCCAGCCAGACCGCGTCGGGCGGCCGCGGGATGAGCCCGTGGAAGTGCAGCGCCGTCAGCAGGCAGAACACGCCGCGCGAGCTGCGCGCCGCCACTTCCGCGAGCGGGTGCCGTCGTGACAGCCGCTGGCCGGGCAGGGCGTACACACCTCGCGCCAGCTGCACCAGCTGCCCATCGCGCACCAGTCGCATCAGGGTGGCGCGGGCGAGCCCGGCTTCGGTGACCTCGTGGGATCGCACGACCCCGCGCTGCCCGGCGATGTGCAGGATGTGCGCGGCCTGTGTTTCCAGTGTCACGCGGGCATGCCGGCCTTCAGCCCTGGCCGAGCTTGGCCTCGAGGTGCTTCGCGAGCTGCGACACCGTCGGGAAATCGAACAGCTCCGTCAGGTCGACCACGCCGGGATAGAGTTCGTCGATCTTCTCGTGGATCTCGATCAGCGTGAGGGAGCTGGCCCCGATCTCGAACAGGTTGTCGTCGACGTCCACGTGCTTGCCGGCGAGCACGTCGTCGACGATGGCCTTGAGCTGGCGCTCGATCCCGCCCGCCGCGGCCCGGCCCTGGGCGTGGACGGCGGCCCAGGCGGCGTCGAAGGCCGCGAGCTCGGCGGCAAACTCGCCGTTGGCATACGACTCGGCGAGTGCGGCGCGCTGCAGCTTGCCGCTGGTGGTCTTCGGCATCCGTGCGATCGGCACCACCCGCGCCACCTCGACACCCGCGTGCTCGTTCACCAGGTGCATGGCTTTCGTCGCCGTGGGCACGAAGTCCGCCATCTCGCCTCGATGCACGACGAACAGCACGAGGTCGTCGGTCGCGCCACCGGCGGTGCGCACGCCTGCGGCCGCAACCTTGCCGTGCTCGAGGCCCGGCTCCTGCTGCAGGATCATCTCGAGGTCGTGCGGATAGTAGTTCTGGCCGTTGACGAAGATGATTTCCTTCGAGCGGCCGGTGACGTACAGCTCGCCGTCGTGCCACAGGCCGAGGTCGCCCGTGCGCACCCAGCCGTCGGGCGACACGGCCGCCGCATTGGCCTCCGGGTTCTCGAAGTAGCCGCGCGTGACGTTGTCGCCGCGGATCAGCAGGTGACCGGTCTGGTCGGGGCCGACCTCGTTGCCCGCGTCGTCCAGCAGTCGCACGCTGCAATAGGGGATCGGCTTGCCTTCGCAGGCGAGCTTGACCGCGGTCGGGTCCGTCGCCGCAACCAGGCGTGCGGTGGCACCGACACCCAGCGAGCGCCGGTCCACGTTGATGTGCCGCATCGGGGCCTCGGGCGGCGGGAACGACACCGCGAGCGACGCCTCGGCGAGGCCGTAGACGGTGAACATCGACGTCGGCCGCAGGCCGTACCCACGCATGCGGTCCAGGAACTCGTGGGCGAGGTCGACCGAGATCGGCTCCGCGCCGTTGAAGATCAGCCGCACGCCCGAGAGGTCGACGCCCTCGAGCTGCTTGTCGCCGAGTGCGCGCAGGAAGTGCCGGTAGCCGAAGTTCGGCGACGAGGTCACCGTCGCGCGCTTGGCCGACAGGAATTTCGGCCACAGCAGTGCGCGGCGCACGAAGAGGTCCGTCGGCATGAGGTACTGCCGGATGCCGACGTACACCATCATCAGGTGAAAGCCGATGAGTCCCATGTCGTGGGTGAGCGGCATCCAGCTGAGCGAGACATCCTGCTCGTCGAGGCGCGCGGCCTGGCGCGTGCCTTCCGCGTTGGCGAGGACGTTGCCGTGGGTGAGCACCACGCCCTTCGGTTCGCTGGTCGATCCCGAGGAGAACTGGATGAACGCGGTGTCATCTCTGGACAGTCGCGCAGGAGCTCCCTCGCGCGACACGTCGTCGAGCTGGTCCACGAGGAACGAACGCCGCTCGAGATCCCTCCACAGGCTTGCGGCCTCGAGGCTGGCCGCGAACGTCGCGAGCCGCTCGCGGAGCTTGCGGTCGGTGTACAGCCAGGGTGTCCCGAGCTGGCGCGCGATGCGCAGCAGCTTGTGCTTGTGCTCGTCGCTGATGCCCACGGCGACCGGCACCGGGACGATGCCGCCGTAGAGGCACGCCCAGAATGCGTCGATGAACTGCTCGTTGCTCGCGACGTGCAGGATGAGCGTGTCGCCCTGCCGCGCGCCCATGTCCTGGAGGTGGCGCAGGATGCCCAGCGCGCGCCGGCGCAGCTCCGCCAGCCTGAGCGATTTCTCGGCATTCTCGCCCTCGAGGTAGCCGATGGTGACCGTGCCCCGGGCCCGGTCATCCAGCGCCTTGGGCAGCGTCTCGAACTTGATCATCGGTGCCGGATCCAGCGTGCAATCACGAGGAGGGGAATTGTCCCAGAATTGCGGGCTCGCTTGCACGAGTCGAGAATCCGCGCATGGCTCACGTGCTGGTATTGCATGGGCGGCTGCCGCCAGGACCCGTCGACGAGGCATACGCGCCCCTGCTCGCGAGACTGCCGTATGCGAAGCGGCACGAACTCGAGCGGCGGGACCCGCATGCGCGCCGCGCCAGCCTCGCCGGCATCGGCCTGGCCCTGCACGGCATCGCGCTCCTGAGCGGCAGCCCGGCCGAGCCTCGCGGACTCATGTTTCCGACCGGCGGAAAGCCGTACGTCCCGGGCGGGCCACGCTTCAGCATCTCGCACGGCGAGCATCACGTCGGCGTCGCCTTGAGCCGTGACTGCGAGGTCGGCTTCGACCTGGAGGAAGTGCAAGAGCCGGACACCGCACCGGGGGCCACGCGCGAAACGCAAGCGGCGCAGCAGCGCCTCGTACGCTGGACCGCGACCGAGGCCGTGCTCAAGGCCGCGGCGCGCGGGCTGCGTGCGGTCGGGGCTGTGGAACTCGACGGTAACTACGCCGCTGGCCGCATCGGGGCTTCGATCTTCCGCCTCGCCCCGGTCGGGATCGCCGGAACCGTGGCCCACATTGCGACGGACGTGCCCATCACGTCTCTGTCCGTGCAGGAGGTGCCGCTCTCAGCGTGGCCGGCCGGATCGTAGGGCTGCGTGTGCGGCCGCGTTGAGTGCCTGCAGCTTGTCGGCCATCTCGAGCTGCAGTCGGGCGATGCCGTCGGCATTCAGCACGCGCGGCACCCGGACCGGTTCGCCGTACGCGATCTGCACGCGGCTGAAGGGCAGCGGCAGCTCGAACCGGTCCCAGGTCCGGAAGCGCCAGGTTCGCGACGCGGCGACGCTCACGAGCAGGATGGGCTTCCCCGTGAGCTGCGCGAGCAGCACGGCGCCCGGCTTGAATTCGTGCACCGGGCCCTTCGGCCCGTCCGGCGTGATGGCCGGGGAGATCTGCTGCTTGACGATCGTCTCGTAGTAGTCGCGCAGCGCGCGCGCGCCGGTGTGCGTCGAGGAACCGCGGATCACGTGCCCGCCGATGCGTTGCACCAGCATCGACGGCGCGGCGCCGTCCACCGACGGGCTGATCAGGAACCCGAGCTTGAGCCCTTCGGGCTGCAGGTCGAGCAGCGCGCGCACGCCGTAGAGCATGTGCTGGTGCCAGTACGCGGGAATGAGCGACCGGTGCTCGCGCACGGCCTCCCGCGCGCGCTCGAGCCCGATCGGCGGCAGCATGCGGGTGGACCACCACAGGAAACGTCCCACGCAGTAGGCGACGACCACCGCGATGCGATACACGAACAGGCGACCCGGGGTCAGCCTGCGCTTGCCGCGCTTCACCTTGCGGTAGAGCGTATTGCGAGGCTCCTCGTGCTGCGTGTCGTCGTGCAGTTCGCTCATCGAATATCCTCGGGTGCGGTCCACGATCTCGCGCGCCGACCCGAAGCGACTATACTAGCGTCCCGCTCCGCGGAGTCCGCACATTGACCGCACCCCAGGGCACGAATTCGACGCCGGGACTCGACGTGTCGGTCGTCATCCCGGTCTGCAACGAGCAGGACAACGTCGAACCCCTGGCCCGCGAGATCCACGCCGCGCTTGCCGGGCGCTACGCCTTCGAGACGATCTTCGTGGACGACGGCAGCACCGACGCGACGGCCCAGGCGGTGCGTGATGCCCGCGGCGCCGGCATGCCCGAGATCCGCCTGCTCCGCCACTCGGTCCGGTCGGGGCAGAGCGCGGCCGTGGCGACCGGCGTGCGCGACGCGCGTGCCCCCTGGATCGCGACGCTCGACGGCGACGGCCAGAACGACCCGGCCGACATCCCGAAGCTGCTGGATGCGGCGCGTGCGGCAGGCTCGTCGCGCCTGCGCCTCGTGATGGGCAATCGCACCACCCGGCGCGACACCTGGCTCCGGCGCCTGTCGTCGCGTGTCGCCAACGGCGTGCGCGGCGGGCTGCTCAAGGACGGCACGCCGGACACCGGCTGCGGCATCAAGGTGTTCGATCGCGCGGTGTTCATGGACATGCCGCGCTTCAACCACATGCATCGCTTCATGCCGGCGCTGTTCCAGCGCGAGGGCTACGAAGTCGTGTCCGTGCCCGTCAATCACCGGGAGCGGACGCGCGGCACGTCGAAGTACGGCCTGCACAACCGGCTCTGGGTCGGCATCGTCGATCTCTTCGGCGTGATGTGGCTGATCCGCCGCGCGTCGCGCCGCGTCCCGACGAGCGAGGACACCTGAGTGGCGGCAGCCACGGCCGACTTCGCGCCGACGCTCCTGGATCGCCTGCTCAGGCCCGGACGGGATTCCGGGCGCGATCATCTCTACGACGTCCTGTGGTTGCTCGGGCTCGGGCTGCTGCTGATCGGCACCGGGCTCGGGCTGCGTGACCCCTGGCCGCCGGACGAGCCGCGCTTCGCGCTCGTGGCGCAGGACATGCTGCGCTCCGGCGACTGGCTGTTCCCGCGGATCGGTGGCGACCTCTACGCGGACAAGCCGCCGTTCTTCTTCTGGCTCGTCGCCGTCGCGACGGCGGCGACCGGCTCGCTGCGCATCGGCTTCCTGCTGCCGTCGCTGCTCGCGGGTCTCGGCACCGTGCTGCTGGCCTACGACCTGCTGCGTCGCGCCCGCGGGCGCGAGGCGGGCCTCGCGACCGGACTGGTGCTGCTCGTCACGTTCCAGTTCGTGTGGGAGGCGCGACAGGCGCAGATCGACGCGACCTTGTGCTTCCTGACGACGCTGTCGCTGTACGGACTGTTGCGCCACCTGTGCATTGCGCCCGCGCGCAACTGGTTCCTGGCCGGCTGGGCCGCGGCGGGCCTCGGCGTCATCACCAAAGGCGTGGGATTCCTGCCGCTGCTCGCGCTGGTTCCATTTGCGGTCCTCGTGCGGCGGCGCTGGCGTGCGGCCGTGCCACGCATCGGGGCGCTCGGCGCGGCCGGCGCGGTGTGCCTGCTGATCGCGATCGGCCTGTGGTTCGTGCCGATGATGGTCGCGTCATCCGCGGGCGGCGACCTGCTCGCGTATCGCCAGGAGATCCTGTTTCACCAGACCGTGACCCGGTACGCGGATGCCTGGCACCACCACGCGCCCGTTTATTACTACTTCGTCGAGATCATCCCGCTCTTCTGGCTGCCGCTCATCGCGCTCGTGCCGTGGCTCTGGCCCCGCTGGCGCGACGCGCTGCGCGGGCGCGACACGCTGATTGCCGTGCTGCTCGCGTGGGTGCTGCTGGTGGTGCTGTTCTTCACCTCGAGCACCGGCAAGCGAACGCTGTACATCCTGCCGGCGGTGCCGGCCTTCGCGATGGCGGCCGGCCCGTGGCTGCCGGAGTTGCTGCGCGCGCGCGGCCCGCGTCGCGTCGCATTCGTGCTGGCGTGCGCGATCGCGGTGGTGGCTGCGGCAGCGGCACTGGTGCTCGCGGTCCAGCCGCTGCGCGCCGAGCACGTCGCGACCGTGTACGGGATACGGCCGGTGCTGCCGCTCGCCGCATTGGCGGCTTGCTGTGGCCTCGTGCTCGCTTACTTCCGTGTCCGCGACGGCTGGCTCGCCTATGCGGGAGTGCTCGGGACCGTGCTCGCCTTCGTCGGCATCGTCGTGTATCCGCGGATCGACGCGGCGCGGTCCGGCCGCGCCTTCATGGCGCGCGTGGAGCAGGCGAGCGTCGGGGTTCGCGAACTGGGCCTCGTCGGCGCGAAGGAGCAGTACCTGCTGCAACTGCGGCGGCCGAGCGTCAACTTCGGTCACGCGCGCACGCGTGACGAGCGGGCGGGGGAGGCAAACGATGCCGCCGCGTGGCTCGCCGAGGATCCGTCGCGGGCGCTCGTGATGGACAAGCGCACGCGCCAGCGGTGTTTCAGGGACGCGAGCGCCGTGGATCTCGGCAAGGCGAACCAGCAGCACTGGTTTCTCGTCACGGGCGTGCCGGATGCACGCTGCGCAGCCGCGGGCAATCCTGCCAGCATCTACTACTACGTGCCGCCAGCCGCTTCTGTAAAAACAGGGAGTTAGCTTGCATTCCTGATAACCTGTGTCAGAATGCGCCGCAACTAATTGCGGCGGCGGAAAACTGAATTGAGCAACAGTTCCGCTGCAGCCGAGGCAGGCCTGACACACTGGCTGCATCCGACAGGGGGTCCGAGACAACGCGATGGCCAGCACCGCACCCGAGCGCGGCGAAGAACAGGAAGGCCCGGACCTCCTCGCCACGCAAGTCGTCTTCGGTAGCGGTGGCCGACCCGCGGTCGGCATCGACGTCCTCGCCACCAAGGTGGCGCTCGATTTCCAGGCGCTCGCGAGCGAGACGGGCGACAACTGCGTCAAGCGCAACCTCGACGCATTGCGCGAGGCGATCGACGTCGACGCCATCTGCATCGCGCTGTTCGATCCCGAGAAGACCGCGATCGAGCGCGTCGCGAGCGCGACGGGACTGTTCGCGCCGTTCGATCCGCAGGTCATGAAGGGCGATGCGCTCGAGCGCATTCCGTATCTCGCCAATACCCTCGATCACCTGCGCATCCTGGAGCTGCGCGACACGCGCGCGCCACGCCGCGAGCTCGCCACCGACGCGGCGCGCTTCGCCGAGCTCGGGATCCGCTCGATGCTGGTGTGCGGATTCTCGCTGGCAGGACGGGTGCACGGGTTCATGGCGCTGTGCTCGTCGCAGCCACGCGAATCGTGGGACGCCAACCTTCACCTGCTGCTCAAGCTGGTCGGGGGGAGCTTCGCGACCGGTCTCGAGCGGCTGCGCGTGGCGCGCTACCTCGGGCGTCTCGAGGAACGCAACGCGCTGTCCCTGCCGACCGCGAACGACGGCCTGTGGGACTTCGACGTCGAGAACAACACGGTCTACTTCTCGCCGCGCTGGCGCAAGATGCTCGGCTTCGACGAGCACGACCCGCACGTCTCGCCGGACTGGCGGCGGCTGGTGCATCCCGACGACATGGCCCGCGTGCAGGCGATGATCCGCGACCACATCGCGGGCAAGTCCAAGATGTTCGAGAGCGTGCACCGCATGCGCCACTGCAACGGCGAGTGGCGCTGGGTGGCGAGCCGCGCCAAGGCTCGCGTCGACTCCGAGGGACGGCTGAAGCGCCTGGTCGGGGTCGAATGGGACATCACGGAGCGCAAGCTCTACGAGGACGCGCTCTTCAAGGAGAAGGAGAGCGCGCAGATCACGCTGCAATCGATCGGCGACGGCGTGATCACCACCGACCAGCACCTGATCATGGAGTACCTGAATCCGGTCGCCGAGGAGCTGACCGGCTGGCGCTTCGAGGAGGCGCAGGGCCGGCACATCGACGACATCTTCCGCGGCTTCCACGAGGAGACCTGCGAGCCGCTCGAGAACCCGCTGTCGGTGGCGATCCGCCGCAGCCGTGCGATCAAGTCGGTGCGCCCGACGCTGCTGATCAAGCGCGACGGCAACGAGATGTACATCGAGAGCACGGCCTCGCCGATCCGCGACGGCTCGGGCGCGGTGTCGGGCGGCGTGCTCGTGTTCCACGACGTGAGCGAGAGCCGCGAGCTGAACCGCAAGCTCTCCTATCACGCGAGCCACGACATCCTGACGGGGCTGGTGAACCGTCGCGAATTCGAGGCCCGCCTGGAGCGGGCGCTGCGCAGCGCGCGGGCGCGCGAGACCTCCTACGCGCTCTGCCACCTCGACGTGGACCAGTTCAAGATCATCAACGACACCTGCGGGCACAGCGCCGGCGACGCACTGCTGGGGCAGGTGGGCGCGCTGCTCAAGACCAAGATCCGCTGGCGCGACACGCTCGCGCGCCTCGGGGGCGACGAATTCGGCGTGCTGCTCGAGAGCTGCTCGCTGGACGAGGCGCTGCGCATGGCGGACCAGCTGCGCGAGACCATCTGCGGCTACAAGTTCGTGTGGGAGGAGCGCACCTTCCGCCTCGGCTGCAGCATCGGCGTCGTGCCGATCACCGGCGACAGCGAGGACGTGGCGGCCGTGCTGTCGGCCGCCGACAGCGCCTGCGCGGCCGCGAAGGAGGCGGGCCGCAACCGCGTCTACAGCTTCCAGGAGAACGACATCGACCTGATGCGCCGCCGCCGCGAGATGCAGTGGGCCGCGCGCATCAACAACGCGCTCGAGGAGTCGCGCTTCGAGCTGTACCGCATGACGATCCAGCCGCTGCAGCGGGCCGAGTCCGGCGCGCACTACGAGCTGCTGCTGCGCATGAAGGACGAGACCGGCAAGATCGTCTCGCCGGACAACTTCATCAACGCCGCGGAGCGCTACGGCATCACGCCGGCGATCGACCGCTGGGTGATCGAGAACGCGCTGCGCTGGCTCGTGTCGGAAGCGGACGAGCGCGAGCGGCTCGAGCTGTGCTCGATCAACCTGTCGGGCCAGAGCCTCGGCGACGACAAGTTCCTGCCGTTCGTGATCGACCAGTTCCACAGGAGCGGCATCGACGCGTCGAAGATCTGCTTCGAGATCACCGAGACCGCGGCGATCGCCAGTTTCTCGCAGGCGAACCGCTTCATCCAGGCGCTCAAGGAGCTCGGCTGCAAGTTCGCGCTCGACGACTTCGGCACGGGCCTGTCGTCGTTCGGCTACCTGAAGCACTTCCCGGTGGATTTCCTCAAGATCGACGGCAGCTTCGTGAAGGAGATCCTCCACGACCCGATCGACCGCGAGATGGTGCGCTCGATCAACGAGATCGGGCACCTGA
>DAOMFD010000021.1:4835-19475 GCA_035429605.1 Steroidobacteraceae bacterium | reverse complement strand
TCGATCTCGGACTGCTGCTGCTCACCGCCGCTTCCATCGGCTTCGTGCACACGCTGCTCGGCCCCGACCACTACCTGCCGTTCGTCGCGATGTCGGCTGCCCGCCGATGGACGCCGCGACGCACGTACTGGGTGACCGCGCTCTGCGGCGTGGGGCACGTCCTCGGGTCGGTGGTCATCGGCGTCCTGGGCATCGGGATCGGCATCTCCCTGCACCGGATCCAGTGGTTCGAAGGCCTGCGCGGCGACGTCGCCGCCTGGCTGCTCGCGGGTTTCGGCCTCGCGTACATGGCCTGGGGCCTGAAGAAGGCCTGGCGATCCCGGCCGCATACGCACGAGCACGTGCATGCCGACGGCACGCTGCACCGCCATGAGCATGGGCACGAGGGCGGTCACCTTCATCCACACGTGGACCCGGCGCGCGCGCGGAGCATCACGCCCTGGGCGCTGTTCGTCATCTTCGTGCTCGGACCGTGCGAACCCCTCATCCCGTTGCTCATGTATCCGGCCGCCAAGCACAGCACGTGGGGGCTCGTGGCCGTCGTCGTGGCGTTCGGCGTGGTCACGATCGGCACGATGCTCATCGTCGTCGGCCTTGCGATGAAGGGCATCCAGCGGTTGCCGCTCGACGCCGCGGAGCGCTATTCGCACGCGCTTGCGGGGGCTGCGCTCAGCCTCTGCGGTCTCGCGATCATCTTCCTCGGCGTCTAGTCCCGCGCTCCCCGGCCGTCCGGTCGACCGCCCCGAGCAAAGCATGGCCGGCCCACTCGACGGCATCGTCGTTCTCGACCTGAGTCGCATCCTCGCCGGCCCCTGGGCGACCCAGGCGCTGGCCGATTTCGGCGCCGAGGTCATCAAGGTGGAGCATCCGCGCGGCGGCGACGACACGCGCAAGTGGGGGCCACCGTATGCGCGTGACCCGCAGGGTCGGGAGACCACGGAATCCGCCTACTACCTGTCGGCGAACCGGGGCAAGAAGTCCGTCGCAATCGACCTGTCGCGCAGCGAAGGTCAGGACCTCGTGCGCCGCCTCGCCGCACAGGCCGACGTGCTGGTCGAGAACTTCAAGGTCGGCGGGCTCGCGCGTTACGGGCTTGCGTACGAAGACGTCTCGCCGCTGAATCCTCGGCTCGTGTACCTGTCGATCTCGGCATTCGGGCAGGACGGGCCGGACGCCGCCGAGCCCGGCTACGACGCGATGATCCAGGGCATGGGTGGGCTCATGAGTCTCACCGGAGTGCCGGACGGCGAGCCCGGCGCAGGGCCGCAAAAGGTCGGTGTCGCGGTCGCGGACCTGATGTGCGGGATGTATGCCGTCGCGGGCGTCCTCGCGGCGCTGCACGAGCGGCACGCGTCGGGTCGCGGCCAGTACATCGACCTGTCGCTGCTCGACACGCAGGTGGCGTGGCTCGCCAACCAGAACCTCAATTACCTCGTGAGCGGGACGCCGCCGCAGCGACGCGGCACGGCGCATCCGAACATCGTCCCGTACCAGGCCTTCGCCACGGCCGACGGGCACTTCATGCTCGCGGTCGGCAACGACGCGCAGTTCCAGCGCTTCTGCGCAGTGATCGGGGCCCCGCAGCTCGCGACCGATCCGCGGTACGCGACCAACGAGAGCCGCGTCGCGCAGCGCGGCGAACTCGTCCCGCTGATTGCGGAAGCACTCCGCCGCGGGCGCAGCGCGGAGTGGCTGGCAAGGCTTCGTGCAGCAGGTGTCCCCGCTGGCCCGATCAACGATCTCGCACAGGTGTTCGCGGAGCCACAGGTACGGTACCGCGAGATGCGCATCGACCTGCCACACCCGGCGGCCGGCACCGTGCCGGGAGTACGCAACCCGGTCCGGTTTTCGCGCACCGCGATCGACTACGAGCGGGCGCCTCCGCTGCTCGGCGGCGACACCGACGAGGTCCTGCGCGATCGCCTCGGACTGGAGGCCGGGGCGCTGGCGCAGTTGAGGGCGGGCGGCGTCGTCGCGTGAAGCCCGTCCTGTGCAGGCAGGCCGCGCCGGGCCATAATTGGTGCATTGCAGCTAACAGGGCTCGCCCATGCCGATCCGCACCATCCGTCCCAGCCCCGGCCTGGCCAACGTCCGCTACGAGATCCGTGGCCGGCTGGCCCGGCGCGCCCACGAGATGGAGCGCCTCGGGTACGACATCGTCTCGCTGAACATCGGCAATCCGGGCGCCTTCGGGTTCCGCACCCCCGAGACCATGCGGCTCGCCATGATCGAGAACCTGCGTTCGGCGGAGGGCTACTGCCACCAGAAGGGCATCTTCCCGGCCCGCGAGGCGGTGGTGATGCAGCAGCAGGAGCGGGGCGTGCGCGGGGTCACGGCCGAGGAGGTCTTCATCGGCAACGGCGTGAGCGAGCTCATCGACCTCACGCTGCGCGCGCTGCTCACGAGCGACGAGGAAGTGCTGGTCCCGAGCCCGGACTATCCGCTGTGGACCGCCGCAGTGAACCTGAATCGCGGACGCGCCGTTCACTACCCATGCCACCCGGAACGTGGCTTCGTGCCGGATCCGGAGGAAATCGAGTCGCTCGTGACCAAGCGCACGCGCGCGATCGTGGTGATCAACCCGAACAACCCCACCGGCGCCGTGTATCCGCGCGCCGTCCTGGAGGCAATCGCACGGATCGCGGAGAGGCATCACCTCGTCGTGCTCGCCGACGAGATCTACGACCAGGTCCTCTACGACGACGCCGAGTTCGTGCCCATGGCGACGCTCGTGCAAAACACCTTGTGCGGCACGCTGAGCGGGCTGTCGAAGGTGTATCGCGCTTGCGGCTACCGCGTGGGCTGGGCCGTGTTTTCCGGCGACGTGGAGCACGCGAGGGAGTACCTGTCGGCGCTGGAACTGCTCTCGTCGCTGCGCCTGTGCAGCAACGTGCCCGGACAGTGGGCCGTGCAGACCGCGCTCGGTGGCTACCAGAGTATCCGTGAGCTGGTGAGCCCGGGCGGGCGCCTGTTCGAGTCGCGCCGGGCCATCGTCGACGCCGTCGCACGCAGCCGCTTCCTGTACCTCACGGCGCCGAGGGGTGCGATGTACGCGTTCGTCGGCGTGCGGCCCGATGCACTGGCGGACTTCGACGACCAGCAGTTCGCGCTCGACCTGCTGGAGCACAAGCACGTGCTGGTCGCACCAGGCACGAGCTTCAACGTGCCGTATCGAAACCACTTCCGCGTCACCAACCTGCCGGAGCCGCAGGTGCTCACGGAGGTCTTCGGACGCATGGAGGAGTTGCTCGGAAACTACGCGCTGGGGGAGCAGCCGGCGAGCCGGCCGAGCCCCTCGTTGCGGGTCGTGGACGCAGCCAAGCGATGAAGCAGGATTAGAAAAGATACGTAAGTATCTGAATATAAACTCATGGCTGTAGGCAAGGACAGGCTGCAGCCAGCGGTGACTACCGTCGTCCCGACACGACGCCTCGCGCACTGGCTCAGGGGCAGGCACGACGACGACTGCCTGGCGCGCGGCCTCGAGGTCTGGCACACGCCGGACATCGTGCCGTGGTCGGAGTTCGTCGCGCGCACGTACGGCATGGCACGGCGCGCCGCACGTGTCGAAGGCCGCTGGCTGCCCGACGCCGCGGCGAGGCTCGCCTGGGAGCGCATTGCCCTCGACGATCCGGCGACCGCATCGCTCGTGTCGCCGGGGCTTGCCGGACGCACGGCGTACCAGTCGTGGCGGACGATGCATGCCTACGGGATACCGCCGGCTGCGCTCGACGAAGACGATCGACCCGAGGCCCTCGCGTTCACGCGATGGATGCGCAGGTACACCGAGTGGTTGAGTGACCGCGGCTGGATGGACGAACCGGGCGCGTTGCCGGCGCTCGACTCGGTGTCCGTCGGCGCGGGCCTGGAAGTCGTCGGCTTCGACGAGCTGACGCCGGCCCAGGAGGCGTACTTCCAGCGCGTCGTCGCTGCGGGCACGCGTGTCGAGCATGTGCAGCCGCAGCCGCGCCGCGGGTCCGCAACATGGTTTCAATGCCGCGACCGCGCGGCGGAAATCGACACCGCCACACGCTGGGCCGCGCAGCGCCTGCAACGGGAGCCGCAGTCTCGCCTCGCGATCGTCGTGCCGGACCTCGCCGCGACGCTCGACGAGGCCCGACGCGCGATAGATCGGGTGCTCGCACCTGGCGCCACGCTGACGGGCGGTCCGGCGCCGGGGTCGCACGGCTACCAGCTGGTCGCTGCGCGCGCACTGTCCGCGCAACCAATCGTTGCGGCGGCGCTGGAGGTCATCGAGTCGTTCGCTCACCCGGTCGACCTCGCGATCGCAAGCCGCGTGCTGAGCAATGCGTTCCTGGCGGCTGCGCGTGCGGAGTCGAATGCGCGCGCGCGCCTGGATGCCCTCATCCGTCGCCAGGAGGGTCCCGGCCTGTCGCTGCAGCGACTGGCCCAGCTGGCCGGCCAGCATGGCTGCCCGCAGCTCGCGAGGGCGTTGCGCGACGGGGTGGCGCTCGCGCGCGAGTGGCCGAAGCGTGCCTTGTCCAGTCACTGGGCGCACCTGTGGTCGCGCACGCTGACTGCCGTGGGCTGGCCGGGGCCAGGGCTCGACAGCAACGAGCACCAGGCTCGCGAACGCTGGCAGCAGCTCCTCGGTGAAATCGGCGCCACCGACGACTGCGTCGGTCCGCTCACCGCGGCGCAGGCCGCGGCATTGCTGCGGGAGCTCGCCGATCGCACGTTGTTCGAGCCGCAGGAACTGGCTGCGGCACTCACGGTCATCGATCCGCAGACCTGCGCCGGCATGAGTTTTGACGCACTCTGGATCTGCGGTCTCGACGCGGGGCGGTGGCCGTCCCCCGCGTCGCCGGATCCGTTCCTCCCGCGGGAATGGCAGGTTCGCCAGCGAGTGCCCGGTGCCACCGCCGAACTCGCGTCGCTGGATGCCAGGCGCCTGCTCTCCCGGCTTCGCGCGAGTGCCGACGAGGTGATCCTGAGCGTGCCGGGCTTCGACGGCGATGCTCCCCTGCAACCGAGCGCATTGCTCGCCGGCGTGCCGCGCGGCGATGTCTCCGGGATCTGGGCGGCCCCGTCGCTCGCGCGGGCCACGTTCGCCGCGCGTCCGGAACCGGAGCGGCTCGTCGACGGAGCCATGCCCCCGATCGCACGGGGTGCAACGGCGCAAGGTGGCGCGCGGTTGATCGAGACCCAGTCGGCTTGCCCATTCCGTGCCCAAGCCGAGTTCCGGCTGGGAGCCCGCGCGCTCGAGGATCCCGAACTCGGGATCGCGGCCGCCGAGCGCGGCGAACTGGTGCACCGTGTCCTGGCGAGAATCTGGAGTGAACTGGGCGACCAGCTCTCGCTGCGCCGCCTGTCGCTTGCGGCACGCGACACGCTGATCGCGGATGCGATCACTGCGGAGTGCGCGAGCCTCCCGGGGACGTCCGACGAAGTCACGCGCCACTTGCTCGGGATCGAGTCGGACTGGCTCGCGGCGCGCGTGAAGGAACTGCTCGAGGCGGACCTGGGACGACCGCCGTTCGCCGTGGCGTCGCTCGAGCGGGATGCACTGACCGAGGTCGGCGGCTTGACCCTGCGATTGCGCGTGGACCGGGTCGACCGCATCGAGGACGGCGGGCTGGTGGTCATCGACTACAAGACCGGCGCGGACCTGGAGCCGAAGGCGTGGCTCGGCGAACGGCCACGATTGCCGCAGCTGCCACTCTATGCTGAGGCGGTCGGGCCCGGCGAGGTTGCCGCGTTGGCATTCGGCCGGCTGCGCAGCGGAAGCACCGGATACAGTGGCATGGCGCGCGATGCCGAGGCGTTCCCGGGGCTCGCGGCACCGGGAGCGAAGTCGTGGCCGAAGGAATTCCCGTCGTGGACCGCGCTGCGTGCGGAGTGGCGTCGGTGTCTCGCGGCGCTGGCAGCCGAGCATGCGGCCGGTGTCGCACGGCTCGCGCCCGATCCGGCTCGCGCGTGCCAATACTGCCCGCTCGGCATCCTGTGCCGGATCGGCGAGGCAGCGGCAGGGGGTGCAGCCGAGGACGCCGGCGATGACTGACCTGCGCAGGGCGGACGAGCTGGCGCGCGAAGCGGCGCTCGACGTGCGCCGCAGTTTCATCGTGCAGGCCCCGGCAGGCTCGGGCAAGACCGAACTCCTCATCGGGCGGTTCCTCGCGCTGCTCGCGACCGTGCGCTCACCCGAGTCGGTGCTCGCCATCACGTTCACCCGCAAGGCGGCCGCGGAAATGCGCGATCGCATCGTGGTCGCGTTGCGCGCTGCCGCCGATCCCGACTCCGCGCCGCGGGACATGCATCCGCGCACCCTCGAACTCGCAAGTGCGGCGCTCGCGATTGACCGGCAACTCGACTGGGACCTGCTCGGCAACCCGGGCAGGCTGCGCATCCAGACCATCGATGCGCTCAACCTGGGGCTCGCTCGCCGCCTGCCCGTGCTTTCGGGCCTGGGGTCCGGCATCGGCGTCGAGGAGGATGGTCGGGAACTCTACCGAGCGGCAGCGGAGCGGTTGCTCGAGCACCTGCCCGCCGGCGACCCGCTGCATTCCAGTGCCGTTGCCACGTTGCTGGGACATCTCGACAACCGCGTCCCACGGTTCGTCGACCTCGTGGTAGAGATGCTGGCGCGCCGGGACTCGTGGGGCAGCGTGCTGCCCACGCTCGCGGGCAACGACCTGGAAGGCGCGGAACTGCGTTCGCGCCTGGAGGGCGCACGCGCGGGACTCGCATCCACGCATCTCGAGGCGTTGCTGCGGGACTTTCCGCAGGCGCTCTGGCCGGACGTCGTGGCCGTGGCCCGTGAAGCGGCGGTGAACCTCGCTGCTGCGGGTGCCGATTCGCCGATCGTGGCGTGGCAGGACCGTCGTTCGGCGCCGGGGCACGACCCGGGCGAGCTGCCGCTGTGGCTCGGGCTCGCCACGCTGCTGCTCACGGCCGACGGGTCGCCGCGCAAGAGTTTCACGATCAATCAGGGCATTCCACCCGGCAAGGCCGGGGCCGCGTTGAAGCAGCGCGCGAAGGACATTGCCGGGACGCTTGTTCCTCACGCGGAGCTCACGGCCCGGCTGCATGCCGTGCGCGACGTGCCGCCGGCGCATTACGACCCGGGGGAATGGCACGTCCTGCAAGCGCAACTGGTGGTGCTGCGGCTCGCGCTCGCGGAACTCGAGGTCGTCTTCTCGGAGCGGCGTGTCGCCGACTACCAGCGCATCGCGGAGGCGGCGAGGCAGGCGCTGGGCAGCGACGAACAGCCGACGGACACGGCGCTCGCGCTGGATGCTACGTTGTGTCACCTGCTCGTGGACGAGTTCCAGGACACCTCCGAGGTGCAGGTGCGGCTGCTCGAGCGGCTCACGGCGGGCTGGCAGCGGGGCGACGGCCGAACGCTGTTCCTCGTCGGCGACCCGATGCAGTCCATCTATCGATTCCGTAACGCCGAGGTCGGCTTGTTCCTCGATGTCCGCCGGCACGGCATCGGCACGGTGCAACTCGAGCCGCTGACCCTGGCGGTGAATTTCCGCTCCACGACCCCGGTGGTCGACTGGATCAATCACTGCTTCGAGCGCGTCTTGCCGGCGGGCGACGACGACGTCACCGGCGCGGTGAGCTATTCACCCAGCACGACGGCACAGCATGCTTCCGGCGAGGGCGGCGTGCGGTTACACCCGTTATTCGGGCGCAGCCGGCAACACGAGGCGCGCGAAGTCGCCGACATCGTCGAGCGCCGGCTCGCCGAGGACGCCGAGGCCGACGTCGCGATCCTGGTCCAGGGGCGTAGTCACCTGCTGCACATCGTGGGCGAACTGGTCCGCAGAAACGTGGCATTCCAGGCCACCGACATCGACCCGCTCGGCGAGCGCCCGGTCGTCCTGGACCTGCTCGCGCTGACCCGTGCCCTCGCGCACCCGGCCGACCGGCCGGCGTGGCTCGCCGTCCTGCGCGCGCCCTGGTGCGGCCTGACGCTCGCTGATCTGCACGCGCTCTGCGGCGACGATCGCGATTCGACGATCCCGGAACTGCTCGGAGATGCCGCACGACGGCTGCGATTGTCGACCGATGCACGCGCGCGCCTCGACAGGGCGTTGCATGTGCTGGAACAGGCGCCCGTGGAACTGCGCCGCTTCGGCTTGCGCGACGCAGTCGAACGGGCGTGGCTGGCACTCGGGGGTCCCGCAACCGCAACTTCGCCGCGCGAACTCGACGAAGCCCAGGCCTACCTGGACGAGCTCGCGGACCTGGAGCAGCGGGGGCGCGGTACCGCGGACCTCACGCGGCTGGCCGCCGCACTCGAGAAGCTGTATGCGCCGTCGTGGCCGGATCCCGGGATACGCGTGCAGTTGCTGACCGTGCACAAGGCCAAGGGACTGCAGTTCGACACCGTCATCGTGCCGGGGCTCGAGCGCCGGACGCGCGGCGACGACAGGCGCCTGCTGCAGTGGGCGCGCCTGCCTGGGTCCGGCGGCCGCGAAGTCGTGCTTGCGCCCGTCGCCGCGACGGGTGCCGATCCGCATCCGCTCTACCGCTGGCTCGAGCGACTCGAAGCCGCGAAGCTCGCGCAGGAGAAGCGCCGGATGCTGTACGTCGCAGCGACGCGCGCCAGGCGCTGGCTGCACCTGTTCGGGACCAGCGGCGTAGTGCAGGTCGACGGGGAGGATCCGCGGCTCGTCGCACCCGCGTCGTCGTGCGCCCTCGGCCTGCTGTGGCCCGTCGTCGAGTCCGGTTTCCAGGCGCGGCTCGCGGAGGTTGGCGCGATCTCTGGCGAGGTCGCGCCCGGCATTCCGCGTGACCCGCCGCTGCGCCGGCTGCCGCTGGCCTGGCGGATCCCCGAGCCGCAGCCGCCGCGCCTCGTGTCGTCGAGCAAGACGCGAACGACCGAGCAGCCGGCACTCGAGTTCGACTGGGCATCGGAAACGGCCCGACACGTCGGCACGGTCGTGCACCGGGAATTGCTGCATCTTGCGAGCGACGGCGGTGGGCGCTCGAGGTCGGAGGCGGCGGCGCGCCGGCGCTGGCACGACGAGCTTGCCGAGCTCGGCGTGCCCGCGGATCGCCGTACGGAAGCTGTCGAGCGAGTAGTGGCGGCCGTCCAGCGCACGCTCGCCGACGAGCGCGGCCGATGGTTGCTCGACGCGGCCCACGGCGCGGCGGCGAGCGAGTTCGCGATCACGGGACCGATCGCGGGGGAGGTCGTGTCCGTCGTCATCGACCGGACGTTCGTGGATGCCGGCGGCACCCGTTGGATCGTGGACTACAAGACGAGCAGCCACGAGGGAGCCGGGCTCGAGGAGTTCCTCGACAGCGAGCAGTCCCGCTACCGGCCGCAACTCGAACGCTACGCGGAACTCGTGCGCCGGCTCGGGCCGGAGCCGGTGCGCATCGGGCTCTATTTCCCGCTGTTGTCGGCGTGGAGGAGCTGGGCCTAGAGCGTGCCGCTGACGCTGAATGGCCGGCGTCCGGCGGCGTCGGCGGGCCCGAGGAACTGCAGCGCGCGCTGCAGCGACTCCGGGGCGTTTCCACGCGGCGCGACGGTGCCCTCGAGGAGATAGCTGCGACCCGCCGAGAATGTGACGCGTCCGTCCACCGCGAGTGAACCGCCCAGGTCCGACATGTGCGCCGTGACGCCAGGCGCCGCGCCGGTCGTGGCCACCGCTGGATCCGGAATCACGAATCGATAGCTGCCGTACGGAGTATGGTTTGGGGCAGGGGAGACGAGTCCCGTCAGGTCGAGCGTGCCGCGCGCGTCCTGCAGTGACCCCGCGGCCACGCTAAGCGTGTCGAAGTGTCCCGCGGCGCGTCCTTGCCAGCCGCGTACCGACGCGACGGGCAGGGCCGAAAGCGCCTCGAGGGGCAGATCGAGGTTCACGTCGTCGAGTGCGATTTGTCCGCTCGGGCCGGCAGACAATGCAGCCGAGGCAGTGCCTCCCGGAAGGGACATCGCGACATCCGCAGCGATGCGTCCACGCAGGAGCGCCCACGGCCGCAGGCGCCACTGCAGGTCCCCGAGCGTGGCACCGCGCCACGCAAACCCGTTGGCGGTGCCGGACCAGATCGTGCCTGAGTACCCGGACGCCCCCAACTGGTAGGGCTGCACGCGACCCGCCAGCAGGCTCGCGGGCAGCGTCGCGATCACGAAACATGCGAGCGCGACGAGGCCGACTGCGACGAGCCAGCCAGTGGTCCTGCGCGAGGAGGACGCCTCCGGGCGCGCCGTCACGTCACGGCGCGGCCGCTGCGCCATGGGTGAGCGTGATGCTGGCGTTGACGAGTCCCGGCGCGGAGCCTCCGTCCACGGTCGCGTCGGACACGTTGACGCCATACTGCTGCTGCAGCCCCGCGAGCCAGGAAACCATGGCATCGAAGGGAGCCCCCTCGAGCCGCAGGCGCAGGCCGTTGCTGCCGTTCGGGCTCTGGTCGCGGACGGCGCCGGCCAGTCCGGCCTGGCGCCCGGTCCGGTCGACGAGCACCACCAGCGATTCGCTGCCGGCGGCTCCGCCGCGCGCGGCGAGCGCGGCAACGCGCGGTGCCGCCTGGCGCATCCAGGCCAGGTCGGCCGTCTTCTTCTCCACGCGCGCAACCTGCCGCGCATGCAGGTGCTCGAGAGGCAATGCCAGGCCGAGATAGAGCACGGCGACCCCGACGAGCGCGGCCGCGACGTACACGAGGTTGCGCTCCCGGGGTGCGAGGGAGTCGTGCCACTGGCGGACGTTCACGACTGCCCCAGCTTGACGACGAGCCGGCCGTCGACCGTCGCGCCGCGCGGCGTCGCCGACTGGATCTCCGCACTCAGGCCGCCCCTGCCGAGCGACTGCTTCACGGACTCCAGCGACGCCACCGACGGCACGGTGAGGCGCACGTCGACCGTCTCGCCGCGGCAGGCAATGGACTGCACCCTGGCCTGCGGCATGCCCGCGAGTGCGGTCGCCAGTGCGGAGACCGCAGGCAGCAGCGCGCTGCGCCCGGTTCCGCCTCCGAGGAGCCCCTGCATCTGTGCGCGCGGGTCCACGAATTTCTGCCCCGGCATCGCCTGCGAGAACACCTGCGCGATCTCTGCGTCGAGCTTCTTCTCGGCGCGGGACAGCTGCCACGCGGACACGGCCTGCACCAGCACGAACACCAGCGCCGTGGCGGCCGCCAGCACGGCCGGCACGCGCCAGCGGCGCAGGCCCACGGCCATCGACGACTTGGCCGCGTACGGTCCTTGCAGGAGGTCGATGCCTGCCATGTGAACGGACTGTGAGGCGAGCAGCGGCAGCGCACCGTCCGGCAGCAGCTTCACCTGCAGGGCCGTCGCACGCTCGCGCACGTTCTCGATGGTCGTGCGATGCCGTTCGTAGTCTGCCGGTGCTGCGTAGAACGTGACGCTGCCGATCGCCTCACCCGTGCCTTCGAGCGTGAGGTCGAGCGCATCGGACAGGGTGGTCGCATCGAGCACGAAGGGGGTCGCGTCGGCGTGACGCACGTACAGCGAAGCGTCGTCGAGCAGCAGCGTGCAGCTCCCGGGCGCCACGGGCACGGCCAGCGAATCCGCGTACACGGAATCGGGATGGATGCCGGCTGCATCGCAGGTGGCGAGCCAGCGATCCATGAGGCCGCGAGCGACGACCGCGACCGGCGTCCCCGTCGCGTCCGCGGGGCGCTTGCCGATCGCGAAGTGCAGGCCCTCGACGTCGGAAGCGAGCTGCTCCTCGAGGGCGTAGGGCACGGCTTGCGCGAGTCGCGCGCCGCCCCGCATGGGCAGTTCCGGCTCGGCCAGCGTGACCTCGCTGCCCGGGACGAGCAGGACCACCGAGCGCCCGGCGGCGAGCGGGAGCGCGTCGGCCAGTGACCCGGTCTGCACGGAGCCGGAGCGCGCGCCGTTCGAATCGACGATCAGCCACGAGGCCGGCGCTCCCTCGGCGGCGCGCACGCGGATCACCAGCGTCTCAGACATCGGGCCTCGAGAGGATCATTGGGTGCCGAAACTGCGCAACTGGGGGCGCACGAGGCCGCCCTGGTTGCGGACGAGCAGACTGTACAGGGTGAAATCCGTAGTGCCAATAGTGACCCATACGGTCGCGCCGAAGTAACTGCTCGATTCCGAGAGCGAGTTCTTGATCTTGTCGTAGTCGGCGTCGCCGAGCGCGCCACGCAGGTCCGCGAGCGTCGGGAAGCAGCCTTCGACCCGGCGCTTGGCGAGGTCGTCGGGGTTCAGGCCGAACTCACGCGTGCGCTCGGTGAGCGCGTCGAGCACGATGCCCGGCGCGGTGCAGACGTTGAGCGGAGTGCCGACCGGCAACGCCGACACGTAAGGCTTCAGCTTCGCGTAGCGCTCGCTGCCGAATCCCGCCAGAGCGAGCAGTTCGCTCGTGCGCGTGATCGGCATGTTCGCCGCGAGGTACGGCGTGGTCTGTCCTGTGTACACGCTGTCCTCGGCGCCGTCGGGAAACCCGGGCTGGTTGTCCTCGTCGATCCAGTCCGCCATCGCCGAGGCCCACTTGGGTTCGATGTCGAGCGTGACGAGGACGCGCTCGAGCTGCTTGACGGCGTCGGGGTTCGTCGTACCGTCGGCGAACACGAGATTGTTCAGGTTGAAGCGCCCCTGCAGGTCCTCGAGCCGGCCCGCGACGCTGCCACCCTCGATCGGCAGTGGCGGCAGCGGCTGGGCCCACGTCTCGGCGAGGTTGTCGGTCTTGGACTCCTGCAGGTCCCGCTGCAGGAAGTCGGCCGCCCAGGCCTCGGCACCGAGGGCGACCTCGAAGGCCTGGTCGAGCGCGAACATCGTTGCCGCGCGACGCTGGTCGAGCACGCCGCGGAACACGACGTTGGCGGCCAGGATCATCGCGAGCGCCACCATGAGCACGGCCATGATCAGTGCGACGCCGCGCTGGGACGCCCGCGTGGGTGGGCGGGACGCGCGCTTCATCCCGGCACCTCGAGCACCCGTCGGATCTTGCCCAAGTCCTCGAGCTCGAGCGTGACCTCGATCGCGATCGGGCGGGCGCGGTCATCCGACCCGCCCGCCACCTCGGACTCCGGCCAGCGGTCGGACCACGTGCGGCTGGGGTTCATGAAGCGCAGGGAGATCGACTTCACGTTCGTCAGCAGCTTCAGGCGCACGGGCTCCGTGGCGATGGTGCGGTCGAGCACCGGCCAGTGGTCGCGCCAGAGCTCGTCGTTCTCGACGCGGTAGCCGACCCGTTCCAGCGTCGGCCGCTGCAATCCTGCGGTGTTGCTCCAACCCGCCCGGGTGAACTCGATCGCGTAGTCGACGCCGGTGCCGGAGGAGAGCGCGGCCACGGTTCCTTCGCCCAGTGGCTCGCGGATCGGCCGCGGCTCGATTTGCTCGATGTCCTGGGAGATCACCTGCACGGCCCGTTGCAGTTCGCGGGTCCGCTCCAGGCGCTGGTCCGCGTATTCGGACTGCCGTTGCAGCTGCGTATAGCCGGTGAGTGCCATCGCCGCGACGATCGCAAAGATCGCGATTGCGACCAGCAGTTCCAGCAGCGTGAAGCCGGCGGCGCGAGCCATTCGATTCATCATTCGTCGTCCGACGGCGGGCGCGGCGGCTTGACCCGCGGATTCCCGCCCGACTTGTTGCCCGAGTCGTTCTCGGCTCCCTGGCCGCTGTCGCCGTCGCCGCCGTCGCCGCCCGGAACTCCGCTCCAAGGCAGCGTTCCGGTCGGCGTCGGACTGATCGCGGTCCCGTAGAAACCAGCGACGCTGGCGAGCGCCGTCGAGTCCGGCGCGTCGGCGGGGCGCACGGTCACGTCGAGCCGCCGCATGCTCTGCACCTGTGTCTGGGACACCTTGAGCGTCCAGTGCCAGCGCTGGCCGGCGAATTCCACGTCGTCGGAGGATTCGGCCACCGGCGGCGCAGCCTGCTGCAGCCGCTGCTCCGTGATCACGTTCATGGCGACCCAGTGCGCCAGCGTCTTGTCGCGCAGGTACGTGCCATTGCGCGCGTTCTGCGTCACCGCCTCGATCGCGCCGAGCATCCCCAGCGCGACGATCACGAGCGCAGCCAGCACCTCGATGAGCGTGAAACCAGCGGCGTGCCCCGACGCCTGCCTGGGAGACTCAGCCGCGTGTGTCGTCATCGATCTTGCCCGCGGTGATCGTGCCGTCGGCGGTGCCGGCGATCCGGCGCACCTCGTCGGTGCCCTCGCGCCGCAGCAGGATCTCGAACGGCACGAGGTCCCCCGACGCCTGCACGACGATTTGCGGCGATGGCGGCACTTGCGGGTCGGCCGAGGCGCGCGAGGCCAGCGGCACGTCTCGCGATTCGAGCCGGAGTTCGAGGTCGACCCCTGCCGGCAAGGAGCGGCCGCGCAGCATCGGATCGTCCGACGCCACCGTCCATTGCTCGCTGCGCGTGTCATAGCGCAGGAAGTCGTAGCCAGCAGGTTCCAGCCGCAGCCCGACGTCGCGACCCTGCAGCATCGCGTCTTCCCGCGCCTGTCCGAGCACGGCCGCGAGTCGCGCGGTCTCCTGGTCCATCTCGCGGTCGCCGCCGAGCACGTTGACCGAGACGACGGCCATGCTGGCGATGATCCCGATGATCACGACGACGACGAGTACCTCGAGCAGCGTGAAGCCAGCGGCGGCACCGAGGGCGCGGTTGCGATCAGCCGTGTGAGCTGTCATCGACCTGCGGCGGCTCGGAGGGTTCGGTTGCGATCAGCC
>DAOMFD010000021.1:0-4735 GCA_035429605.1 Steroidobacteraceae bacterium | reverse complement strand
CCGTGTGAGCTGTCATCGACCTGCGGCGGCTCGGAGGGTTCGGTTGCGATCAGCCTTACGAGCCGTCATCGACCTGCGGCGGCTTCCGGCTGCCCGGTCCGGTTACTCGATGTTCCAGTTGCCGATGTCGGCATTGGGGCCCTCGCCGCCGGGCTGACCGTCCGCACCGAGGGTGTACAGGTCATATTCGCCGTGGCTGCCCGGGGACAGGTAGGTGTAGTCGTTGCCCCAGGGGTCCTTCTTGAGTCCGTCGATGTAACCGCCTTCTTTCCAGTTCTTGAGGTTCGGGTCCGCCGGGCGCTTCACCAGCGCCTCGAGTCCCTGGTCTGTCGTCGGATAGCGGAAGTTGTCCATGCGATAGAGGTTGAGCGCCGTCTCGTACGCGCGGATGTCCTGCCGGGCCTTGGTGACGCGGGCGTCGTCGATGCGCCGGATCACGTTCGGCGCGACCAGCGCCGCCAGGATGCCGAGGATGACCACCACGACCATGATTTCGATGAGGGTGAATCCGGCGGTGTGACCGCCGTGTCGGCGTGGGATCCTGCGGGAGTTCATCGCGTGTGGACGCCTGTGGCTGTAGAGTCGCGGAATCATAGCAAATGGCGGCATTGAACCTCCGGACGACCGTGCTCCCGCGCTTCCCGGCCCGACGCATTGCGAACTGGCTCACGGCGGCAGGCATCGCCGCGCTGCTCGTCGTGCTCGGGCTGGCCGGGCCCGGCACGGTTTCCGTGCTGCGCTACCATCGGAGCGCCGTGCTGTCGGGCCAGGCGTGGCGCCTCGTCACCGGGCACCTGGTGCACGCGGACGCTGCCCACCTCGCCTGGAACCTCGCCGGGCTGGCGCTCGTCTGGTGGCTGTTCGCCGCCGAATTCACGCTCGGCGGCTGGTGCCTGGTCATGCTGGCTTCGACCGCGGCGATCGACCTCGGGTTCCTCCTGTTCGATCCGGACATCGAGTGGTACGTGGGTTTCTCCGGCGTGCTGCACGGTTGCATGGCGGCCGGCCTCCTGGCGTGGCTCCATCGGGGTCGCGACTGGCTCGTCATGGTCGTGGCGGCGGTGTTTGCCGCGAAACTCGGCTGGGAACACTTCGCCGGGCCGGTCCCATTCACGGGCGGGACGCTGTCGGTGCCCGTCGTCGTCGAGGCCCATACATATGGCGCCGTCGGCGGCGCATTGGCGGCACTCTGGCTGCTGCGACGCGGGCCGGGTCGGTCCGCGCCGCTATAATCGCCCGGCCTGGCGGACCCGCCGGATCGAGCCTTGGGGGAGTGATGTCGCTGGCATTCGTGTTTCCGGGACAGGGTTCCCAGTCCGTGGGGATGCTCGCCTCGCTCGCCGCGGCGGAGCCGGTCGTGCGCCAGACGTTCGACGAAGCGTCCGGCGTGCTCGGCTACGACCTGTGGGCGTTGTGCCAGGACGGGCCGGAGGCGGACCTTGCGGTCACCGAGCGCACCCAGCCCGCGATGCTCGCCGCCGGCGTCGCAACGTGGCGAGCGTGGCGTGGGCGGGGCGGGCCGATGCCTGTGGCGATGGCGGGCCACAGCCTCGGCGAGTACACGGCGCTCGTCTGCTCGGACTCGCTCGACTTCCGCACGGCGGTCGATCTCGTGCGCTTCCGCGGGCAGGTCATGCAGCGGGCGGTGCCGCTCGGCACGGGCGCAATGGCCGCGATACTCGGGCTCGACGATGCCGACGTCGCGGCCGCGTGCGCGGAAGCGGCCGGCAGCGAGGTCGTCGAGCCTGTCAATTTCAATGCGCCCGGGCAGGTCGTCGTCGCGGGGCACGCCACGGCCGTGGCGCGCGCGATCGAGGCGGCGAAGGCCCGCGGGGCGAAGCGCGCCGTTGCGCTGCCCGTGAGTGTGCCATCGCACTCGAGCCTCATGATCGGGGCGGCGGACGAACTCGCGGGCCGCCTCGCGACCGTCGAGGTGAGGATGCCGAGCGTGCCGGACGTCTACACGGTCGACGTCCAGCGTCACACGAGCGCGGACGGCATCCGCGCGGCGCTGCGCCAGCAGTTGTTCAAACCGGTGCGGTGGGCCGACACGGTGCGCGCGATGCTGGCATCCGGCGTGACGACCCTGGTCGAATGCGGGCCGGGCAAGGTGCTGACGACGCTCAACAAGCGTGTCGAGCGGCGGGCTGACCTCAAGGTGCTCTCGATCGACGATCCGGATTCGCTGGCCGCCGGGCTGGCCGCAGTGCAGGGGTAGCAGATGCTCGAGAACGAACTGGCGCTCGTCACGGGCGCATCCCGCGGCATCGGGCGCGCGATCGCCCTGGAACTCGGACGGCGCGGCGCGCGGGTCGTCGGGACGGCGACGACGGGGCAGGGCGCAGCCGCGATCAGCGACGCCCTTGCGGCGGCCGGTCTCAAGGGGCGGGGCGTCGTGCTCGACGTGTCGAGCGCCGCATCGGTCGAGAGCTGCTTCAAGGAGGTCGAGGCGGCGGAAGGTGCGCCGACGATCCTGGTCAACAATGCCGGGATCACGAAGGACGGTCTCCTCATGCGCATGAGCGCCGAGGACTGGCAGGCCGTGCTCGATACCGACCTCACGGCCGTGTACCGCACCTGCAAGGCGGTCATGCGCCCGATGATGAAGGCCCGTCGCGGCCGCATCGTCAACATCGCCTCGGTGATCGCGGTCATGGGCAATGCCGGCCAGTGCAACTACGCCGCCGCCAAGGCCGGCATGATCGGGTTCAGCAAGAGCCTGGCCCGGGAGGTCGGGTCGCGCGGCATCACGGTCAACGTCGTCGCCCCCGGCTTCATCGTCACGGACATGACCGACGCCCTGAACGACGAGGCGCGCAAGGCGCTGCTGGCGCAGGTCCCGCTCGGCCGCCTTGGGTCACCGGACGACGTGGCGCACGCGGTGGCCTTCCTGGCATCGCCCCAGGCCGGTTACGTGACCGGGGAGACCCTCCACGTGAACGGCGGTATGTACATGATTTAAATAGGAATTGGTCCCAATTGGACCCCACTCGACCCTTAACTTAGAATACGCGCCCCATGCCGGGCGCCCGAAGGGAGGGTCCGGCTGGCATGTTTCCCACAGAGGACTCCAACGACAATGAGCACCATCGAACAGCGGGTCAAGGCGATCGTTGCCGAACAGCTGGGGGTGAAGGAAGAAGAGGTCAACAACGATTCGTCCTTCGTGGATGACCTCGGCGCGGACTCGCTCGACACGGTCGAACTCGTGATGGCGCTCGAGGAGGAGTTCGAGACCGAGATCCCTGACGAGGACGCCGAGAAGATCACCACGGTCCAGCAGGCGATCGACTACATCAACGAGCGTCGCAGCCAGGCCTGAGCTGCGAGCCAGCCCGTCCGCCACGGAGGGCGGCCGGGGCCACACCTGCCCCGACGGGGAGACGCAGCTTGTCCAAGCGCAGAGTCGTCGTCACCGGCCTCGGCATCGTTTCGCCGCTGGGCAGCAGCGTTGCCAAGGCGTGGGACGCGGTCTGCAATGGACGCAGCGGCATCGTCGCACTGACGCGACTCGACACGACGGCATTCCCCGTGCGGATCGGCGGTGAAGTGCGCGACTTCAACGCCGAGGACTACATGCCGGCCAAGGACGTCCGCAAGTTCGATCCGTTCGTGCCCTTCGGGTTCGCGGCGGCCGTGCAGGCCGTCAAGGACTCCGGCATCGTCGTCACCGAGGCCAATGCGCCGAGGCTCGGCGTCGCGATCGGGGCCGGCATCGGTGGATTGAGCACGATCGAGGAGAACACGGCGAAGTGGCTGGAGGCGAAGACGCCCCGCAAGATCTCGCCGTTCTTCATCCCGGGCAGCATCATCAACGCGGCGGCGGGCCAGGTCTCGATCCACTACGGCATGAAGGGCCCGAACCTCGCCATGGTGACGGCCTGCACCACGTCGACTCACTGCATCGGCATCGCGGCGCGCACGATCCAGTACGGGGACGCCGACGTGATGGTTGCCGGAGGCGCCGAGGCGGCATTCACGCCGCTCGGCCTCGGCAGCTTCTGCCAGGCTCGCGCGCTGTCCACGCGCAACGACGACCCCGCTGCCGCAAGCCGGCCCTGGGACCGCGATCGCGACGGGTTCGTGATGGCCGAAGGCGCCGGCGCGCTGGTGCTCGAGGAGTACGAGCATGCGCGGGCGCGGGGTGCCACGATCTACGCGGAGTTCGCCGGCTTCGGCATGAGCGGCGACGCGTACCACATCACGGCCCCGCCCGAGAACGGCGAGGGTGCATATCTCGCCATGGCGAACGCAGTCCGCGATGCAGGCGTCACGCCGGCGGACGTGCAGCACATCAACGCGCACGCGACGTCGACGGAACTCGGCGACCGCGCCGAGACGGTCGCGATCAAGCGCGCATTCGGCGACCACGCCGGGCGCATCGCCATCAGCTCCACCAAGTCCATGACGGGACACCTGCTCGGCGCAGCCGGCGCGGTGGAGGCGATCTTCACGATCCTCGCCATCCGCGACGGAATCGTGCCGCCGACGATCAATCTCGAGAATCCCGACCCCGCGTGCGACCTGGACTACGTGCCGGGCAGCGCGCGGCGCATGCCGCTAAAGACCGCGCTGTCGAATTCCTTCGGGTTCGGCGGCACCAACGGCAGCCTCGTCTTCCGCGCCCCGCAGTGACCGTTCGGGCAGCCTTGCCCGAGTCCGCCTTGCTCGGGTTGCATGCGGCATTCCCGGATCGTTATCCCGTCCTGCTCGAAAGCGTCGGTGGCGGATTGCC
>DAOMFD010000020.1:15491-19625 GCA_035429605.1 Steroidobacteraceae bacterium | reverse complement strand
GGCGTCGAGGACGGCGTGATGACCGTGGCGGAACATGCCGAGGACGGCAGCGTGAAGAAGGAGCACAAGCTCCCGTTCAAGTACTCGGTGGTCATCCCGGCCTTCAAGGGCGTGGATCCGGTCGCGGCCGTGCCCGAGTTGTGCAATCCGCGCGGCTTCGTTCTGATCGACGAGCACCAGCGGTCGAAGAAGTACCGGAACATCTTCTCGGCCGGCGTGTGCGTGGCGATCCCGCCCGTCGAGGTGACGCCCGTCGGGACCGGGGCGCCGAAGACCGGCTACATGATCGAGTCGATGGTCACCGCGATCTGCGAGAACGTGGCGGCCGAGCTGAAGGGCCAGCCCGCCAATGCGCGCGGCACCTGGAACGCGATCTGCCTCGCCGACTTCGGCGACACCGGCGCGGCGTTCGTCGCGCTGCCGCAGATCCCGCCGCGCAACGTGACCTGGGCGAAGCAGGGCAAGTGGGTCCATCTCGCCAAGGTCGCGTTCGAGAAGTACTTCCTGCGCAAGGTGAAGACCGGGTCGGTGGCGCCGCTCTACGAGAAATACGTCCTGAGCACCATCGGCATCGAGTCGCTCAAGCAATGACGAGAATGCACGGATGAAGCTAAAGGGCTGGGCGGTCGTCGTCGTTGCGACGTCGCTCGCGGCGCCCCGCGCCGCGGGCGCGGAAACGCTGGCCGAGGCGTGGGCGCTCGCCGAGGCGCAGGACAACGGGCTCGCCGCCGTCCGCAGCCAGGCGGAGGCGGCCGATCTGGACGCCGCCGCCGCGCGGGCGCAGCGCTGGCCGACCCTCGCCGTCGGCGGCGCCTACACTCGGCTCGACGACTCGCCCGCGTTCGACTTCGGGTTCACCGGCCTGCCCATCAAGCCTCCCGAGCTCTTCGGGGGGGACGACTTCTGGATGGGGGCGGCGACCCTGACCGTGCCGCTGTTCACCAGTGGCCGCATCTCGTCGAGCATCGCCGCCGCGGAGGCACGCGGGCGCGGGGCCGGTGCGCAGGCGGCGGGCGCCGAGGAGGACATGAAGCTGTCGGTCGCCGAGGCCTACGTGGGCGTGCTGCGCTCGCGCAAGGCGCTCGAGGTGGCCGACAGCAACGTGCGCACGCTCGAGTCGATCGTGGGCGACGTGAGCGCGATGTTCGACCGCGAGCTCGTGCCGAAGAGCGACCTGCTCTCGGTGCAGGTCGCACTGGCCGACGCGCGCCAGTCGCGACTCAAGGCGGCGAATGCGGCCGAGCTGGCGCTCGCGTCCTACAACCGTCGCCTGGGCGAGCCGCTGTCGCGGCCGGTCGACCTCGACGAGTCCCTGCCCGCGCCGCAGGGCCTGCCGGCGACACCCGACGAACTCGTGCGGGACGCCGTCGAGCGGCGCACGGAACTCAAGGCACTCGACGAGCAGGCGGTCGCCTACGGCCAGCTGGCGAAAGCCGAGCGCGCGCGCGTGCTGCCGCAAGTGAACGTCACCGGTGCCTACAACTACCTGGAGAACACGTTCCTCGACGACCAGGACTTCGCATCCGTCGGGATCGGACTGCAGTGGGCGCTGTTCGATGGAGGGCAGGCGCGCAAGCGCGCCGCCGCGCTCGATCGCTCGAAGCGAGCGACGGAACAGCAGCGGGCAGACACGCAGTCGCTGATCGAACTGCAGGTGCGCCAGGCGTGGCTCGACGTCGAGGAGACCCGCGAGCGCGTGCACGTCACCGCGGGCGCAGTCGACCAGGCCGACGAGAACCTGCGCATCGCGAGGGAGCGCTACGGAGCGGGACTCGGCACGCAGACGCAGCTGCTCGAGGCGGAGTCGCTGCGCGTCCAGGCACTGCGTAATCGGGACAATGCGGTGCTCGACGCGGGGCTCGCGCGGCTGCGGCTCGCCCGCGCCGTCGGCCAGCTCTAGGTCGAGCGCATGAGCAGGGCGTCGCCAGGGTTCGAGGGAGCCTATGGTGGCGGGGACGCCGCAAATACATCCCTGTAGGCTCGCACGCGGCGTCCATGCCGCGTGACGCCCCGCCACCATAGGCTCCCTCGAACCCTGCTCGCCGCGGTGTGCGTTTCGATTGCCGTCAAGCCGCTGTCCGGGCTGCGTGGTCGCATCGTTCCACGCCACCGCCCGCGGTGAGTACCCGCCCGAGCCTGCGATTGCCGAACGCGGCGGTGAAGTCGTGCCCGTCCCAGACCTGTTCGCCCGCGATGAAGACCGCTGTCACCACCCCGTCGGAGCGGTTCACCAGCTGGTCGTGCTCGAAGATGTCGCGCCGGACCATGCGGCGGTTCGCGTCGGTGTCATAGCGGAGCAGCGCCTGCGGGTCCACGAGCACGAGGTCGGCCTGCGCGCCCGGATCGATGCGGCCGGCGTCCACGCCAAAGAACTCCGCAGGCTCCCGGGTCAGGCGCCGCACGGCGCGCGCGACGAGTTCCGGCGACTCCCTGGCGGCGACCTGCAGCGTGAGCAGGTTGGCGTCGAAGAACGCGAGGTTGATCAGGTGCGCGCCGCTGTCGTTGAACCCGGGCAGCAGGTGCTCGTCGAACAGCAGGCGCTTCAGGATCTCCGGGCGGTCGTTCGCGACGACGAACCACCAGCGCAGGTCGCGGTCGTAGCGCCGCAGGAGGTGCAGCAGGAACTCGCCGTCGCGCGCGATGCGCGGTGGGAACGACGCGAATGCCTCGGACTCGGCCGCGCTGCGGGCGGCACCGGCGTTCCCGGACTGGAAATCGCGCAGCCGTCGCAGGACCGCGGCAAAGGTCTCGCCGCACCACTCCGGCACCGGGCAGCGTTCGACGTGCAGCGCGTCGAGGTCGCGATTGAATGTGGAGACTGCGCCGCGGTCGTGCCACTCGCGAACGAAGACTGCACCGAAGTCCGGCGTCGCCATGAGACCGCGACGGCCCTCGGCATCCTCGATCTCGAGCGACATGAGCTGCCGCGTGGAGGTGAACTCCTCGAAGATGGGGCAGATGGCGCCTTCCGCGTACATGCGGAATGGCGTGCCGAGCACCTGGAAGTGGAAGCGGCCGTCGACCAGTCGGGAGTTGAGGAGCCGCGCGATCCACGGGAACAGCCGCCACGTGCGGCGCTCGTGCGTCAGGTCCACGGCCGTCAGCGCGGAGGTCCGCAGCGGACGGCGGAAGAGCCGTCCGCTCGTGAAGAAGAACCTCAGGAACGTGGTGAAGCGCCGGGCCGCGTCGGGTGTGCACTGCCAGACGCGGTCGTGGCTGCGCACGATGTCGAGCAGCGACCGCAGCTCCCCCGTGCCCGCGTACTGCGTCGGGATCCGCTTGTCGGTGTGCGGGGCGTTGGCGAGGTAGTGGAACGGGATCGCGTCCGTGGAGAAGCCCGCGTATCCCTGGTTCATCGCGGCCTCGAGCAGCTCCCGCATCCGCGCGAGCTCCGCGTCGCTTGGTTCGCGGCTCACGGCGGCCGCGGTGCCCATGGCTTCGATGCGCAGCATGGAGTGCGGGATGAGCGGCACGATGTTCGGTCCGAGCGGCAGCGAATTCAGGTGCGCGAGGTAACCGGCCGTCGTGGACCAGTCGATGCGGTCGACCACCTTGCGCAACACGGACTTCGGGATGTTTTCGACGCGTGCGAAGCAATCGAGGATCGGGTCTTCGCCGTTCCTGCGCTGGGCCCCGAATGCGGTGCCGAGACTGCAGTTGCCGACCACGACGGTCGTGGTTCCGTGACGCACCGATTCGGGCAGCCCCGGCGCGACCTCCACTTCGAGGTCGAGGTGCGTGTGGATGTCGAGCAGTCCCGGCATGAGCCAGAGACCGGATGCGTCGACGACGCGGTCGGCGCCGGACGGGTCGAGACCGGCGCCACGCGCGGCGATGCGGCCGCCGCGAACGGCCAGGTCCTCACGGCGGGGCGGGCTGCCCGTCCCGTCGAAGACGAGCGCATTGCGGATCAGCAGGTCGTTGCGCATGGTGTGACAGGCGGACTCAGAGACCGGCGAGACGGGCGGCCGACTCGTCGAACGCGGCGGCGAGCGCGTCGACCTGCGCGGCCGTGGTCACCGGGCTCGTGAGCATCATGTTGTGGAAGGGCGCGATCAGGCAGCCGCGGTTCAGCAGCGACAGATGCATCGCCCGTTCGAGCGCAGGGGCGTGGGCGGCTTCCGCCTCCGTGCC
>DAOMFD010000020.1:3205-15391 GCA_035429605.1 Steroidobacteraceae bacterium | reverse complement strand
ACCTCGTCGGTGAATCCCCAGACGCTTGCGGGCACGCCGCCCGCGACGGGCTTGCCGAGCACGAACAGGTCGGGCTCGAGGCCGTGCGCTCGCGTGTACCCGCCGGGACCCGTCGAAATCGTGTGCGTCTCGTCGATCAGCAGCAGCGTCCCGGCCTGCCGCGTCAGGCGACGCAGTTCCGCGTGGAAGCCGGGCTCGGGCAGCACCATGCACGAATTCGTGAGCACGGGCTCGGTGATGACGCAGGCGACGTCCCGATGCGATAAAGCCTCTTCGAGCGCCGGCAGGTCGTTGAACTCGACGACGCGGGCGAACTGCGTCAGGTCCATCACCTGGCCGAGCAGGCCCGGGCGGTTCACGGCACGCCCGTTCACGAGTCGCACGAACGTCTCGTCCACGGTGCCGTGGTAACAGCCGTTGAATACGAGGATCTTCGGCCGGCCGGTCGCCGCCCGCGCTGCGCGCAGTGCGAAGCGATTCGCGTCGGTCGCGGTGGTGGCGACCTGCCAGTTCGGCAGCCCGAAGCGCTCGGCCAGCAGATTGCCTATCGCCAGTGAATCCGCCGCTGGCAGCATGTACGTGAGGCCCCGGGTCGCCTGGCGCGCGATCGCCTCCGCGACGGCGGGCGGGGAGTGCCCGAACATCGAGCCCGTGTCGCCCAGGCAGAAGTCCGCGTATTCGTTGCCGTCGACGTCGCGCAGGGTGGCGCCGCGCGCCTCCTCGACGAGGAACGGGAACGGCATGGGCCAGTCGCGCATCCAGTGCATCGGCACGCCGTCGTAGAAGCCCGCGATGCCGTGGCCGGTCTGCTGCAGCGAGCGCCGGTGCCGCTCTATGTAAGTTTCCCGCTCGGCCTCGAACACCGTGGCAATGCGGTCGAGCGGAATGCCGCCCAAGGTCCTTTCCGACACCGTGCCTGTCCTGTGTATGCCCGGGTGCTCGATTGTAGGCTGGCCGCCCGTCCGCGATCACGGCCTGCCTTGACCCGTCCCGCCGGCCCGTGGATACTGCCCTGCAACATGAACGCGCGACCCGGAAACACGGCCAATCACCGCTGGTGGTGGCGCCACTCCTAGGAGTGGGGCCGGACGCGCACGTCTCGTTCGCAGGAATCCAGGACCCGTCTCCGCGAGCCAACCGGGGATGGGTTTTTTTGTGCGTCCCCGGGTCCTCGCGACAGAGGAACCGTCAGTGACGACCGCAATGTTCGACATCGCCGCCGACCTCGACACCCCGGTGTCGGCCTACCTCAAGCTGAAGCCGTTCCGGCCGCGCTTCCTGCTGGAGAGCGTGGAGGGCGGCGAGCGCCTCGCGCGCTATTCGTTCATCGGGTTCGGTGACTGCCTGGAGTTCCGCCTCGACGCAACGGGGCTGCGCATCGGCGCCGACCGGCTGGAACGCCCGGCCAACCGGGACGAACTCCTCGCGGCCTTGCGGCGCGCACTGGCCGCTGCACCCCATCCCGACGTCGCCAGCGAGGGCTTCCCGCTGCTCGGCGGCCTGGTCGGCGTGGCGAGCTACGACCTCGTGCGCTATTTCGAGCGCCTGCCGTCGATCGCGCGTGCCGGCGACGACTGCCCCGACGCCCACTACGTCGCGCCGCGATCGCTGCTGGTGTTCGACCACCTGACGCGGCGTGCCGCGCTCCTGCACGCGGGCACGGAGCAGGAGCGCCAGGCGCTGCGCCGCGAAATCATCCGTGCGCTGCGCGGCGGGCTGCCGGGGCCGGCCTGGGCGGCCAAGTTCGGCCCAGCGGCGGGGAGTCTCTCCGAGGACGAATTCCTCGACCGCGTGGCCCGCACCAAGGACTACATCGCGGCCGGCGACGTCTACCAGCTCGTGCTGTCGGTGCGATTCTCGGGACAGTGCGACCTCGACCCGTTCGAGGCGTACCGCGCGCTGCGCCTGCTGAATCCTTCCCCCTACATGTACTACTGCGAACTCGGCGAACGCGTCGTCGTGGGCTCGTCGCCCGAGGCGCTCGTGAAGCTGAACGGGCGGGCGGCACAGATGCGACCGATCGCCGGCACGCGCCCGCGCGGGGCCGACGCAACCGAGGACACGGCGCTCGAGGCCGAGTTGCTCGCGGACCCCAAGGAGAACGCCGAGCACGTGATGCTGGTGGACCTCGCGCGCAACGACCTCGGCCGCGTGGCGACCGCCGGCTCCGTGCACGTGCAGCCGTTCCGCTCGATCGAGCGCTACAGCCACGTGATGCACATCGTGAGCGGCGTGCGCGGCGAGCTCGCGCCGGCCAAGGACGCGTTCGACCTGTTCGCCGCAGCGTTCCCGGCCGGAACGCTGGTCGGCGCGCCCAAGGTGCGCGCGATGGAGATCATCGACGAGCTGGAACCCGTGCGCCGCGGTTTCTACGGTGGCACGGTCGGGTATTTCGGGCGCGGCGGCGACATGGACCAGGCGATCGCCATCCGCACCATGGTGTTCCACGGCGACGAGTACAGCTTCCAGGCCGGGGCGGGCATCGTGGCGGACAGCGTGCCGGTCACCGAGTACCGAGAGGTGCTCGCCAAGAGCGCCGTGCTGAGGCGCGCCCTGGAACTCGCGCGGGAGGGACTGTGAGAGCTGAGCCGCGCCTGCTGCTCGTGGACAACTACGACAGCTTCACCTACAACCTCGTGCAGGCGTTCCTCGTGCTCGGCGCGGACGTGACCGTCCGCCGCAACGACACGATCACCGTCGCCGAAGCGCTCGCGCTCGAGCCCACGCACCTGTGCATCTCCCCGGGACCGGGCACGCCGCGCGACGCCGGGGTGTCGATCGAGATGATCCGGGCCATGGCGGGTCGCATTCCCGTGTTCGGCGTCTGCCTCGGTCACCAGTCCATCGTCGACGCGCTGGGCGGAGAGACCGTCCGCGCCGGGCGCCTGATGCACGGCAAGGTGTCGATGGTGGAGCACGACGGTCGCGGGATCTTCACGGGTGTGCCGCAACCGTTCGCGGCTGGCCGCTATCACTCGTTGATTGCCAGGCCTGACACACTGCCTGCTGCGCTCGAGGTCTCGGCGAAGACCGCGGAGGGCGAGATCATGGCCGTCCGCCACCGCGAACTCACGGTCGACGGCGTGCAGTTCCACCCGGAGAGCATCCTGACACCCGACGGGCCGACGCTGATGCGGAATTTCCTCGCGACCAGCGGCGGGCACCGTGCTGGCTGATCGAACCACGATGGCCGACCTTCGCGACATGCTCGAGAGACTCCTGCAGCGGCGCGACCTCGCCGAGCCCGAGGCTGGCGAGCTGCTGCTGGCGCTCACGACGGGGGAAGTGGCCCCGGCGATGGCCGGCGCGCTGCTCGCCGCGCTGCGATCGAAGGGCGTGACTGCCGACGAGGTGCGCGGCTTCGCGAGTGCGATGCGCCGGCTTGCACGCCGGCCGAACCTGCCGCCGGGACCGCCTGCGATCGACATCGTTGGCACCGGCGGCGATGCGTCCGGCAGCTTCAACATCTCCACCGGCGCCTCGCTGCTCGTAGCGGCCATGGGCCTGCGCGTCGTGAAGCACGGCAATCGCTCGATTTCGAGCCGCTCGGGCAGCGCCGACCTGCTCGAATCGCTCGGGCTGCCGCTGCCGCTCGACGAACGCGCGGCCGGCGACTGTCTCGCGGCGACCGGGTTCACCTTCCTGTTCGCGCCGCACTACCACCCTGCGACGAAGGCAGTGGCGCCGGTGCGCCGCGACCTCGGCGTGCGCACGGTGTTCAACCTGCTCGGCCCGCTGACGAACCCGGCCGAGCCGCCGTTCAGCCTGATCGGCGCCTACAGTGCGGATGCCGCGAAGCTCATGGCCGAGACCCTGGCCGGCATGTCGGTCGAGCGGGCGTTCGTCATCCACGGCGAGCCGGCGTGGGACGAAGCGACGCCGATCGGTCCCTTCGAGCTGTACGACGTGCGGCCCGGACGCGCGGTGCGCGAGCTGCGGGACCCGCGCGACCTCGGCGTGGCGCGCTGCTCGGTCGAAGACCTGGCCGGCGGCGACCCGGCGCACAACGCAGCCGCATTGCGCGCGGTGTTCGAGGGCCGCGATCGCGGGCCGCACCGCGATGCCATCGTGCTCAACACCGCCCTTGCGCTGGAGGTCACGGGAGCGGCTTCGTCCGCCGCTGAGGGAATGCAGGCGGCCGCTGCAGCCATCGATCGCGGGGACGGCGCGCGATTCCTCGAGCGCCTCGCCGCGTTCGGTCAGTCACTGGCCGTCACTCGCTGATCACGGGACACACTCCTTGGGCCTGCTGTCCGACATGGTCCGTTCGAGCTACGAGCGCGTCGCGCAGGCACGCGAGCGGGCGCCGGATGCGGCGCTGAGGGCGGCGGCGCTTGCGACGCCAGAGCCGCCCCGGCTCAAGCTCGATCGCGAGGGCTTCGACGTGATCGCGGAGCTGAAGCTGCGCTCGCCATCCGTCGGCGACCTGTCGGCGCGGACGATCGACCCGGTGCGACGCCTGGAGGCCTATGCCGAGGGCGGTGCCACGATTTGCTCGATCCTCACGGAACCGACGCGCTTCGACGGCGATCTCGAGCACCTGCGGCTCGCCGCCGACGTGCTGCAGCCGTACGGCGTGCCGGCGATGCGCAAGGACTTCATCGTGGACCCGTACCAGGTGCTCGAGGCGCGCGCGTACGGCGCGTCCGGCATCCTGCTCATCGTGCGCATGGTCCCGCGGGAGCGATTGACCGCTTTGATGGACGCCGCCGCTGACCTCGGCCTGTTCGTGCTGCTCGAGGCGTTCAGCGCGAGCGACCTCAAGGCCGCGGGAGAAGTCGCGTCGCAGCGGGAAGGCCGCGACGAGCAGGTGCTGATGGGACTCAATTGCCGCGACCTCGAGACCCTCGAGATCGACTTCGGACGCTTCGCAGAACTCCGTGACCGCATGCCGCCCGACTGGCCCTGCGTCGCGGAGAGCGGGGTGCAGACGCCCGAGGACGCCGCGCGGGTCGCGTCGCTGGGCTACCGGTTCGCGCTGGTCGGCACGAGCCTGATGCGCCGTGCCGATGCGAAGCAGGCCGTCCGCGAGATCGTTGCGGCCGGCCGTGCCGGGCGGGCTTGAAGCGCGTGGACAGGCTCTGGATCAAGGTGTGCGGGTTGAGGACGCGTGCAGCGATCGAGGCCGCAGCGGGTGCGGGCGCCGATGCCGTGGGATTCGTGTTTCACGCGGACTCCCCGCGCAATCTTTCCGTCGCCGAGGCGAGCGACCTGCAGGGCGCGGTACCGGCCGGCATCGAGCGGGTGGCGGTGTTCCTGCGGCCAACGGCGGCGCAGGTGCTCGAGGTCATACGTGTGATTCGGCCCGACTGCATCCAGGCCGACGTCGAAGCCATGGCTGGGCTCGGGCTGCCGGCCGGCCAGAGGGTGTTGCCTGTATTGCGGAACGAGAACGTGTTGCCGGACCCGCCGCCCGCGCAAGTGCTCTTCGAGGGCGCGCGCAGCGGGACGGGCGAGAGGGCGGACTGGTCACAGGCGACGCGCGTCGCACGACGGACTCAGGTCGTGCTCGCAGGCGGGCTCGATGCGGGTAACGTCGCCGACGCCGTGCGCATGGTCCGCCCGTTCGGCGTGGACGTGAGTTCCGGCGTCGAATCGATTCGCGGAACCAAGGATCCAGCCATGATTCGTGAATTCGTGAGGGCCGCCCGTGAGGCGGGACGGGCCCTCGCAGCCGAGGAGTATCGTCGATGAGAGCGGAGGCATTGAAAGTCGATCGGGACACGCTGCTCGCGCAGACGCTGGCAGGCGCATTCCCGGATGCGCGCGGGCGATTCGGGCCGTTCGGCGGCCGGTACGTGCCGGAGACGCTGGTCCCGGCGCTCGACCGGCTGCAGGAAGGCGTGCGCACCATCCTGCCCGATCCGGCATTCCGCGCGGAGTTCGAATCGGAACTGCGCACGTGGGTGGGTCGCCCGACGCCGCTCACGCACGCGCGCGAGCTGTCGCGTCGCTGGGGCGCCGAGGTCTGGCTCAAGCGCGAGGACCTCGCGCACACGGGCGCGCACAAGATCAACAACGCGATCGGGCAGGCGCTGCTCGCGAAGCGGCTCGGCGCCCGGCGCATCGTCGCCGAGACCGGCGCCGGACAGCACGGCGTCGCGTCGGCCGCCGCCTGCGCTCGCCTCGGCCTGCCCTGCGTCGTGTACATGGGCGCGGTGGACATGGAGCGCCAGGCGCCGAACGTCGGGCGCATGAAGCTGCTCGGCGCCGAGGTCGTGCCGGTGACCGGCGGCGACCAGACGCTGCGCGCCGCGATCGACGAGGCGCTGCGCGACTGGGTGTCGGACCCGGACGGCACGTACTACCTGCTCGGGTCGGCGGTCGGACCGCACCCGTATCCGTACCTCGTGCGCGAATTCCAGTCGGTGATCGGAGTCGAGGCCCGTGCGCAGATGCTGGAGCAGGCCGGCGCGCTGCCGGACGTCACGGTCGCATGCGTCGGGGGCGGCTCCAACGCCATCGGGCTGTTTCATCCGTTCGTGCGCGACCTCGGCGTGAAGCTGCTCGGCTTCGAGGCCGGCGGCACGGGCACGGGCCTCGGGCAGAACGCCGCATCGCTTGCGTACGGTAGGCCCGGCGTGCTGCAGGGCTGCTACTCGCTGTTGCTGCAGGACGAGCACGGTCAGATCCAGGAGACCCACTCGGTGTCGGCAGGCCTCGACTACCCCGGTGTAGGGCCCGAGCACGCCCTGCTCGCCACGATCGGTCGCGTGATTTACGAGGCGGCCGAGGACGACGAGTCGCTCGCGGCGCTCGCCGAGTGCTGCCAGGCCGAGGGCATCCTGCCGGCGATCGAGAGCGCGCACGCGTTCGCGGGGGCGAAGCGCTACGCGCGTGCGAATCCCGGCAGTCGCATCCTGATCGGGTTGTCCGGCCGCGGCGACAAGGACATGCCGACGCTGCAGCGCACGCTGCTCAGGGGGAAGGTCTGATGGGCAAGCCGCGCGACACGATCAGCGCCGCGATCCGCGCACGGGCCGCGACCGGGCGACCGGCCCTCGTGGGCTTCATGACGGCAGGCTTTCCGGACCGCGGGAGTTTCCGGCGCAGTCTCACGGCGATCGGCGACACCGCGGATGTGGTGGAAATCGGCGTGCCGTTCTCCGATCCCATGGCCGATGGCATGACCATCCAGCGCGCGAGCCACGTCGCGCTGCAGGCGGGATTCACGCTGCCGTGGCTGCTGGATGAGCTCGGCGCGATGCAACGGCCGAAGTCTCCCCTGCTGCTCATGAGCTACCTCAATCCGTTGCTCGCCTATGGCCTCGACCGCCTGCCAGAGGCGGCCGTGCGATCGGGTGTCTCCGGATTCATCATCCCGGACCTGCCGTACGAGGAAAGCGCCGAGACCCGCGCGGCGTTCGACCGCGAGGGACTGGCGCTGGTGCAGATGGTCACGCCGGTCACGCCCGACGCGCGATTGCGGATGCTGTGCGCCGCGAGCCAGGGCTTCGTCTACGCGGTGACCATGACCGGCACGACCGGCAAGAGCGTCGCCGTGCCGGACGAAGTGCTGTCGTACATGGATCGCGTGCGCGCGGTGTCGCCGGTTCCCGTGTGTGCCGGCTTCGGCATCCGCGGGCGCGAACAGGTGTCCCGCATGACCGGGCACGTGGACGGCGTCGTGGTGGGATCGGCGCTGGTCGAGGTGCTCGAGCGCGGCGAGGACCCGGCCGCGTTCCTCCGGGGACTGGCGGGCGCGTGACCGTCGCGATCTGCGTCTTCTGCGGTTCGGCGCAGGGCAACGATCCGGCGTTCGGCGCGGCGGCCCGTGCCGTCGGCCGGGACATCGCCCGGCGCGGCTGGACGCTGGTCTACGGAGGAGGCCGGGTGGGGTCGATGGGCGCGCTTGCCGACGCCGCGCTCGAGGCGGGCGGTCGCGTGATCGGCGTGATCCCGCGGTTCCTCTACGAGTGGGAAGTCGGCCACGACGGGCTCACGGAAATCGAGATCGTCGAGACGCTGACCGAGAGGAAGGTCCTCATGGGCGACCTTGGCGACGCGTTTCTCACGCTGCCGGGCGGCATCGGGACGATGGACGAAATGTTCGAGGCACTGAGCTGGGCCCAGCTCGGACTCGAGGCCAAGTGCAACGGCCTGCTCAACGTGAACGGCTATTACGACCAGCTGGTCGCGTACCTCGACCACGCCGTCGCGTCGGGATTTCTCAAGCCGCAGCACCGCGCGCTGCTGCACGTGTCCGGCGACCCCGTGGCGCTGCTCGACGCCCTGGGAAAATAGGGGACATTCTCCTATTTCCCGCTCGGGAATTAGGAGAATGTCCCCTATTTCTAATTTCAGGCGACGGCGGCCTTGAGCCGGTCGATGACCAGCGTCCGCGTGTTCTGCAGCGGATTCTTTTCCCAGGTGAAGCAGGGCGGCTCGCGCCGCAGCATCGACCAGCGCTTCGAGTGCAGGACCTGCTTCAGGTACGAAAGGGTGCGGTCGATCGCTTCCATGTACGGGTTGCGGCCGCCGAACAGCGGCTCGGCGTAGCGGTACGCGCCGCCGAACTCGCCGTCGAGCCGCGTGCGCATGGTGTCCGCCACGAACTCCGGCGTCTGGCGCAGCACGTCGAGCCCGGAACCGTAGGTGACCTTGAGTCCGCCGTCCGCACTCGTCGAGACCGCGATGCCACCGAGTACGAACTCGGCGTAGAGCCGGTCGCGGCACTTCTCGAGGTAACAGCGGTCCGACATCTGCGCGATCATGTCCGCGGTGCCGAGCAGGTGGCCGACCTTGCGGTCGCGCGGGTCGTCGAGCCGGATCTGGTCGAAGGGCAGCTCGTAGCCCGTGTAGTGCACGATCTGCGTGGCGACGGGCACCCACTCGGCCATGCCGATGGTCGGGAGATAGCGGGCGAGGAACCGCGCGCTGCGACCGACGTGCGTGAGCGTGAACTCGGCGCCATTGCGGTGCTGCGTGTCGTCCGTCTGCCGGATGTAGCCCGAGTCGTGGAACAGCGCCGTGACGAGTCCCATCGCCGCGCGCTCCGGGCCGAGGCGCTGCTCGGGCGTGTGCGAGCGGTCGTACCCGGCGAGCAGGCGCGCCATCGCGAGCGTGTCGTCGAGGGAATGCTGCAGGTCGTGGTATACGGTGTCGCAGCCGAAGTAGCCGGGGAACTGCCCGGTGAACAGCCGCTCGAAGTCGCCGAACGCCGCCGAGACACGGTCGACCTGCCCGCTGGGCCAGGTCTGCGAATAGAGATCCTCGACTGCCCGCTTCACCGACGCGACGGAACTCACCTGAACGGTGTTCGTCACGTCGTAATCGCTGCGCCTGTATCGCATGGCCGGATTGTTGTTGTCAGCGGCGGGCCGAGGTCGCGGGCGTCATTGGATGCGACCGAGTGTAGTCCTTCGGATGGGGAACGCCAGAGTAAAGAAAACCGACACCGCGCGCCCGGCGCCTATATGTCAAACCTGGCGAGCACCGGGGTGTGATCGGACGGCCGTTCGAGCTTGCGCGGCGCCTTGTCGATGCGACTTTCCGCGCATTTTTTGGCCATTTCCGCGCTCGCGAGGATCAGGTCGATTCTGAGACCTGCGTTGCGCCGGAATGCCATCATCCGGTAGTCCCACCACGAAAACGACTTCTCCGGCTGCTCGAACAGCCGGAAGCAGTCGACGAGACCTGCGGCGACGAGTGCGCGCAGCGCCGCCCGCTCCGGCTCGCTCACGTGGACCGAGCCCTCCCAGGCCTTCGGGTCGTGCACGTCGCGGTCCTCCGGCGCGATGTTGTAGTCGCCGAGCACCACGAGCCGCGGATGCCGCGCCAGTTCCGCGACCACGTAGCCGCGCAGCGCCTCGAGCCAGCGCAGCTTGTACTCGAACTTCTCCGAACCGACTTCCTGCCCGTTCGGGACATACACGTCGATCACGCGTACGCCACCGACCGTCGCCGCGATCACGCGCCGCTGCTCGTCGTCGAACGCCGGGATACCGGCGACGACGTCGCGCGGTTCCTCCTTCGACAGGATCGCGACCCCGTTGTAGGTGCGCTGGCCGCTGAACACGGCGCGCATGCCGAGCGACTCGATTTCCCCGCGTGGAAAGTCCGCGTCCGGAATCTTGGTCTCCTGCAATGCCAGGACGTCGAGCGGATTGGCCGCAAGCCAGTCCCGCAGGTGCGGCAAGCGCACGCGCAGCGAGTTGACGTTCCAGGTGGCGAGCAGCATTGCTACGCCGCGAGTCCCATCTGCCTGAGGAGCGGCTCGAGCCGGGGCTTGCGGCCGCGGAACTCGACGAATGCCTCCATCGCGTCGCGACTGCCGCCGCGCTCGAGGATCGAGCGCAGGAAACTCGCCGCCGTCGCCCGGTCAAAGACGCCGTGCTCCTCGAACGCGCCGAACGCGTCGGCGGACAGGACCTCGGCCCACTTGTAGCTGTAATAGCCGGCGGCGTACCCGCCGGAGAAAATGTGCTGGAAGCTGTGCGGGAAGCGGTTGAACGCGGGTGGCCGCACCACCGCGACCTCGCGACGGACCTCCTCGAGCGTCTCCGCGATCCGCGGCGGCGCGCCGGGCACGTGCTCCGCGTGGAGCCGGAAATCGAACAGCGCAAATTCGAGCTGCCGCACCGTCTGCATGCCCGCCTGGAAGGTCCGCGTCGCCTGCAGCTTCGCGAGGGTCGCCGACGGCAGCGGCTCGCCGGTCTCGACGTGCGCCGAGATGAGCGGCAGCACCTCGTGTCGCCAGGCGAAGTTCTCCATGAACTGGCTCGGCAGCTCGACCGCGTCCCAGGGCACTCCGTTGATGCCGGCGACGCTCGGGTAGTCGACCCGCGTGAGCATGTGGTGCAGCCCGTGCCCGAACTCATGGAACAGCGTGAGCACCTCGTCGTGCGTGAGCAGCGACGGGCGGTCCCCCACGGGTGGCGTGAAATTGCACACCAGGTAGGCGACCGGCAGCGCGCTCGACGGCCCGATGCGCATGCGGCCGACGCAGTCGTCCATCCACGCGCCGCCGCGCTTCTTCGGGCGCGCGTAGAGATCGACGAAGAAGCCGCCGCGCGGGCTGCCATCGCGATCGAGCACGTCGAAGTAGCGCACGTCCGGGTGATACACGTCGGCGCCCGCGCGCGCCACGATGCGGATGCGGTACAGCCTGGAGACGACGGTGAAGAGTCCCGCTAGCACGCGCGGCAGCGGGAAATACGGCCGCAGGGACTCGGCGGATACCTCGAAGCGCTCGTGCTTCAGCCGCTCCGACCAGTACGCCACGTCCCACGCCTCGAGCTTGCGTCCCGAGTAGCGCTCGAGGTCCGCGAACTCGCGCTCGGCCGCGGGCCGGCTCAGCCGGGCCAGCTCGCGCAGGAACGACAGGACCTCGCCGGTCTCGCGTGCCATCTTGGTCGCGAGCGAGTACTGCGCGTAGTCGGCGAACCCGACCAGGTTGGCCGCCTCGTGACGCAGCCCGAGGATCTCGGCCATGAGGCCCGTGTTGTCCCACCGTCCCGCGTGCGGGCCCTGGTCGGACGCGCGCGTCGTCCACGCTTCGTAGAACTCGCGACGCAGCTCCGCGTCCGAGGCGTGGGTCATGACCGCCTGGTAGTTGGGCGCGTCCAGCGCGAGCAGCCAGCCCGGACGGCCCGACTCGGCGGCGGCGCGTCTCGCGCGCTCGACCGTGGTCGGCGGCAGGCCGTCGAGTTGCGACTCCAGGTCGATGTGCCGCGACCATGCGTTGGTCGCGTCGAGGACGTTCTCGTCGAACTTCGCCTGCACGGTCGCCAGCCGCTCCATCACTTCGCCGAAGCGTCGCTTGCGGTCGTCGGGCAGGGACACGCCGGACAGCCGGAAGTCGCGCAGCGCGTGCTCGAGCAGCGTGCGCTGCGCCTCGTCGAGCCGGGCGCCCTCGGTGTCGTACACGCGCTGGTAAGCGGCGCACAGCCGTGCGTTCTGCGCAAGCTCGGTGTGATACGCGGTGAGCAACGGCAGGCAGGCGTTGTAGGCGGCGCGGATCCGGTCCCCGTTCATGACGCCGTTCAGGTGACCCACCGGCGACCACGCGCAGGCGAGCGCATGCTGCATGCGCTCCAGCGGCGCGACGAGCCCGTCCCAGCCCGAGGCGCCGTCGTCGAGCAGCGCCGCGATCTCGCGGCGATTGTCGTCGAGAAGTTGCCGGATCGCGGGCTCGACCCGGTCCGGGTCGAACGCCGAGAATCGCGGCAGCTGGGATGCCTGCAG
>DAOMFD010000020.1:0-3105 GCA_035429605.1 Steroidobacteraceae bacterium | reverse complement strand
GCGCGTTCGGCGACGGTACGCCGGGCGGCCTCGCGCGCCTGTTCCCACTCCGCCAGGCTGACGCGGCCATCGCGGTCACGGTCGAAGCGCTCGACGAGTGCAGGCTGGTCGTCCTTCCAGTCCGCGAGGAGCGCCGCGACCTCGGCCTGGGAGTCGCTCGCCGTGGTGGAAGTGAGCGACTGGAACTTGCCCAACAGGCAGAGCTGCTCGTGCTCGTAGACCCGTTCCTCGAAATAGCGGTACCGATGCTCCTGCGAATGCAGCAGGCCCGCGCCGGCCGCCTGCGTGGGCCACGGCGTGCTGCCGTACCACGTCGTGGATTCGCCGGTGACGACCTCGGCACCCGAAGGCTGGACGATGCACTCGCCCGTGCCGTCGTCGAGCAGGAACGGCAGCTCCGAGCGGCCGGAGTTGATCGTGGTCCACGACTCCCGGCGCTTTCCCGGTGCGCCCGACTCCGATTTCTGCTGGATCCGATAACGCCACCACACGCACGGCCGCTGCGTGAGCGGTGCGTCGTTGCGCGTTCCGTCCATCGCGCGGCAGCGGCCCGACAGCTCGACGTAGCCCTGCGCGGCGGAGCGGATGCGCGAGGTCGGGGTGTCCTCGAGCAGGCGCGCGATCCTGAGCGATCGCAGCGACAGCCAGCCTCCGCCCGCGACGGCGAACGACAGGGCGATGACCCAGAACCAGAAATCCGACGCTTCAGCCAAACAGCTTGCCCAGGTCCACGTCCCGCTTCTGCTCCTCCGCGAACTCGAGCAGCGAGGCGGCCTTGAAGTCGAAGAGGCGCGCGACGACGAGGTCCGGGAAGGTCTGGATGCGGATGTTCAGCAGGTTGACCGATTCGTTGTAGAGCTCGCGACGGTCCGCGATGCCCTCCTCGAGCTCCGTGATGCGGCCCTGCAGGTGCCGGAAGCCCTCGTCGGCCTTCAGGGCGGGGTAGTTCTCGGCCACCGCGAACAGCCGGCCGATCCCGTCGCGCAGCTGTTGTTCGGCCGCGCCGACCGCGGCGACGTCACCCCGGCCCTGGGCCTGGAACAGGGCCGCGCGCGCCTGCATGACGCGCTCGAGCGTCTCGCGCTCGTAGCCCATGTAGCGCTTGCAGGTCTCGACCAGCTTCGGCAGCTCGTCGTGGCGCTGGGTGAGCAGCACGTCGATGTTGGCCCAGGCCTTGCGGACGTTCTCCCGCAGCGCCACCAGGCCGTTGAAGATGCGGACCACGTACACGGCCGCCACCACCAGCAGCGCGACCAGGAGCAGCAGCACGACGATCATCGATCGGTCTCCCCGGCGGTCCGGTGTGGCCGCCGCCCGGCAAGATTGCAGGGTCCCGGCCCCGAGCGTCTAGACTAGGGGTCTCAATTCCGCAAGCGGCTTCGCATGCCCGTCCTGCCCTATCTCGACCTCCGGCCGAAACTCGGCCCCGGCACCTACGTCGACCCGGCCGCACTCGTCATCGGCGACGTCGAGACGGGCGCGGACGTCTCCATCTGGCCGATGGCGGTCGTGCGCGGGGATGTCAACCAGATCCGCATCGGTGCCCGCAGCAACGTGCAGGACGGCAGCGTGCTGCACGTGTCCCGGCCGTATCCGGGAAATGACACCGGCTGGCCGCTGCTGATCGGCGAGGACGTGGTGATCGCGCACAAGGTCGTGGTGCACGGCTGCACCATCGGCAACCGCGTGCTGGTGGGGATCGGGGCGATCGTCCTCGACGGCGTCGTCGTCGAGGACGACGTGACGATCGGCGCCGGCGCAGTCGTCACGCCCGGCAAGCGGCTCGAGTCGGGCGGCCTCTACGTCGGGAACCCGGCACGTCGCGCAAGGGAACTCACGCCGGCGGAGGTGGCGCGCATCCCCATCATGGCCGCGTGGTACGTCAACCTGAAGAAGGATTACGAGGGCCCGTAGCGGCGCGCTTGTGCAGCGCCTGCAGCACGGGCGCCGTGTCGGGCCGCACGCCGCGCCAGAGCTCGAACGCTTCCGCAGCCTGCTCGACGAGCATGCCCCAGCCCTGCTCGGCGCGGCCGGCGCCGATGCGCTTCGCCCACGCGACGAATGCGGTGTCGCCGACGCCGTAAGCCATGTCATAGCAGGTCGTCATCGAGTCGACCACGCCGATCGGGATCAGCGGCACTTCCCCGCGCAGGCTCGCGGCCGTGGCGTTCACGATCAGGTCGAAGCGCTGGTTCTCGAGGCGCGAGTACTCGCAGCCGCTCACCGCGCCGAAATCCCGGAATTCCCACGCGAGCTGTTCCGCCCGCGCGGCGGTGCGATTCGCGATCACGATCATGCGCGGCTTGAGGGAGAGCAACGGACCGATGGCGCCACGGGCCGCGCCGCCCGCGCCGAGCACCAGGATGCGCGGGGCGGACCAGCCGAGGCCGAGATTGCGCGTCAGGTCCGTGAGCAGGCCGGCACCGTCGGTGTTGTCGCCGAGCAGCCCGGACTCGGTGCGCACGATGGTGTTGATGGCGTCGGCCATCTGCGCCCGCGCCGTCAGCTCATTGACGAGTTCCGTCGCCGCCTGCTTGTGGGGCAGGGTCACGTTCGCGCCGCTGCCGCCGCCGGTGCCGAGGAACCCGAGGATCTCGCTGCGGAAGCGCTCCGGTGGCGACTCGAACAGGCGATAGGTCATCTCCTGGCCGGTCTGTTTCGCGAACATGCCGTGGATGAACGGCGACCAGCTGTGCTGGACCGGGTATCCGAACAGGCCGTAGGCGGCGGACATGGCAGGCGGCGATGCAGTGGTGGCTGGCGATCAGCGGGTCGCAGGTGGAGGTTCGCGTCGGATCAAGGGTTGATTTCCTTGAGCCACTGCGCTGCCCTGCGCGCGAAGTACGTCAGGATCCCGTCCGCGCCGGCTCGCTTGATGGAGGTGAGCGCCTCGAGCACCACCGCGCGCTCGTCGAGCCAGCCGTTGCCCGCGGCGGCCATGAGCATCGCGTACTCGCCGCTCACCTGGTACACGAAGGTAGGCACGCCGAACCGGTCCTTCACGCGCCGGACGATGTCGAGGTAGGGCAGGCCGGGCTTGATCATCACCATGTCGGCGCCTTCCTCGAGGTCGAGCGCGACCTCGCGCAGCGCCTCGTCGGAGTT
>DAOMFD010000019.1:17255-19903 GCA_035429605.1 Steroidobacteraceae bacterium | reverse complement strand
TCGACTCCGGCTCGGTGGCGAGCCCGAACCGCGAGACCGAAGCGATGCGCGACGGGTCCGACGCCGTGGCCGACTGGCCGCTGCTGAATGCGCTGCTCAACACCGCGAGCGGCGCCACCTGGGTATCGATCCACCACGGCGGCGGGGTCGGCATCGGCTACTCGCAGCATGCGGGCGTGGTGATCGTCTGCGACGGAACGCCGGCCGCCGCGAAGCGCATCGAGCGCGTGCTGTGGAACGACCCCGCCTCCGGCGTGATGCGCCATGCCGACGCGGGCTACGACATCGCGGTGGACTGCGCCCGCGAGCATCACCTCAACCTCCCCTTCCTCGACTGATGTTGACGCTCTGGCGCAACGCGCGTGTCGCGACCTGCAATGAGCACGGCCAGGTGCACGCTGCGGGCGCGATCGTCACCCGCGGTGGCACGATCGAGTGGGTGGGTGACGCGCGCGAGGTACCGTCGGGACTGCGACCGGATCGCACCGTCGAGCTCGCGAATCGTTGGGTGACGCCGGGACTCGTCGACTGCCACACACACCTGGTGTTCGCCGGACAGCGCGCCGCCGAGTTTGCGCGACGCACCTCCGGATCGAGCTATGCGGAGATCGCGCGCGAAGGCGGCGGTATCCTGAGCACGGTTCGCGCGACCCGGGCGGCGAGTGAGGACGACCTCGTCGAGCAGAGCCGGCCGCGCCTCGCGTCGCTGCTCGCGGAAGGCGTCACGACGGTCGAGATCAAGTCGGGCTACGGGCTCGACTTCGAGGGCGAATCGAAGATGCTGCGTGCCGCACGCCGTCTCGAATCGGAGCATCCGGTCACCGTCTCGACCAGTCTGCTCGCCGCACACGCACTGCCGCCGGAATTCTCCGGTCGCGCCGACGATTACATCGACACCGTCTGCAATGACTGGCTGCCGCGTCTGCTGCGCGAAGGCGGGGTCGCGGCAGCTGGTCCAGCCAAGGGACAGTCCCCTGCTCCCCGCAAGGGACAGTCCCCGGGGCGGCTGGTCGACGCGGTGGACGCGTACTGCGAGGACATCGCGTTCTCGACGGAGCAGTGCGGGCGGCTGTTCGCGGCGGCGCGCGCGCACGGCCTCCCGGTCCGCCTGCACTCCGAGCAACTTTCCAACATCGGCGGCAGCCAGGTCGCCGCGCGATATGGGGCCCTGTCCTGCGACCACCTCGAGTACGCGAACGAGGCAGACGCTGCGGCGCTCGCCCGATCGGGCACGGTCGCGGTGCTGCTGCCGGTGGCTTTCTACGCGCTCGCAGAGGAGCAGCTGCCGCCGGTCGCCGCATTGCGCGCGAACCGGGTGCCGATCGCGGTCGCGTCCGACTGCAACCCGGGCACCTCGCCCTGCGCGTCGCTGCTGCTCGCGATGAACATGGCTCGTCGACTGTTCGGGCTCACGAGCGAGGAGGTCCTGCTCGGCGCGACGCGCCATGCCGCGCGTGCACTGGGCCTGGAGGCCGAGCGCGGCTCGATCGCACCCGGCCATGCAGCGGACTTTGCAGCCTGGTCCGTCGACTCCCCGGACGAGCTCGGCTACTGGGCCGGATTCAACCCTTGCAGCATGGTCGTGAAGGACGGCGAGATCGTCCTCGAACGAGCCGTGTGAGGCGTGCGATGACGCATACCAGAGACATGGGAGCATGGGCTGGCCGCGTGGATGCCGCGGACGGCGAGGCCGGCCGTCGCTGGCACCAGGTGATCCGCCCTGCGAGCGATGACGGCCAACCCGGGGTCGCGCTTGCAGGATTTGCCTGCGACGCGGGCGTGCGACGCAACCACGGTCGCCCCGGGTCCGCGGACGGCCCGCGAGAATTGCGGCGCATGCTCGGCAACCTCGCCTGGCACGGCGGCAACGACCGGCGGCTCTACGACGCGGGTGATGTCGGCTGCGAAGCAGACGCGCTCGAAGCCGCACAGCAGGAATACGCAGCCCTCGTGGCCGGCCTGCTGCGGCGCGGGCACCTTCCGGTCGGCATGGGCGGAGGCCATGAGATCGCATGGGCTGCGTACCTGGGGCTCGAGCGCGCGCTCGCCGGCGATCCACGCCTCGACCGTCTCGGGATCGTCAACATCGATGCTCACCTCGACCTGCGCCGGCCGGAGACACCGGGTCGGGGCACGTCCGGCACGCCGTTCCTGCAGATTGCCGAGGCACGCGCGGCGGTTGGCCGCGAATTTCGCTATCTCTGCGCCGGCGCGAGCCCGGCCGCGAACACGCCGGCGCTGTTCGACCGGGCGTCGGCACTCGGAGCCGAAGTGATACTCGACACCGAGGTCGCAGCGCCCGGCAGCGAGGAGCGCATCCGCCGTTTCGTCGCCGACTCTTCCGCGATCTACCTGACCTTCTGCCTGGACGCGCTGCCGGCTTCGGTCGCGCCCGGCGTCAGCGCACCGGCGGCCTTCGGCATCCCGCTCGGGCGGGCCATCGCACTCGTGCGCGGCGTGCTCGCAGCCTGTGCGCACGGCTCGCGTCCCGGCAAGCTGCTCCTCGCGGATGTCGCGGAACTGAACCCGCAGCACGACGAGTCCGGCCGCACGGCCAGGACCGCGGCACGCATCGTCTACGAGATGGCGTCGATCAGTCGCTGACGTCGGGCTCGAGGAAGCACCAGCCCACTTCCGGGTGGGCCTCC
>DAOMFD010000019.1:14172-17155 GCA_035429605.1 Steroidobacteraceae bacterium | reverse complement strand
CGAGACTGCCCGTCTCGAGCGCGATCGCCAGCCCGAGCACGGTGAGCGCGATCCAGGCCTGGTGGAGTGGTTCGGGCTCCCGCAGCTTGTGCAGGCCTTCGTAGATCGAGAACAGCCCGCCCAGGCTGAAGAGCAGGAGCGCGACCACGAAACTCCAGAAGTAACTGGCCTTGCCGAAGCCGAGCGGGTGCTCGGGGGTCGGCGGCCGGTCGGCCTGCCTGAGGCCGAGGAACAGCAGCACCTGGTTGGTGCAGTCCGCGCAGGAGTGGATCGCCTCCGCGACCATGCTGCCCGAGTTCGTATAGACGGCGGCCCCGGTCTTGGTGACCGCGATGCCGAGGTTGGCCAGGAGCGCGTAGAAGATTGCCTTGGCCGGCGAGCCCTGCCCCGCGGACATCGATTCTGCTCCCTGTTGCGTGGTCATTGTGGCGACGGCGCCTTGCTTCGCGCCACCCACGCGTCGAAACCGATGGAGTACTTGACCGCCGCGCGCTCCGACTCGTCGCGTCCCTGCAGCACGTCCTCCGGGTAGACGAAGTCCTGCTCGAACTCGAGGCCGCATTTCTCCATCACCCGACGCGAGCGGAGATTGGCCGCGAGGGTGCGCGCGCAGATCCTCCGCGCACCGACCCGCGTGAAGCCGTGCGCGATCACCGCGCGCGAGCCTTCCGTCGCGTAGCCTCGCCCCCAGGCGGAGCGGGCGAATCGGTAGCCGAGTTCCTGCTCGTCCGCGTCGAACCGGTCGGGCCGGAGGTGAAACCAGCCGACGAAGCTCCCGTCCGCGGTGCTCTCGGCGGCCCAGTACCCGAGCAGCGGCGTCTGCTCGTAGATCTGGAACCAGCGCGGCAGGATGACGTCCTCATACGTGCTTCGGGGGGTCGGCGCGCCGTAGGTGACGTAGCGCATCACCTCCGGGTCGGAGTCCAGCGTCACCAGGTGATCCACGTCGTCTTTCGTGAAGCGTCGCAACCGCAGCCGCGCCGTCTCTAGTACGATCATGCCGACGACCTCCCGCGAGGCTCGATCATGACCGAATCCGTGCCCGCCGCGCATCCCCGTCGCCTGTGCCCGCTGCGCCCGCTGGCGTTCCTGGCCGTCCTGCTGGGCTGCACGGCGGTGTCGGCACAGGACATGCAGGTGATCGACCTGCATTACCGCCTGGCGGACCAGGTCATCCCGGTGCTGCAACCCCTGCTGGATCCGGGCGACGGTCTCACCGGCGTGGACGACAAGCTGTTCCTGCGCGCGGGTCCGGCGACGCAGGCGCGGGTCCGCGAGGCCCTCGCCGTCATCGATCGTCCTCCACGGCAGCTCGTGATCAGCGTTGGCCAGGGCACGGCCAGCGGTCTGTCAGCCGCCGACGTGCGCGGCTCGGCGACGGTCTCGTCGGGCGACGTGTCGATCGGCGTGAACCGGCCGCCGGGCGTCGATTCCTCGGCCAGCGTGGTCGCACGAGAACGCCAGCAGCAGGCGAACTTGCAGAATGTCAGCACCGTGCGCGCACTCGAGGGCACGGAGGCCTACATCTCGATGGGCCGCTCCGTGCCGTACACGACGACGACGGTGACCTCCGGCTGGGGCGCCCCGGTCGTGCAGCAATCCACGACGTTCCGCGACGCGAACACCGGTTTCTACGCCACGCCGCGCGTGAATGGGGACACCGTGACGCTGGTGATCTCGCCGCGACAGCAGTCCTACGAGCCCGGGCGCGGCGGCACGATCCGCACCGCGGGAACGGATTCGACCGTGACGGCGCGGCTCGGCGAGTGGGTGCACCTCGGCGCGGTGACCGAAAGCACCGCGTCGGACACGGGCGGACTGCTGGTGTGGGGCCGATACTCGTCGGGGTCCCGGTACGACGCCTGGATCAAGGTGGACGAGCTGCCCCAGTAGCCGCGCCCGGCGGCCGGGCTGCTCAGAGCTGCGACTCCATCGGCAGCAGCCGCAGCAGGGTGACCGTCATGCGCCGGCCGATGCTGGTGTCCGGCTCGTGCTCCAGTTCGCGGTCCTGGCCGTTCACCTGGTCGTGCCAGACGAGGCCTCGCTCCGGGTCGAACACGACGTGGTAGCTCAGCTCCGACGCGGTGTTCTCCCTGAATTGCTCGCTCAGCTGGCGTGCGAGTTCGGGGCTGTCCACGAGCACGCCCATCTCGGTGTTCAGGTTCGCGGAGCGCGGATCGAGGTTCATCGAGCCGACGAACGACCAGCGATCGTCCACGACCAGGGCTTTCGTGTGCAGCGTGGCGCTCGTCGAGCCGAGCAGGCTCAGGTGCTTGGCTTCCTGCGAGTCCGCGGTGATGCGCTTCATCTCGTAGATCTGCACGCCGCTCTTCAGCAGTTCCTTGCGGTAGCGCGCGTAACCGACGTGCACGGCCGCCACGTCGGTCGCCGCCAGTGAGTTGGTCAATACCTCGACGTCGATGCCGCGCCGCGCACCTCTCTCGAGGTCTTCGGCACCCTGCTTGCCGGGCACGAAGTACGGCGAGACGATCAGGACCTGCCTTCCGGACTGCTGTATCACCTCGGCCAGCCCCTGCAGCACCTTCGATGCCGCGAGCCCGACCTCGTCACTGCCGATCTTCGACGGGTCGTCCGCCAGCACGCGGATGTCGTGCACCTCGATCAGCGGCGGCGCGGCGGCGAGCAGTTCCCCGCGACGCCGTGGATCCCGCAGCGCCGCGATATAGGGCGTCTCCCCGGCTTCCTTGGTGAACTCCCGCGACGCCCTTCGCAGTTGCTCGAGTTCCTCGGGTTTCGGCTCGCGCGTCTCGAAGCGGGACACGGGCACCGCGTACGGGCTGTTCCAGTATGCGTCGAACTCGCGGCTCACGTCCTCCACCACCGGCCCGGCGAGCACGACGTCCGTGTCGCTGAAATTGGACTGGTCGGACGCGCCGAAGTACTCGTCGCCGACGTTGCGGCCGCCGACGATCGCGATGCGGTTGTCGGCGATCCACGCCTTGTTGTGCATCCGGCGGTTGAG
>DAOMFD010000019.1:12774-14072 GCA_035429605.1 Steroidobacteraceae bacterium | reverse complement strand
ATGAATCCGTCGATCCGCCGCAGCATGTAGGCGTGGAAGGGATTGCTGCGCAGCCGCGTCAGCACCCAGTCGGGCACGGTCAGGACCCCGTTCTCGCCGTGCAGCTGCACGCGGCCGAGTTGCACGTGCCCGCGATCGGGGGTCGCCTCGTACCCGTACAACGAGTCGTCGGGCGGGAACGGCATCGCGACGTGCGACAGCGAGAACACGTGCTGGGGCCAGGAATCGTCGAGCAACCTCGAGGTCTGGGCCGACGAGCCCGGAGCGGCCTGCAGTTCCCGGACCTGCAGGGTGTCGGGCGTCGCGTTCGTGATCACCGTGAGCTCGAAGGAGCGATCAGGCATCGCGAGCAACTGCTGCGTGAGCGGGCCGGGGTCGGCAACGAGCAGTGCCTGGAGGCCGGACAGGCGATTGACGTCGAACAACACGAGCTCGTGCGACCCGGGCGCGAGGTGCTCGAACAGCGCGTGCACGACCGCCGGCGCGACGATCGTCGCGTCGACCGTGGACAGGAACGCGAGCACGGGCGGGAAATCCTTGATCGGGCCGTGCTCCGCGAGCTTCTTCACGCGCTCCGCGAGCCCGCTGGTGAGTCGCTGCGTCTCGCCGGCCGCGTGGAAGCTGAACGAGGAATACTTGTACGGATCGAACTCCGTCTCCACGACCTGCCAGGCCGCCTTCTCGAACCCCGGCACGGACGACAGGCCCGTGCGCATGCGCGCGATCACCGCGAACGGTGAAATCCCGATGGCCGGCGAGAGCAGGACGAGACCCTTTGGCATCGGCTGGTCCGCCCCCTCGAGGATCTGCACGGTGTAGTCCACGGCAAGCGCGGCCCCGTTCGAATAGCCGACGATGTAGATCGGCTTGTCCGGGCCCATCTGCCGGCGCAGGTCGCGCATCGCCATCCGCACGGCCGCCTGCATGTCCTCGATCTCGAAGCTCAACAGGCCCGAAGGGGCCGTGCCGTGCCCTGGCAACCGCAGGCCGACGACCTTGAGCCCGCGCCCGGCGAGGTGCTGACCGATCGAGCGCATGCTGTACGGCGAATCCGTCAGTCCGTGCAGGAGCAGCGCCGCGCCGACCGGGTTGGGCGGCGTGATCTCGAAGGTGCGGTTCCAGTTGGTCGGCCACTTGCCGGGATCGCTGCGGCTCCCCGTGCTGAAGCGGTTGAACGGCCCGCGATCGGCCGGCTGCACCTTGTCCAGCACCTTCGCCTCGAGCTCTGCGTACAGCCGGTCCTCGAGCTCGCGGTAGGCCGCGATGGTGGTCACCTCGCCGGCCTTGGCCGCGGTGAA
>DAOMFD010000019.1:0-12674 GCA_035429605.1 Steroidobacteraceae bacterium | reverse complement strand
CGAGCTCGCGGTAGGCCGCGATGGTGGTCACCTCGCCGGCCTTGGCCGCGGTGAATTCCTGGTCGAGGTGCGCCGTGTGCCAGACCCTGGGCTCGGGCCCGTGTGTCAGGAACCAGGCATAGGCCCCGAAGCCGATGACCGCGATCCCGACCAGGACCGAGGCCAGGATCGAGCGCAGGAAGCGCATCACGGACATAAGCATGGGCGAGGCACCGTTCGGCTGGCGTGAGGCGCCGGATCATAGAACAACGGCGACCCGTCTCGTAAAACCCCGATGTGCGCGGCCACGCCGCTGGCGCAGCATCGCCCTGTCGTTGGGGGGTCCTGACCGGGCCATGTCGCGCCACCGCAATCCGCAGATCCTCGCCTACATGACGCCGTTCCCGTACTCCGTGGACGTGGACGCGCCACTGGCCGAGGCCCATGCATTCCTGCGCGAGCGGCACATCCGCCACCTGCCGGTCACGGAGCGGGGACAGCTGGTCGGCGTGCTCACGGACCGCGACATCAAGCTGGCGCTCGGCCCGGACCTCGGTTCCCCGCCGGAGCGGGAGCTCACGGTGCGCGACGTGTTCCAGCCAGACTCGTACGTGGTCGATGCCGGGGCATCGTTGCTGACGGTCGCCGCGACGATGGCCGAGCGCCACCTCGGCTCGGCGCTGGTGACTCGCGACGGCAAGCTGGTCGGCATCTTCACTACGACGGACGCCTGCCGCGCGCTGGCGCGAGTCCTGCACGAGCAGTTCCCGGACCAGGGTCCCGGCGAAGCGGCCTGAACCATGGTATCCAGCGCCCCCTCCCCAGGCACCGTGCCCCCGGGCGCGCTCAGGGCGCGGACCAACGCCATGTATTCCGACCGACTGCGCGAGGCCGCCGACCTGCTGGAGGCCCAGCGCGCCAACCCGTTCCGGGTCTCCGCCTATCGCCGCGCTGCGGACACGGTGCGCGACCTGCCCGAGGACGTCGGAGCGATCATCGAGCGCTCGGGGTCGGAGGGGCTCGACGAGTTGCCGGGCGTCGGGCGCGGAATCGCCAGTGCACTCGTCGAGATGTGGCGGACCGGGCGCTGGGCGCAACTGGAACGCCTGCGCGGCGGCGCCGACCCGGTGCAGCTGTTCACGCTGCTCCCGGGGCTCGGGCACCGCCTGGCCGAGCGGATCCACGACGAGCTGCACGTCGACAGCCTCGAGGCGCTGGAGGTGGCAGCGCACGACGGACGGCTCGAGAACGTGCCGGGCGTCGGGCCGCGCCGCGCAGCGGCCATCCGCGCAAGCCTGCAAGGCATGCTGTCACGCGGGCGTCCGCGGCGCGCTGCGTCGATTGCAGCCACGAGCCGAGCGGCGGCACTGCCCGGCAAGGCGCCCGAGCCGTCCATCGCTGCGCTGCTCGCCGTGGACCGCGAGTACCGGGAGAAGGCCGCGGTCAATACGCTGCCCATGATCGCGCCCAGGCGATTCAACCCGTCGGGCGCCGCATGGCTGCCGGTCCTGCACGTGACGCGCGACGGCTGGCACTACACCGCGCTCTTCTCCAACACCGCGCTTGCGCACCAGCTCAATCGCACCCGTGACTGGGTGGTGCTGTACTTCTACGACGACGACCACGTCGAGGGCCAGCACACGATCGTGACCGAGACGCACGGGCCGCTCACGGGCCGCCGCGTCGTGCGCGGCCGCGAGTCGGAGTGCCGCGCGCACTACACGAAGTAGGCGAACGCGAACACGCCGAGCATCGTGAACACGAGCGCGATCCGCGCCAGCGTGCCGAAGACGAGACCGACCCACGTCGCGAGCCCGGCGCGCGCCGCCTGCCGCATCCGGCCGTGCGAGGCGAGTTCGCCCGCAACCGCGCCGACGAACGGGCCGAGGATCAACCCGGGAACCCCCAGGAACACCCCGGCGAACGTGCCGACGATCGCGCCGATGATCGCGAGGCGCGTGGCGCCGACGCGCTTCGCGCCGAGCGCGGTCGCCGCGAGGTCGATCGCGAACGATGCCAGCGTGAGCACTCCGAGCAGCACGAGCGTCAGCCACGTGACGCGCTGGAAGTCTTCCGCCCAGGCAGCGACCACGAGCCCGGCATAGACGAGCGGCACGCCGGGCAGTGCAGGCAGCACCGATCCGGCGATGCCCATCGCCACCAGCAGCGTCGCCGCCACCCACATCCACGTCGCACCGGTCATCGGCCCCGCCTCGTCCGAAAATGGGGACATTCTCCTATTTTTGTCGCCAGAAATAGGAGAATGTCCTTATTTCCCGCCGGGCTACACTGCGCGATCCATGATCACGCTGCCCAGCCTGCCGATCGTCGACGCACTGCCCGCGCTGCGTGACGCGCTGGCCACGCATCGCAACGTGCTGCTCGAGGCGCCGCCGGGGGCCGGCAAGAGCACGGTCGTCCCGCTCGCCCTGCTCGACGAGCCATGGCGAGGCCACGGCCGGGTCGTGATGCTCGAGCCGCGACGCATCGCCGCGCGCGCAGTGGCGCAGCGCATGGCGGCCCTGCTCGGCGAGCAGGCCGGACAGACGGTCGGCTATCGCACGCGGCTCGAGACGCGCGTCGGCCCGGGCACCCGCATCGAGGTCGTGACCGAGGGCATCCTCACGCGCATGCTGCAGCGCGACCCCGCGCTCGAGTCCGTGGCGTGCGTCGTGTTCGACGAATTCCACGAGCGCAACCTGCAGGCCGACCTCGGCCTGGCGCTGGCGATCGAGAGCCAGCGGCACCTGCGCGATTCGCTGCGCCTGCTGGTCATGTCCGCCACCCTGGACGGCGACGCAGTCCTGCGGGTGCTCGACGACGCAGTGGCCGTGCGCGCGCCGGGCCGCATGTACGACGTCGAGACGCGATACGTTCCGCCGCCTCGCGCAGCCGCCGCACGTGCGCCCCGAATCGAAGCGACGGTGGCAGCCGTCGTGATCCGCGCCCTGCGCGAGAGTCCGGGCGACGCGCTCGTATTCCTGCCGGGTGCCGCGGAGATCCGGCGCGTCCTCGAGGCACTGCAGGGCGGCCTGTCCGAGGCCGACTACTGCGTGCTGCCGCTGTACGGCGACCTGCCCGCCGCGGCACAGGACGCGGCATTGCAGGCCGATCCCCGCGGGCGCCGCAAGGTGATCGTCGCGACCAACATCGCGGAGACGAGCCTGACGATCGACGGCGTCCGGATCGTCGTCGACGCAGGGCTCGAGCGCCGGCAGCGATTCGACCCCGCGACCGGCATGAGCCGGCTCGACACGCTGCGCATCTCGCGTGCGTCGGCGGACCAGCGCCGTGGTCGCGCAGGTCGCACCGCGCCCGGCGCCTGTTACCGCCTGTGGAGCGAGTCCGCGCAGGAGGCGCTGCTGCCGCAGTCGCCCGCAGAAATGCTCGAGGCCGACCTGGCGCCCCTGGCGCTCGAACTCGCCTGCTGGGGCTGCGACGATCCGGCGTCACTGGCCTGGCTGGATCCGCCGCCGGCCGCGACCTATGCCCAGGCGCGCGAGTTGCTGCAGCACCTCGAGGCCCTCGATGCCAGGGGGCGCGTCACGACGCTCGGCCGCGGCATGGCCGGACTCGGCGTGCATCCGCGGCTCGCACACATGGTGTTGCGTGCGCGGCCACTCGGATTCGTCGATCTCGCGTGCAACCTCGCGGCGCTGCTCACGGAGCGGGATCCGCTGCGCGCGGCGCCGGGCATGCTCGACCCCGACGTGTATCACCGCGTCGAAGTGCTCGAGGGTCGGCGCCCGCCACCCGGCATGGAGGTCGATGCGGCCACGGTCCGCCGCATCGAGCGAATCGCCCGGCAGGTCCGGCAGCAAATCGATCGCAATGGTGAGTACGCAGGTGGCACCAGCGCCGCCACGGACGCGCCCGCGCTTTCAACGCAGGACGCGACCGGCCTGCTGCTCGCCTACGCGTATCCGGACCGGATCGGCCGCGCTCGTGAAGGCGGCGGCGGTCGCTACGTGCTGAGCGGCGGCAGGGGAGCGGCATTCGCGACCGCGACGGCACTGGCGCGGTCCGAGTTCATCGTGGTCGCGTCGCTCGACGCCGGCGACCGCGAGGCGCGCATCCAGCTGGCAGCTTCACTCGACCCGCCAATTCTCGAACGATACTTTGCAGGCGCCATCGAGGAGACGTCGGGCGTTCACTGGGACACGCGGGCGGAGGCAGTCGCGGCCAGGCGCATCCGCCGGATCGGCGCACTGGTGCTGAGCGACGAGCCGCTGGGCAACGTCGATCCATCGGAGTCCCTGGCGGCGATGCTCGACGGGATACGATCGCTCGGCCTCGGCTGCCTGCCGTGGACCCGCGAACTGGAGCAGTGGCGCTCACGGGTAGCCCTCGTTCGCGAGCACGACCCGCGCGGCCGTGAAGGCTGGCCGGACGTCTCCGACGACGCGCTCCTCCGCTCACTCGAGTCCTGGCTGGCACCGTGGCTCGGTGGAATCACCCGGCGTGAGCAGCTCGGCAGGATCGACCTGCGCGGGGCGCTGCATGGACTGCTCGACTGGAACTCCCAGCGGCGCCTCGACGAGCTGGCGCCGACGCACCTCGTCGTTCCGAGCGGCTCGAGGCTCCCGCTGGACTACACCGGCGGCACGCCGTCGCTTGCCGTGCGGCTGCAGGAAGTCTTCGGGCTCATGGAGTCGCCGAGCATTGTTCTGGGCCGCGTCCCGGTGACGCTCGAGCTGCTCTCGCCGGCGCGGCGTCCCGTGCAGGTGACCCGCGACCTCGCGAGCTTCTGGGCACGCGGTTACCACGAGGTGAAGAAGGAACTGAAGGGCCGCTACCCGAAGCACTACTGGCCCGACGATCCGCACGACGCCATTGCGACCCGGCGCGTGCGACCGCGCGACGGGAATTGAGAGCACCGGCGGACCGCTACTCCGCTCGCAGCGCCTCCACTGGATCGAGCCTCGCGGCGTTCATCGCCGGCAGGATCCCTGCCACGAGCCCGATCACGACCGAGAGCCCGAGCGCCAGGCCGATGAACGGCGGCGAGAAGCGCACGGGCAGCTGCCGGACCGTTTCGCCGAGCAGCCAGGCACCGCCTGCGCCGACCAGCAGACCGGCCAGGCCACCGAGCAGCGAGAGCACGACCGCTTCGACTAGGAACAGCGCGAGCACGTCGTCGCGTTCCGCCCCGAGCGCCCGCAGCAGCCCGATCTCGCTGGTCCGTTCCCGCACCGCGATGGTCATGATCGTGAAGATCCCGACCGCGCCGACCAGCAGCGAGATGCTGCCGAGCGCGGCGACCGCGAACGTCAGCACGCCGAGCACCGAGCCCAGCGCGTCGATCATCTGCTGCTGCGGGGTGACCGTGTAGTCCTCGTCGCCGTGCCGCGCGTCCATCACGCGGCGTATCCCGTCCACGACCTCCGCGACCGGCGCATTCTCCTCGTACAGCACGTGGATCTCGAACAGGCTCTCGCGGTCGAACAGCTCGAGCGCACGAGCGGCGGGGATAAAGACGGTATCGTCGAGGTCCATGCCGATGACCGTGCCCTTCGACTCCATCACGCCGACGATGCGGTAGCGCCCGCTGCCGACGCGCACGGTCTCGCCGAGCGGGTTCGCCGCTCCGAAGAGCTCGTGCGCCATCTTCGATCCCAGGACCGCGAAGTTGCGCGGCGCGCGCGGGTCGTCCGGCGGCAGGAAGATGCCCTGGCCGATCTTGAAGCGCAGCGCCTCCGCGAATTTCGGCCCGGTGCCGTACACGGTGACGCGACGCTTGCGGCCGTTGGCCTCGACCTCGGAGTTGCCCTGCACCATCGGGTCCGAAGCGAGCACGTACGGCACGTGCCGCAACGCCTCTGCATCGTCGATGGTCACCGGCCGCACGGTGCCGAACACCCCGATGGAGCCACCCATCGTCTGGGTCCTTCCCGGGGTAACGCTGATGATGTTCGTGCCGAACTGCGTGAACTCGGAGACCACGAAGTTCCGCACGCCCTCCCCGATCGAGGTGAGCAGCACGACCGCGGCGACGCCGACCGCGATACCGAGCGCGGTCAGCAGCGCCCGCATGCGGTGCGCACGGACCGAGCGCGAGGTGAACAGCACGAGGTCGGCGCCGCGCATCGCTCAGTGCCGCCCGGCCAGCGCGACGACCGGATCGAGGCGCGCGGCCTTGCGTGCCGGCTGCAGGCCGAACACCACGCCGCTTGCGACAGCGACGATGACCGCCATGGCAACGGCCCAGGCCGGAGGCGCCAGCGGAAGCGCGGGGTACACGCGGCCGATGATCCAGTTTGCGGTATACCCGAACGCAAGACCACACAGCGCGCCCGCTGCTGACAGCAGCACCGCCTCCGCGAGGAACAGCGCGCTGATCTGCCTTCCGCGCGCTCCGAGCGCCTTCATCAGGCCGACTTCGGCCGTGCGCTGGCTCACCGCGACCAGCATCACGTTCATGATGAGGATGCCGGCGACCGCGAGGCTCACCGATGCGATGCCGGCCAGCGTCAGCGTCAGCGCGGTGAAGATGCGATTGAACGTCGCGAGCACGGCATCCTGCGTGACGACCGTGACGTCCTCCTCGCCCTGGTGGCGCTTCGCCAGCTCCGCGCGCACAGCGTCCTTCACGCGCGACATCGCGTCCCTGTCGCGCGCCTGGATCAGGATGCGGAACAGCGACTGCGTGTTGAACAGCTGCTCGGCGCTCGCCACCGGGATGATCACCAGCTCCTGCATGTCGAAGCCGATCGACCGCCCCGATTCCCCCAGCACGCCGATCACGCGAAAGCGACGCTCGCCGATCCTGAGCGTCGAACCCACCGCCGGCGCGTGCGGGAACAGCTCGGAACTCACCTTGCGGCCGATCACGCACACCGCGAGGTCACGGTCGATTTCGCCGTGCGGCAGGAACACGCCCTGCGACATGCTCAGCCGCCGGACCATGTAGAACTCCGCGTTGGTGCCGACGACAGGCACTTCACGCGACCGCTCCCCCGCGGATACCGGGACCGAGCCGATGACCATGGGCGCGACGCGCTCGACGTCCGGGAGGCGCGTGAGGGACCGAGCGTCGTCCAGCGTCAGGTCGCGCGGAGTCTCGCCCGCGAAGAGCCCCGGCTGCACCCCGGTCGTCTCCGACCGCCCCGGCAGGACGATCAGCAGGTCCGTGCCGAGCGACTGGAACTCGCCGGTGACGTAGCGACGCGCGCCCTCGCCCAGCGAGGTCAGCACGACGACCGCGGCCACGCCGATCGCCATCGCGATCAGCATCATCGCGCTGCGCAGTCGCGCACGGACGATCGACTCGGTCGCGAGGTGCAGCAGATCCCGGTATCTCATGCACTCGGTCCTGCGGCGGATTCATCGTGGACGACGCGCCCGTCGCGCATGCGGATGTGCCGGCGAGCCCTGGCCGCGACCTCGTCGTCGTGCGTCACCACCAGCAGGGTGATCCCGCGGGTGTTGAGCGACTCGAGCGCCGTCAGGACGTCGGCACCCGAGACGTGGTCGAGGTTGCCGGTGGGCTCGTCGGCCAGCAGCACGGTCGGTTCCATCACCATCGCGCGCGCGATCGCCACGCGCTGTCGCTGGCCGCCGGACAGCTGGTCCGGCCGGTGGTGCGCACGGTCCGTGAGGTTCAGGCTCCCGAGCACCGCCTCTGCGCGGCGCCGGCGCTCGTCGGGCGCCACTGCGGCCAGCACCATCGGCAGCTCCACGTTTTCGAAGGCCGTCAGGCGCGGCACGAGATGGAACGACTGGAAGATGAAGCCGACCTTGCGGGCGCGGACGTGCGCAAGTTCGTCGTCGTCGAGCGACGTCGTCTCGCGACCGTCGAGCAGGTACTGCCCGGCCGTCGGCCGGTCCAGCAGTCCGATCACGTTCAGCAGCGTGGACTTGCCCGACCCGCTCGGCCCCATGATCGACACGTACTCGCCGTCGCCGATGCGGATCGAGACCGAGTCGAGGGCGCGCACCAGCTGCTCGCCCACCTGGAAGGTCCGGCTCAAGTCCCTGAGTTCGATCATGGCGGCGCGCGCCTATTTCGCCACCGCCTCGGCGCCGTCCTTCAGCCCCTCGCGGTCGATCGACACGACGACGCGATCGCCGGCGGCGAGGCCCTGCGTGACCTCGGTGTATTCCCAGTTGCCGATGCCCGTCGTCACCTTGCGCTCGTGGACGCGCCCGCCTTCGAGCACGAACACGCGATTGCCCTCGATGAGCGCCCGCGTGGGCACGCGCAGCACGTCCGGGCGCTCGGCGAGGATCACCTCGAGGTCCGCGCTGTAGCCGGGCAGCAGCAGCGCGTCGTCGCGATCCTCGATCTCGGCTTCGACCTCGACGGTGCGCGCCTGCTTCTCGAGCTCGAGCACGTAGGGCGCGACTCGCCGCACGTGGGCACGGAAACTGCGGTCCTTGAACGCATCGAGCGTCACGCGCGCCGGCATGCCGGGCCGCACGCGCGGCGCGTCCACCTCGTCGATCGGCGCTGTGATGTAGATGCAGCTCGAGTCCACGACGTCGACGGCGGGCGGCGTCGCGATGCCGACCGGCGACGGTGTCACGAATTCGCCCACCTCGCCGTTGATCTCGGCGACGATCCCGGCGAATGGCGCGCGCAGCAGCGTGCGCTCGAGCCGCGCGCTCGCCGCGTCGATCCTGGCCTGGCTGACCAGCACCTGCTCGCCCGCCGCCCGGCAGGCGGCTTCGCCCGCTTCCGCCTCGCCTGCGGCGCGGTCGGCGAGTTCCACCGAGACGAGCTTGCGCTCGACCAGGCTCGCGAGCCGGTCCGACTCGCGCCTCGCGACCTTCGCCGAGATGCAGGCCTGGTCGCGCAGCGCGCGGGTGGCGGCGGCGTCCTTGCGCGCGAGCTGCAGCTCGGCGCGGATGTCGTCGTTCCACAATTCGAGCAGCACCTGCCCCCGCTCGACGTGGTCGCCCTTCTTCACCGGCAGGCGCGCAATCTGCCCGCCCATCGGCGGCGCCAGCTTGGCGCGCTGGCAGGCCTTGACGGTCCCGGCCCTGGTGTTGGTGACCGTCTGGTCCACCTTGCCGCGCGTGACCTCGACGGTCTCGACTTCGACGGGCTTCGGCCGCCCGAACCAGGCCATGGCAGCGACACCGATGCCGATCACTCCGACCGCAATAGCCGCTGCGCGCCACTTCATGTGCGACATTCCCGTTGCCCGTACGGCCGTTGCATTGCAGCACCTCGCCTGTGGAGGCGCAATCAGGGCTCGCGGCAGCGCCGCCTGCGACGCAGTGGGTGTTTTCCCGGATCCTGCGGCACTAGACTCCGGCCATGTCGCGCGACCGCAAGCCGTCGTCCGCACCGTCCGCCCTCGCAAGGCCGCTGGCGGGGCTGCTGATTTCGTTGATGCTGGCAGCGTGCACGCCGTTCCAGCGCGGCGCGCCGGGTGGGGCTCCGGGTGGTGCACCGGGTGATGCGGGAAGCACAGGACGCCCAAGCCCGGGGACAACCGCATTGCTCGCCGCCGAAGCGCGTATCGGCGCTCCCTATCGCTATGGCGGATCCGGTCCCGACGCGTTCGACTGCAGCGGGCTGGTCTCCTATGCGTACGCCAGCGCCGGGATCACGCTGCCGCGCACTGCCGCCGCACAATTCGCGGCCGCGACCCCGGTGCAACGCGGCGACCTCGAGCCAGGCGACCTGGTGTTCTTCCGCGTGGGCGGGCGCGACGTGAGTCACGTCGGGATCTACGCCGGCAATGACGAATTCGTGGACGCGCCGCAGACGGGCGGAACGGTCCGCATGGCTCGCCTCGACGACGAGTGGTACAGCCAGCGCTACGTCGGGGCCGGCCGGCCCTACTAGCGGATCATCCGTTCCGCGACCAGTTGCGCGACCACCGACGGGTCCGCCAGCGTCGAGATGTCGCCGAGCTGGTCGTGCTCGTTCGCGGCGATCTTGCGCAGGATGCGCCGCATGATCTTGCCGGAGCGAGTCTTCGGCAGGCCCGGCGCCCACTGGATGAAATCCGGCGTGGCGATCGGCCCGATCTCGCGCCGCACCCACTCGCGCAGTTCCTTGCGCAGCGGCTCGGTCGGCGTCGCATCCACGACCAGCGTGACGTACGCGTAGATTCCCTGCCCCTTGATGTCGTGCGGGCAGCCCACGACCGCCGCCTCGGCCACCAGGTGGTGGGCGACGAGCGCGCTCTCGACTTCCGCGGTGCCGAGGCGGTGTCCGGCGACGTTCAGCACGTCGTCGACGCGGCCGGTGATCCAGTAGTAACCGTCCTCGTCGCGTCGTGCGCCGTCCCCGGTGAAATAGCTGCCCGGGAAAGCCTTGAAGTACGTGTCGACGTAGCGCTGGTGATCGCCGAACACCGTGCGCATCTGCCCCGGCCAGCTGTCCGTGATCACGAGGTTGCCTTCGCACGCCCCCTCGAGCACGCGGCCTTCGTTGTCCACGATGGCCGGCTGCACGCCGAAGAACGGCAGCGTCGCGGAGCCCGGCTTCTGGGCGATCGCACCCGGCAGCGGCGTGATGAGCACGCCGCCGGTCTCCGTCTGCCACCAGGTGTCGACGATCGGGCAGCGACCGTCGCCGACCACGCGGTGATACCACTCCCAGGCTTCCGGGTTGATCGGCTCGCCGACGGTACCGAGCAGCCGCAGCGACTTGCGCGAGCACTTCTTCACCGGCGCCTCGCCCTCCCGCATCAGCGAGCGCAACGCGGTCGGCGCGGTGTAGAAGATCGTGACCGAATGCTTGTCGCACACCTGCCAGAACCGGCTCGCGTCCGGGTAGTTCGGCACACCCTCGAACATCACGGTCGTCGCGCCGTTGGCGAGCGGCCCGTACACGACGTAGCTGTGGCCGGTCACCCAGCCGACGTCGGCGGTGCACCAGAAGATGTCGTCCTCGTGAAGGTCGAACACCGCCTCGTGGGTCAACGACACGTAGACGAGGTAGCCGCCGGTGGTGTGCAGCACGCCCTTCGGCTTGCCGGTCGATCCCGACGTGTACAGGATGAACAACGGGTCCTCGGCGCCGACCGACACCGGCTCGCACTGCTCGGGCTGGCCGTCCACCAGTTCGTGGTACCAGCGGTCGCGCTGGTACATCGCGACCGGGGACGCAGTACGCTTCACCACCAGCACGTGCTTGACGGTCTCGGTGCCGGGTGCCGTCAGCGCCTGGTCCACGTTCGCCTTCAGCGGAATGCGCTTGCCGCCACGGATGCCCTCGTCGGCCGTGATCACGACGGTCGACGCGCAGTCGGCGATGCGCCCTGCGAGCGAGTCCGGCGAGAATCCGCCGAACACCACCGAATGGACCGCGCCGATGCGGGCACAGGCGAGCATCGCCACCGCGGCTTCCGGAATCATCGGCAGGTAGATGGTGACGCGGTCGCCCTTCTGCACGCCGAGCTGGCGCAGGGCGTTCGCGAGCTTGCAGACGCGGTAGTAGAGCTCGCGATAGGTGATGGTTTCGGACTCGGCAGGGTCGTCGCCCTCCCACACGATCGCCGCCTTGTCGCCGTGCGCCGCGAGATGGCGATCGAGGCAATTGGCCGACACGTTGAGCCGCCCGTCCTCGAACCAGCGGATGCGGAAGGCATTGGCGTCGAAGTTCACGTCCCGGACGCGCGTGTACGGTCGCATCCAGGCTAGCCGCTGGCCCATGCGGCCCCAGAACCCCTCGGGGTCGCGGACCGACTCGGCATACAGCCGCTCGTAATCGTCACGCCGGTAGCGCGCCCGGGCCGCGAATCCGGCCGGCACCTCGTGGAGCTTCGTCATCGTCGTCCCCCTCGCAACCTGCCGCGCGCGGCGCTCAGTCGAGCGCGGCGCGGACCTTCGCCGCGTGCTCCGCGAGCAGCTTCGGGTCGGCCATCTCGCGCGCGTGGAACTTGAGGTCGATGCCGTGGTAACGCGGCACGACGTGGAAATGGATGTGGAACACGCTCTGGCCGGCGCCGCGGCCATTCAGCTGCGCGATCATCATGCCCGGTGCGTCGAACGCCTTCTTGACCGCGCGCGCCACGCGCTGTGTCGTGAGGATCGTCGCCACCAGTGCGTCCGCCGGCAGGTCGAAGAGATTCTCGGCCTGCGTCTTCGGAATCACCAGCGTGTGCCCGTCCGACTGCGGCATGACGTCCATGAACGCCAGCGTCTGCGCGTCCTCGTACACGGTGTGGGCCGGGATCTCGCCGCGCAGGATGCGCGCGAACACGTTGCCGCTGTCGTAAGCCATGTCGGTCCGCCGTAACGCCTGGTCGTCCCGAGTATAGCGAGCGCGGGCGGGCCATGACCTCCCCCGCCCCGGTGGCCGCCCCGGGGCTACTGGCCGAACAGCCACTGCACGAGGGCCGCCTGCACCGCCAGGCCGCCACCCCCGTTGGCCGCCGGGTGATTGACGATGATGACGGCCACGAACGTCCGCCCGGAGGCCGCATTGACGTAGCCGGCCAGCGCGCTCACCCCGTCGAGCGTGCCGGTCTTCATGCGCAGCCGACCCTGCATTTCAGGCGAGCGGAACCGCCTGCGCAGGGTCCCGTCCGTGGCCGACAGCGGCAGCGAGGCCGCGAACTCGGGCATGTACTGGCTGCGCCAGGCCGCCAGCAGCACGTCGGCGAGGCCGGCGGCAGTGATCCGCTCCTCCCGTGAAAGGCCCGAGCCGTTGTCCAGCACCAAGTCCGGCAGGGAGATGCCCTGCGAGGCCAGGAAATCCGTGATCACCTTGCGCCCGGCGGCCGTCGTGCCGG
>DAOMFD010000018.1:17967-20342 GCA_035429605.1 Steroidobacteraceae bacterium | reverse complement strand
TCGCGCACGTCGCGGTCGTCCTGCTGGTAGCTGCCGTGGAACTTGATGAGCGCCGTGTCGTCCTCGCGGATCGCTCCGGTCAGCGGATCGGCCAGGCTCTCGACCAGCGTGCCGCGCAGCAGCCGGCTCTCGCTCTTGATGCGCTCGACGGGAGACGGTCCGGCCATGATCAGTACACGTCCCGCAGGTAGCGACGCTCGTCGGACAGGCGCCGCAGGTAGTCCTGGGCGCCCTCGCGGTCGAGGCGGCCGTGGGTGGCGACGATGTCGAGGAGCGCCGCATGCACATCGGGCGCCATCCGCTCGGCGTCACCGCACACATAGACGCTCGCGCCACGCTCGAGCCAGGCGTAGAGATCGGCCCCGGCCTCGCGCAAGCGGTCCTGCACGTAGGCGCGCGGGGTGCGATCGCGTGAGAAGGCGAGATCGACCCGATGCAGCAGGCCCTTGCGTGCGGCTTCCTGCCATTCCGCCTGGTACAGGAACTCGCTGTCGAAGTGCCGCGCACCGAACACGAGCCAGTTGCGGCCCGTCGCGCCCTGTTCCTTCCGCTGCTGCAGGAATCCACGGTACGGCGCCACGCCCGTCCCGGGCCCGATCATGATCACGTCGCGCGCCGGGTCGGCCGGCAGCCGGAAGCGCTCGTTCGGCTCGATGAACACCCGCGCCGTCGCCTCGTCGCCGGTGAGCCCGGCAAGGTGTGTCGACGCCGCGCCGTGGCGCTGCTCGTTGCCGGACTGGTAGTCGATGACCGCCACCGTGATGTGCGCTTCGTCGCCCACGGCGTCGCGGCTCGACGCGATCGAGTACAGCCGCGGCGCAAGCGGCCGCAGCTCCTGCACGAGCTCCTGTCCCGTCCACTCCGCGGGCCAGGTCCTGAAAAGGTCCGTGAGCTGCAGGTCCTTCAGCAGGCTGCGCAGGCGCGCGTCCTGGCCTGGCGACAGGGCTTCGGCGAGGTCCGCGGCGCCCGAACGACGTGCGTGCTCGACGATGAACGGACGGGTGAGCCGCGTGACCTCGCGCGCCGTGGTGAGCCACTCGCGCAAAGGCAGCGACTTCCCGTCGACGGCGACGATCTCGGCGCCATCGAGCCCCGCGGCCGACAGCACGCCGTCGACGACTGCCGCCGGGTTGTCGTGCCACACGCCCAGCGCGTCGCCGGGCTCGTAGATCAGGCCCGAGCCTTCCAGCGAGATCTCGATGTGCCGCACGTCCTTGGTCGCTCCGCGCCCCGTGATGCGCTGATTGCCGAGGACCTTCGCGGTGAACGGCTGCTCACGGCTGTACAGCGGCGCCGGCTGCACGGCGCGCAGGCGGGTGACGGTCGCGATCAGCGGCGCACCTGACTGCCCGCGTGCCGTAGTGACCAGCTGCTCGACCCAGGGGCCGGACAGGCGCTCGTAATCCAGGTCGCAGTCCACACGCGGCAGCAGGCGGCGGGCGCCGAGCTCGGCCAGGCGCTCATCGAGCAGGCGACCCGTCTCGCAGAACTTCGGATAGCTCGAGTCCCCGAGCGCCAGCACCGAGTACGCCAGGTTCTCGAGGCGCGGCGCGCGCTTGCCGGTGACGTGCTCCACGAATGAGCGCGCATCGTCCGGCGGATCGCCGTCGCCCTGGGTGCTGATCACGACGCTGAGGTAGCGCTCCTTCGCGAGGTCCTTAAGGGGGTAGTCGCGGGCCGCGTAGACGCGCACGGCAAGGCCCGCCTCCTCGGCCACCCGGCCGAGTCGGTCCGCGACGCGCTTGCTGTTGCCAGATTGGCTGCCATACACGACGGCAAGTCGAGCCACCGGCTCGGACCGCGCCGCCACGGGAATGCCCGGCAAAGCGGGCGGTGCCAACACTTCGGCGGCACCGCCGCCCGCGCGGGCGTGTGCCACGCCCGCCGCGAATCCGGACAACCAATGCAGCGATGCGGGATCGAGCCCGTCGACCACCCGGTGCAGTAGCGCATTGCGCTCCGGGTCGAGCGGGCTCAACGGCAATGCGGTGGAACTGGTGCTCACGGGATCCCCCCAGGCTGGGCCTGCGGTGGATCCTATGTACGGGCATGCCCCGAGCGGAAAGGCCGGGTGGTTATCTGCTCATGACTCAGGCCGGGAAGAACTCGATCGGCTTGGTCGTCGTCATGGGGGCCACGTCCTTGGCCTCGAACCGGAACATCTTCACCCGGGCGATCAGCTTGTGCTCGAGGTCCGCGTCGCCGAGGTCACTCGAGACGATCCGGCAGTCCGTGACCTCGCCCGACGGGGCGATCGTCACCTCGAGCACCACCTTGCCCTGCAGCGCGGGATTGTCGCGCAGGGCCCGGCTGTAGATCGCATAGATCGCCGACTTGTTGCGGTCGAAGACGAGCTCGATCTCCTCGCGCGTGCG
>DAOMFD010000018.1:0-17867 GCA_035429605.1 Steroidobacteraceae bacterium | reverse complement strand
CATAGATCGCCGACTTGTTGCGGTCGAAGACGAGCTCGATCTCCTCGCGCGTGCGCGCGGCCTTGCTGCTCTTACCGGCGCGCTGGACGCCCGGATCAGCGGAAGCCTCCGCACCCGCGGACACCTGGGCGGTCGAGATGCCTTTCAGGCCCGTCGCACCGCCGCCGAAACCGTGGCTCGCCTGGCCGACCGTGATGCCACCGCTGCCTTCGCCCGTGCGGGCCGTGAGCAGCGCGCGATCCACCCGGGCCTTGTCGCCGCTCCCCGCATTCAGCGGGCGAGCGTCGGGACGGTCCTCGACGGAAAGGTCGCGCAACTCCTGCAGCTGGTCGGCCAGCGCGAGGAGCCCGGCCGACGCGGCCTTCTTGCGCGGATCGGGCTTCGGCTCCGACTGCACGACAGGGGCCTTGACCGGCGCCGGGTGCTCGATCGCGGGCGCCGTGACGGGCGTCGGCGGCGGCTCGATCTTGGGCTCGGGCTTCGGCGGCGGCTTCGGCCGCTCGATCAGGAACTCGACGATGCGATCGGGGATCGCGGGCGGCACCGTGTGGTCGCGCGGTCGCTCCGGCAGCAGCGGAATCACGATGCCGAACGCGATCAACAGCCCGAGCGCCGCACCCACGATGCGCCGCAAGCGGCGCTCGTCGACCGCGGACGGCGTCCACGGCAGGTCGTAGATGCGGAAATTGACGGCGATGGCGGTGCTCATGCGGATTCGTCCTCAGGCGCCGATGCTGGCCACGAGCGCCTGTTCGCGCTCGACGACGGCGAGCGACACCTTGGAATAGTCGGCCGCCGAGCAGCTCGCGACCACCTTGCGCAACACGGCGTACGGCAGGGACTTCTCCGCCATCACCGTCACTTCGTGCTGGCCGTCCTTGCCTCCCAGCAGGTTGGCCGGCTGCCGGGCCAGCGCAGCCCGCAGCGGCTCGACCACGGGCTCGGCCGACCTGCCCACATCGGCGACCGACACGATGGCCTCGCCGTTCACGTACAGCATGTCGCGGGTGACGGTCACGACCGTCGCCTCGCGCGGCTTCTGCTCGGAGATCGACTGCGGGATCGAGATGTTGCGCGTGTTCGGCAGGATCTCGGTGTCCGCGGCGTGCACCAGCAGGTACACGACCAGGATCGTGAGCATGTCGATCATGGGCACGAGCGCGAGCGGCCCGTGCCCTCCCCCGGCGCGACCGTGCCGCGCATGGCGCTTGAGTCCGGTGCGTATCATGTCGGCGCGTCCCCCATCGAGATGTGCGGGAACAGTTCGGTGCGCGTGACGCGGGGACCGTCGGTCTCCTGCCGCACCCGCACCGCGTCCATCACCTGCACGATCGTGTCGTAGTCCACGTCCTCGGCCACCAGCAGCGTGGCGGAGTCCACGGCCGGGTAGCGCTCCTTGATCTGGCCGAGCAGGACGGAGAGGCGTGCCACGTCCTGGCCGTTCGCGGTCGCCGGCACGCTCGTCAGCACGCCGACCGACCGGTCGGCGATGTCGATGCGCGCGCGCGTCACGATGACCTCGAGTTCGATCGGCGGAGCCGTGGCGGCTGCACGGGCCCCCGGGCCCGGCAGGTCCAGCTCGAGCACGCTCGTCTTCGAGAACACGGCCGTGAAGATCAGGAAGAACGCCAGGATGGTCATGACGTCCAGCATCGGCACGATGTTCAGGTCATTGCGGCCGCGGTAGCGCGCGTGGTTGCGCTGCTGGCGGCGCGCGAGCGCCGAGCTCTTCATGCGCGTACCGCTCCCGCGAGCGCGTCCCGGGCGCGGGCGCGTGCGACCACTGCGGACGCGTCGGACTCGTCGAGCTTGTCGGCGGCCGGGTCACGCCGCTCGGTGACCGAATTCAGGAACTTGATCGACGCGACCTCGAGGCTGTCGACGAGCTCGGTCGTGCGGGTCTCGAGGTACATGTGGCTCAGCAGCAGCGTGATCGCGAGCCCCAGGCCCAGCGCGGTGTTGTTCATCGCCACCGAGATGCTCGCAGCCAGCAGCGCCGCCTTCTCCGACGGGTTCACCGACGCCACCGCCGCGAACGCGTTGATCAGGCCGACCACGGTGCCGAGCAGGCCCATGAGCATGCCGATGTTGGCGAGCGTCGCGAGGTAGTGGGTGCGCTTCTCGAGCCGCGGGATCACTTCGATCAGGCTCTCCTCCATCGCCTTCTCGATGTCGTCGCGGCGGCGCGCCGTCGAGATGCGGGTGAGGCCGTAGCGCATGATGGTGGCCAGCGCCGAGTCGGTGCGGCTCGCGACCTCCATGGCCTTGCGGAAATTGCCGGCCTGGATGAGCGGGGCAAGCTCGGCCCACAGGCGGCGGTTGCCGCGCTGCACCTTGCCGAGGTAGATGAAGCGCTCGATGGCGACCGCGACGCCCACGGCGAACACGGCTGCGATCGGGTAGAGGAACACGCCTCCCTGCTTGAAGAAATTTGCGACGAGGTCTATGGCGTTCATGGCTTGGTGGCTCCGGGGGTAGGACTCTGAGTTACGGACTTCGGGGCGGTGAGGTCACGGTAGTAGACGACCTCGCGCTGGAACTCGGCACGGTCGATCGGCGACAGGACCTCCTCGATGAGGCTGCCCATCGGTCGGTCCGGGCCCTGGGGCGCTTCCGCCTCCTTCCAGGGCACGATGCTCATCACCTTGGGCAACTCGCGGTTGCCGGTGATGGCGGTGGAATCGAGCGTGAGACGGTCGTGGGCGCGGTTGCCTGTGGTGGCGGCAACCTGCGTCGCAGGAGCGACCGTCGCAGGCGTTGCGGGCTTCGCGGCCTTGGCCGGCGAGGCGCTGCGCGCGGGCGTGGACGCCGGTGTGGACGCCGGTTCGTTGGCGCGCACCACGGCCGGCGCGGCGAGTGCCAGGGCGACCACCAGCATGGTCATGCGCTTCATGGATTCGCCTCCGCCGTGCGTTGCACCTGTCCGAGGCGCGTACGAATTTCGACGAGCCACGGCCCGGTCTCGGGGTCGGAGCCGCCGGTCAGTTCCTGGTAGCGCTCGTAATGCGGGAGCGCCGCGGCCGGGTCGCCGAGGTACAGGTCGAGCAGCACGCCGAGATTGCGTTGCGGCGTCGCGTGGCCGGGCGCCTGCGCGATGGCGCTCTCGTAGGCGGTGCGCGCCTCCGGGAACCTGCCGAGATTGCGGCAGGCCACGCCCAGCATGTTGTGCGCGACCGCATTCGCCGGGTCGAGCTTGAGTGCCGCGTCGGCGTCCTCGATCGCGGCGGCGCTGTCGCCCGCCTCGATCGCGGTCCGCGCCGCGGTCAGTGCCAGGGCCACGTCCGGCGCGGTCCCTGGCGCGGCATCGGGCGCATCCAGGCGCTCGGTGCGCGCGTAACGCGCCGGCTTCATTTCGGCGAGCGCCGCATAGCTCTTGCGCACCCACTCGTTCCAGGTGCCGGTCGCGGCTCGGCGCGCGTTCGACTCGAGGATCGCGATGGCCTTTTCCTCGAACGGGTACGCCTGCTCCTCGAGCAGCAGGTCGTACTGCTCGAGTTCCTCGGCGTTGAGCCCGCGCGGACGCTCCGAGGCCAGCAGCGCCTTCGCCAGGTCGCGATACAGGTCGGCCATGGCGTAGTCGGCGGCGGTCGTGACCTCGACGATCCCGTAGTCCGCGGCATGCGAGTAGGCGCCAAGCGCCGACTCCATCGCCGACTTCTTGCGGGCGAGAGCGCGATCGAGTGGCACGACCAGCGCGATGCCGCGCGCGGTCTGGTCGAGCGGGCGCGCGAGCTCGAGCGACGCCTGGGCAGCCAGGAGTCGCGTGCGATCGGTGCGCGCCGACCCCGCCGCCTGGTCGGCGGCGACGATTTCCTTCAGCCAGTGCTCGCGTGCCTGCGCATCGCCCGACTTGGACGCGAGCGCGGCGAGTTCCTGCCTGGCCTCGATCGCGGTGTCCGCGGGCGACGGGAAGCGCTCCACGTAATTCGCGTAGGCCCGGCTCGCCGCAGGCACGTCGCCGGCCGCGGCGTAGAGCTCGGCGGCCTGCCACTGCGCCGCGCGGCGCACGGCCTGGTCTTCCTTGCCGTCGTCGGCGACCCGCTCGAATTCGACGGCCGCATCGCGCCCGCGCCCGGCCTCCATGTACGCCACGGCGAGCTTGCGCGTGGCCTCGGGCGCCAGTGCGTCGTCCGGGTGCGCCGCCCGGAAGCTCTGGAGCACGTCGGCCGCGGCGGACCACTGCTTCGAGTCGAGCAGCAGCGTCGCAGCGTCGTATTGCGCCTTGGCGGACACCGACGAGGCAGGCGCGACCGCGACGACGCGCAGGAATTCCTGGACTGCGCCTTGCGTATCGCCCGCCGCCTGGCGCGCCTCGGCCTGCCGATACACCGACGCGGCGAGGCGCTCGGTGACTTCCGCCATCTGCGGGTCGCCGGCCGGCAGCCGGGATGCGAGCTCGCGATAGGCGCGCTCGGCGTCGGCATAGCGACCGTCGTCGAACCAGGTGTGCGCGAGGACGGTCCACGCCACCAGCTGCTGCGCGCCGTCGGCACGCGCCCCGTAGGCCAGCACCTGCTGGGCCACCGGCTCGGCGCGCTTGCGATCGCCCGCGTCGAACAACGCCTTCGCCGTGCGCGTCAGGACCGCCACCGCTTCGGGGTCGTCCGGGAACGTGCCGGCGAAGCGCAGCGAGGAGTCGATGCCCTTCGCGTCGATCGCGGCCCGCGCGGAGGCTGGGGCCTGCTCCGCCGCACGCTGCCAGGCGACGAGTGCCGCATAGCCCGCGTGCGCCGCGTCGGGACTGGATGCGTACGAATAGGCCACGCGCTCGTACTCGCCGGCCGCCTCCTCGTAGCGACCACCTTCGAACAGCAGGTCGGCCAGCAGCAGGCGCGTCGCCGGCGCCTGCGGCGACGAATCGAAACCCGCGAGGTAGTCGCGGTACCAGCGTATCGCGAGGTCGCGGTCGGCGGCCGAGCCCTTCTGGGCCAGCGCGTGATGGTGGCGCGCGAGGTCGAGCAGGCAGGCCTGCACGGCATCGCTCACCCGCGGGTCGACGTCCGGCGCGTGCCTGCGCCAGTAGTCGCTCTGCGGCCCGTACTGCTCGACGAGTTGCCGCTTGCCGTCGAGCACCAGGCTCGGGAAGCCGCCGCGAGAGTACGCATCCGTGGCCCGCACGATCATGAGCGCGGCCTCGGGATCGTCCGGCTGCCGCGTGGCATAGGCACGGTAGGCTTCCGCCGCGTCCTGGTAGCGCTCCTTCTCCACGTAGAGGTCGCCGAGCGACGCGTAGAGGCGCGACTCGTACGGCGCCGGGCCGTGGCGATCGAGCACCTCGCGCAGCGTCTCGATCGCGTCGTTCGCGGCAAACGTGATGGCCAGCGCGCGCAGCGCGTCGCTCGTGAGCTCCTGGTCGGCGCGCGAGATGTCCGCTGCCGGTCGCAAGCGGCCGTCGCGAACCAGAACGTGGTCGAGCAGCACGAGAAACTCGGCGCTGCTCTCCGTATCCCGAGACTGCTTGAACAGCGCCCAGCCGCGCTTGTAGACCGCCTGCTCGTAGAACTCCGAGGACGGGCCGAGCGCCTGCACCGCGGCGTACGCGCGATCCGCATCGGCATAGCGCTGCTCGGCGAAGAACGTCTCGCCGCGACGGAACTGCGCCTCGTCGTAGTGCGGACTCTGCGGATAGCGCGTGACGAGCTGGTCGAGCGTCGTGAACGCTGCGGCGGACTCGCCGAGGCCTTCGTAGGCCCGCGCGAGCTGGTACAGGACGGCATCGGTTCCCGGCGCGTCGGGCTGCTCGTCCAGGAGTTGCCGGTAGGCCGCGATGGCCTGCCGATCCGCTTCCTGGGCCGCCGGGGACTCGGTTCCGTCACGTGCGCGCAGCGCCTCCGATTCGGCGAGGCGCAGGTCGCCCAGCCTGCGCAGCGCCTGCGCTCGCAGGCCGGCATCCGTCGACGGGATGCGCAGGAAATCCTCGTAGCTGCGTGTGGCGAGGCCCGGATCCGCCTCCACGGCGACGTCACGGCTCACGGGCGCGCTGCGCGACTGGAGGTCACCCAGTGTCGCGGGTTCGGCCGAGCGCGTCCGCGCGGCCGCAGGGACCGATGCGCAGACGCACGCGATGGCGATGACGATGCGAGCGCTCATCGCACGACTCCCGCGGTGGCGCCGTCGTAGATGGCGGCGAGCGCGAACTGCGCCTGCGTCGCGTAGCTGGCGAGCCGCCGCTTCTGCGCCTCGAGTTCGTCGGTCGCGATGGCGACCAGCACGCGCTGCTGCGCGACCGCGGCGGCATCGATCCGCGGTCCCATCGCATTCACCCGTGCCGCAAGCGCCTGGATGCGGTCCGCAAAGCCCGCGGTGTCGCGCGGCGCGGCTGCACTTGCCGCGCCGACTCGTTGCTGGCCGTCGCGTGCCGATGCGAGGAGGGAATCGATCTCGCGCAGCTCGACCTTGGCCGCCCGCAGGCGCACCTTGTAGGCGGCGTCCATTTGCCAGAACAGCACGCCTTGCAGGAGGTTCGCTCGCTGCACCAGAGCGTCGCGCTGCGGGCCCGGCGGAAGCGCCGCGATGCGAGCCTGCGCCTGTTGGAGCGTGTGCCACTCGCGAGCCTCGTCCACGGTGGCCAGCGCGACCACGTCGCGACTGCCTTCGATGTCCGCGACGCGCTGCTGGAGCATCGCTTGCCGCGCTGCCAGCCCGTCGATGTCGGCAGCCGCCATGGTCGACTCGCGCAGCGGCTCGCGCTCGCGCGCCGCCTGCTCGCGTGTCGCCACCATGTCGTCGAAGGCCTCGAGGGTCTGGCGCCAGCCGGCGAGGTTGCGCTGCATGACGCGCAGGTCGCGATAATTCCGCAGCCCGTCCTGGAACTCGTGCGATGCGAGGAGGTGGTAGAGGTAACGTGTCTGCGGCGCATCCGGGATGCGCTGCAGCTGCCAGGTCCAGCCCGCGAAGTCGCCCTCGGGAGCCTTGTCCAGCACCGAATCGAGGAACGCGCCGTCCTGGATCGCCGCGATGGACTGGTCGATGCGCTTTGCTTCCTCGGCGTACGACTGCACCGCGTAGCGGTACTGCTGCGCCGCCTGCCCGTTCGAGGCGAGCTGGGCGTACGCGTAGGGCACGGCCAGCAGCGACTCCTGCACGGCCGAATCCAGCAACCGGCCCTGCCGCAACTCGAGCCACGGGACCAGCGCGCGGTCGGGACGCTTGGCATCGGCCTCGGCCCAGCCAAGACCCAGCAGCGCACGATTCGTGTACGGACCGTCGAGCCTGACGCGCGACAGCGCCGCGACGGCGGGATCGGCGGCCCGCTGCTGCAGCAGCGAATAGCCCAGCGCCAGGTTCGCGCGATCGCGCAGCGAGCGCTGCTCGTCGGTCTGCGCCGGCATCGTGCCGACGGCCGCCAGCCACTGCTGTCCCTGTTCCGGATCGCCGGAGCGCACCAGCGCGACTCCGAGGTTGTAGCGCGCGTAGGGGGTCCAATCGTCTTCCGTCGTGTCCTTCCTGAGCAGCGCCGCCGCTTCTCCATAGCGCCCGAGCGCCATCAGGACGTTGGCGGCGAGCACGCGCCGCTCCGACTCGAGCGGCGCCGGCAGCGTCCCTCGAACCTGGCCGAGGTTCCTCCACGCCTCCTCCGGCGAGCCTCTCTCGTAGCCGATGCGCGCGAGGTAGAACCGCGCGCGATCACTCACCGACTGCGGGACCGACGCATTCAGCAGGGAGTCGAAGATGCGCGTCGCCTCGGAATACATGCCGAGCGAGAGGCTCAGGCCTCCCGCCAGCAGACGCGCCTCCGCATCGTGGTGCGGCATGCGACTCAGGTCGCTCGCAGCCTCGAGGCGAACCAGGGACCCGAAGTAGTCGTCCTGGTAGAAATGGAACAGCACGTCGCCGTAGTCGAGGTCGCGGATCTTCGTGGCCGGCGCGTCGCCGGCCTCCGGGCCCGCGGCCAGGGCGCGCGTCACAGCCAGCGCGCACAGCAAGACGACAGGCGCACGCCACCGTCCCCGCCGGCGCGCGTGCGTCACAAAGGTGCTGGGCTGTACTCCCCCCATCGGCGCACCGCAGCCCCGGCTAATCCCACTGCCGGACGACGAACTCCGGCTGCATTGACGCCTCGCGGTCGCTGATGCGCAGCTCGACGTACTTGGCGCCGACCGTCTTCTCGAAGGTGAGCGTGGCGCCGCGCCGATAGTCCACGTCGTGCGGGCCCTTGCCCACGAAGAGCGCGACCAGCTCGTGCGATCCGGACTTCAGGTTGCCGAGGTACAGCTTCTGCACGCCGCCGCGCCGCAGGGCCGCGGCCTCGCGCTCGGTGTACAGGTAGTTGGCGACTTCCTTGTCGTCGATCTTGAGCGTCACGGAGTCGAGCTGGAAGAACGTGCCGGTGTTGACGGCCAGGAACACGGCCACCTGCGTGCTCGCCGGGTAGAGGATCTCCTCCTCCAGCTTGAACAGGTCGCGGTTGAGGTCGACCAGCTGCTTCTTCAGGTCCTGCACGTCCTGGTCCACGGCGCGCGTTTCCTGCGCCGGGTCTTCCGCGCCCGCCCGCCCGGCGCACAGCACGCCACCGGCGACCAGCAGCATGCCGGCCCACTCGATCATGCGGCGGCGCGCCGCGGCGTTGTATCGACGATTCATTGCCCCACTCCCGCAACCGTTCGTGCAAGGTCTGCCTGCGGCGCGACCCCGTCGGACCATTCGCCCCGCACGATGCCGTCGCGATCGACGACCAGCGTGAAGGGCAGCGCATCGATGTCGTAGAGGCGGCCGACGGCCTGGCGCGCGTCGACCAGCGTCGGATACTTCAGGGCCAGGGACTCGGCCACCGACCGGGCACGCGCGGCATCCCCGTCGAGGCTGACGCCCAGCACGACGGCGCCGTCCTTGCCCTGCGCGGCGGCGAATGAATTGGCCGCCTCGAGTGCCGGGCGACAGGCGCCGCACCAGCTGGCCCAGAAGGTGAGCACGACGACGTCGCCGCGGTACTCGGAGAGCCGCAGGTTGCGCCCGTCGAGGGCCTTGAGCGTGAAATCCGGGGCGGCTGCACCGACGGTCACGGGCGACGTCGACGACCGGGCCGCGAGTGGAAAGGCCAATGCGCCGGCGATCACCGCCGCCGCAATCGCCAGCGTGTGGATCAGCGCCTCCGTTCGGGCGCGCGCGTAATGATCGTGGCCTCGCATCCTGGCAACCCCGCTGTCATGGGCACTACCCGAAGACCGGAAGCTTTGCGTCCCCGTCTTTCGACGGGTTTGCCTTTTTCAGTCGACTTGCATCGTTGTCTGGGCCGGGCCGCGTGTCAAATCGCGCCGCGAACGGATCGCGCGCACCCGGCAGTGCGTCACAAAAAATGCGCGGACGGGCCGCCAGCCCTAGCCGCGCGGCTCCAGGCCCGGTGAGTAGTAGACGGCGCCCTCGGCGTCGATGATCACCGCGTCCACGTCGCCGACGCGCCGCAGGTATTCCATGCCGCGCTCGACGCCGAGGATGAAGACGGGCTTGGTGAGGCCGTCCGTGTGGGTCGCCGTAGGTCCGATGATCGTGACGCTGCGCACCGCCGCTGGCGATCTTCCCGTGCCCGGCACCAGGATGTGGTGGTAGCGCACGCCGTCCTGCTCGAAGTAGCGCTCGTAGTCCCCGGAAGTGGACACCGCCTCGTCGACGAGCGGCAGGCGCGTGACCACCGCACCCTCGCGGCGCGGGTCGCGGATGCCCACGATCCAGGGCTTGCCGAGCCGGTCGCCCACGAACCGGGTGTCGCCGCCGGCCGTCACCATCGCATTGCGGATGCCGAGCGAGCGCAGGATCGCCGCGCCGCGGTCCACGGCCCATCCCTTGGCGAACCCGCCGAGGTCGATGCGCATCCCGGGCTTCAGGAAACGGATCGTGCACCGCTCTCGGTCCACCTCGACCTGCCGATAGTCCACCGCGGGGAGTGCGGCGGCAATCTCGCCATCGCTGGGGTGTCGTCCGGCGCGATAGTCGTAGAGGTGACCGACGCTCGCGTAGGTGACGTCGAAGAGCCCGTCGCTCAGCCGGGAGTACTCGAACGACTTCGCGACGACGTCGACGATGTCGGGATCCACGGTGATCGGCCGCTCATGGGCGTGCGCGTTGACCTGCGAGAGCTGGCTCTCCGGCTTGTACGTGCTCATCAGGCGGTCGACGCGGTGCATCTCCGCGATCACGGAGTCGATACCCAGCCGCGCCAGCTCCGGGTCCTCGGCCCAGAGCTGCACGGCGATCCGCGTGCCCATGATCGCTGCCTCGCGCTCGTGCCAACCGCCGCCGGCCGACTCCGTCACGGTCGCACCGCCGGCTGCGCGTCCGAATACACCCGCTGCAGGAAGGCGCGCACCGCCGGCAGCGCCTCGTCGGCCCGCATCAGCCGATCATTCACCAGTATCGCGGCAATCTCGGCCAGCGTGCGCCGGCCGTCCACCAGCGACGCGACGTAGGCGTGCACCCGCAGCGCCAGCACGTGCGACTCGAGCTGCGGCAGCAGCGGCAGGGGAAGGTCGGCCCTCTCGAGCCAGGCGGGGGAATTGCGGTGCGGCGGTGGCGCCGGCACGTGCGCCTGCGCGATCGCGCTCCACGTGACGAGCCGCTCCATGCGCGCCTGGCTGCTGGCCGGCGATGCCAGGTACGGGACCACCTCTTCGTGCACCGACACGTCCGAGAAGCCGGCTGCGTGCAGCAGTTCCGGCAGCTCGTCGATCGAATAGCATCGTGCCGGGTCCGGCTGCTGGAAGAACCACGAGCCGCTGTTCACCCAACGCCCGCCGGGTCGCAGCCACTGGTTGACGCGGGCTGCGACGACGGCGAAGTCCTCGTCGAGGATGTCGACGAGCCACGGCGTGACGATGGTGTCGAACGCCGCTTGCGCAAATGGCGCGTGGGATGCATCCGCCACGATTGGCCAGAGTCCGGGCGGTGCAGGCGCCGGGGCACGCAGCTCGCGCAGGACCGCGTGGCTCGCGAGATCGCGCGGTGCCAGCGGGAATTCATGGAGTTCGACTTGCGCGCCTGCGAACATGCGGCTCGCGACCGCGAGCATGAGGGGATTCAAGTCCGCGGCGACGGTGACGGCCGGTCGTCGCCGGACGTGCAGGTCGTACGCGAGGCGCCCGCCGCCGCAGCCGAGCACCAGCGTGCGACCCGGGTTTCCGGGACCGAGGGCGCGATCCACCGCCGAATAGCCCGCTTCGTTTTCCGCCGCTCCCCAGCACCAGTCCCGGTGCAGGTTGGCATAGTAGCTCGTGAGTCCCTGCCCCGCCGGCAGGGGTGCGCCGAGTGCGGCGTAGGTCTCGGGAGCCGCTGCACCAGCAGCGAGCTCGAGTGGCGCCAGCAGGGACTTCAGGCGCCGCGCGTGGTCATTGCAGGCATTCGCCAGCAGTTCGAGGCGTCGTCGAGCGGCGGCACGAGTTTCCCCGGGGGAGATCGCCGAAGCGTAGCGCGCTGACTGCTGCTCGAGCGCCGACACGAGGGACCGTGCGCGTGTGCGCCAGCCGCCGAGCGCTGCGGCCGGGTCGGCGCACAGCCACGGCAGGCCGTCCACGACCGGGTATCGCGCACCGCACGCGCTGCAGGCCGGCTCGTCGCCTGGTGCCAGGTGCCCGCCGCAGCGCGGGCAGGCAAGCAATGTCCAGTGATCGACGCCGACGGCCATGTCCATGGCGCGGCGCTCAGCCGATGGTGCCGCTCACGATCGGCTGGAACGCGATCAGGCTGTCCTGCAACGAAGCCGAGCCCAGGCCATTGGTCGGGAACCTCTGCGAGAACTGCCCCTGCTCGCCGTGCAGTGCCATGTAGTTCAGCACGACGGTCTCGACCAGCAGGTTGACGTTGTTGGCCGCCGGGCTCGAGGCGGTCTCGACCGATGCATCCGGGCGGAAATAGCCGATCTGCTGGTGGCGCGCGGTGCCGCCGGAGCCACTGCTCAGGAGCGACGGCCTGCCCTGCGGGTTGTACACGAGGAAGAACGACGCGGCCGTCGACTGGTTGTCGCTGGTCCACATGAACTTGCCGCGACCGTCGATCGTGTCGTCGACCTGCCCGCTCGCGGAGATCGAGCCGTCCGAGAACACGTACAGCATGAGCGGCATGCCGCGACGCGCCGCATACTCGAGGCACGCGCCCATGCAGCGGCCCGCGCGGAAGTCGCGCAGCTCGCCGGTCGAGCGGCCCTGGCCGTGATAGTCGTAGCCGCCCATGGTGATCGTGCCGGCCCCGGCGTAGCCCGACAGCACCATCTTCATGACCGCGGCGGTCTTGCGGAACTCCGAGTCCCCGTTGTACTCGGCCGGGCTGAAGATGCCGCCGGCGCCGACGATGTCGGGATCGAGGTCCGGGTTCAGGCTGCTGGGGTCGCCGAACCGGTCGACGACGTCGGCGGCCTTCAGGTAGTTGCAGGAAACGAGCTCCCGCACCACTTCGTCGCGGGTCACGGTCGTCTTCACCGGATCGGCCCACGGCTGCTTCGGGTCCATCACGGCCATCTTGCGGGCGCTGATGCGCTGCACCGCTTCCATGACGGCCACGGTGTCGCTGACGCTGAGCAGGCTCGCGAGCTGGCCCGTGTCGACCAGTCCCGTCACGTCGCTCGCCCGGTCGACCTTGGTCGGGCGCACCGACAGGTCGATCATCCCCGCCGGCGCCAGCGAATTGCCGCCGGAATCCGACGGACTCGAGCCGATGAGAGTGGCCAGCGATCCATTCGCGCCGGCCCGGTAGATCCCGTACATCGGATTGTGCGGGTTGTTGCCGGTGTCGTTCTCCGAGCGCGCCGCGATCACGGCGCCGTTGATCGACGCGGCGGTCGCCGGCGCCACGCGGTCCATGATCCCGCGCAGGAACGCGCTGTCGGAGTGGAACGCGAGGCCGAGCCGCGTGTCGGTGAAGCTGGTGCCGGTGGCGGTATTGGTCATCGAGGGCAGCATGTCGCCGGGCAGGCCGAGTTTGGCATAGCCGTCGGTGCTCAGGAAATCGAGCTGGCCGCCGGGCCCGCCGATCAGCACGTTCGAACCGACCATGTTGGCGCCGCCGGCGAGGTCGATGCAGATGAACGGGATCTTGCCCGCGCCCTGCACCTGGATGCCGCACGACGCCTTGAGCGCCTCGAGGTCGGGCGACAGCGCGGCCATCGCCGCGCGCGGGTTCGCGAACAGGCTGAAGATCGTGGGCGCCACGACCGTGCCGAGCCCGGCCGTGAAGCCCTGCGCGATGAAGTCGCGCCGCGTCAGGGGCCGCTTGTGCGCGAGCTCGTGGCGGATCGGCTCGTCGAGCGCCAGCCGGCGCGGGATTTTCCTGCGGATGATCATGCGATGCTCCTCATGGCCGGCTCGAGCGTCCTCATTCGATCAGCGTGACGGCACTGCCGAGCAGCGCAGCGCACGTCGCCTTGACCACGGTCGGGGTGCGCCCCGCCGGGCAGCTCGAGCCGCACGCGGTGAGGCGGGTGATGAGCGCGTCGAGGTCGCCGCGGACGGCCGTCGGGTCGGGCTCCGTGGCGAGGTTGGCGCGCATCATGTGGGTGACCAGCGAGTCGAGCACGATCGCGCGACCCGTCGGGTCGAACGCCGTCGCCGGCGCTGCGTTGAAGTTGAATCCCGGGAAGTACTGCGCCCGGGCGGTCGTGTCGTCGACCAGCGAGTTGCAGTACTGGATCGACATCTGCGCGATCGCCACCGGGTGCGCCGAGGCGAAGGTGTCGACGCTGGCCACCGCCGGCAGCGACTGTCGCACGGTGTCGAACGTGGACTTCACGCCTGGCGCCTGCGTGCTCACGCCGGTCAACACCGACATCGTGGCGTTGATGCGGTCGAAGGCCCGCAGTCCGATGTCCGCCGGGCGCCGGACGTCCGGCAGCGGCGGCGGCGCCAGCGGCACCGGGTCGAGCCGCACGTTGCTGTGCGAGCCGAGCACGTCGAAGGTCAGGAAGAACTCGTCGGAATCCGGGCCCTTCTGCAGCGGGATCACGGTGCCGATGCTCGACAGCGGCTGGCCGAGCGGCCCGTAGTTGGAGTCGGTGATGCTCGTGTCCAGCGTCCGGTACGCCTGGCCGACATCGGGCTCCGTGCCGTTCTCGCCGATGCGCATGCCCTTGATCGGTATCGTGCCGGGGCGCGCGGCCGGGTCCAGGCTGATGAACGTCGGCTTGTTGAACAGGTAGCTGTAGCTGTCGTACTGGCTCACTTCGAACATGATGTACGACTGCGGCACGTTCACCAGGTGGCTCACCGAGAACAGCACGTAGTACTTCTCGCCGACGCCAGCGGCGTAGTTCGTGCGTACCTGCTCCTGCGTCAATGCCCGGTTATAGACCGCCACCAGCCGGAACACGCCCTGGAACTGCCGGTCGCCCGACACTTCGTTGCCGAGGACGAAGGCGAACGTGTCGTCCCAGTTGGCGATGGTGCCGGCGGACACCGGGTCGACGTCCCCCGTGGACTGGCCGTTCACGTAGACGCGCCGCCCGTTCACCGGGTCGTAGGTCACGACCACGTGCTGCAGCGTCGCCTGCAGGTCTTCGTCCGCGGCGGCAGTCGTGAGCTTGGGATCGCCATTCGGCCCGGTGCTGGTCGACCGGTTGTAGAAGTCGTAGCTGTACAGCGTCTGGCCCAGCATGAAGTTGCGCGTGGTCGTGCCGCCCGAGTACGAGACGATGCGCGCGTCCTCCTGCGCGACGTTGCCGGGCGCCACCCAGGCCTCGATGCTGTACTCGCCCGTCGCGGAGATCAGCGTCGTGAGCTTGCGGCTCGCGGTCGTCGAGCCCTGCGCCTTGCCGCTCTTGACGTTGATGCCCCAGCCGCCGACCCAGGTCACGTCCCCGGACAGCGTGAGGTTGAGCGCCGGGTCCACGCCGCTCGTGTCGTAGGCGACGGTGCCCTTGCCGGTCTTGAATTCCCACAGGCCGACCAGGTTGGCCGTGTAGCGGTTGCCGCCGCTTGCGACGATGCCGTCGTACATGCCGAGTGCTTTGGACAGCACGAGCGACGGGTCGACCTGGGTCGCCGGGACCTGGTCGGCGAACGCGCGGATCGCCGCCTCCATCTCGTCGGCGTCGGCGGCGCAGTTGCTCCAGCAGTTGTGGAACTCGCTGCGCAGCCGGACGACGAGGCGCGACTGCTCGGGGCGGTCGAGGTCGATCTTGACCTTGACCGCGGCGTAGGCCTCATTGAGGTCCGCCGATGCGAAATATGGCGCCTGCGGGCTCGCTGCGGCCGGGGCGTGGCAGCGCGAGCAGTACTGCCGGACGACCGGGTAGACGGTCGTCGAGAACAGCGCGGGCGACGCCGGGAAAGCCTTGCTCGCACCGGGGTCACGCAGCGGCGGAGCCGTCAGCGTGATGCCGCTGGTGCCGCCGCCGGCAGCCGTGCCGGCCCAGTTGCTGATCCAGGTCGTGAGGATGTCTGCACAGGCGGCCGGGCTCGCGAGCCAGCAGTTGTGCCCGCCGGCGACCTTCTGGACCATCCGCGAGTCGCGCGGCGAGGCGAGGTTCACCACGGTGTTCGCAGCCGCGTAGGCGAGATTGATGTCGTCCGACCGCACGAACTGCGGGGCCTGGCCGCCGGCCACGTGGCAACTGCCGCAGCGATTGGTGGCCCGCAGGTTGTCCCAGACGTTGATCTTGAACGCCTGGATGTCGGCCGTCGCCGGCGGCGGGCCGCTGTAGGCGGCAGGTGTGCCGCCGGAAGTGACCGGGTTCTCCACGGTCTTGGCGCCACCGCCGCCGCAGCCTGCCAGCAGCAGGACCGCTGCAAGGGCCGCGGCGCGCAATGTCCAGGCACGCATCGTCGTGTTCATCATTGCGCCCCCTAGTCACCCATGCAGTAGGTCGCGGCCTCGGCGAACACCTGCTTCATGCGGTATCCGCCGGCCTTGAACGAACTGACCATCGCCTGCACCTTGGCGCGGTCCTGCGCGTCGCTCGGGTCACGCAGGCACACCGTGCGAAACACCTTCTTCACCTGGCAGCCGGCGAACGCGTCGGTGTGCGACAGCTCCAGCCCGAGCGACTTCGCGCCCTGGCCGCTGCCGGGCAGCGAGGCGTCCCACCCCATCAGCGAATTGCGCCCCGCGCGCCAGTAGTTGTCCCAGTGGTCGTCCGGAGTCGAGTAGCCGGGCGGGAACGTGTCCTTGTTGTGGAAGTACTTGGGACGGACGATGCCCGGCGTGTACACGATGCGGCCGGCCGTCTCGTCCCAGTCGTGGTAGGCGAACGCCTGCACCATCGGGTCCATGCCGCTGTGGCAGCCGATGCAGTTGTTGAGGAACAGCCTGCTGTCGCCACCCGGGCTCCGGCTCACGTCCTGGCGTATGCGGTCGGGCGGCCGGGACGTGTCCATCACCTGCTCGAGGTCCGTGCACAGGTGATTGATCAGCGTGAAGCGGAACATCGCGCGGTTGGTGCCGGCGATGAAGAACGCCTGCGCGGCGGCGCGCGTGGTCAGCACTCCCGCGGTTCCCTCCGGCGGCAGGCCCGACGCGGCGGACTGCGTGGTCCGCACGAGCGAGTCCTTGAGGTTCGCGCCCTGCGACTCGAGGGCGGCGTAGTGGTCGTTCGAGGCCGGCGAGTACGCGGGCACGCCCGCCACGCCGCTGCCGACGTAGAGGATGTCGTCGTACAGCACGCCGTCGAACGGCACGTCGTCGCGCACCATGCCGATCACGGTGGCGACGTAGTCGTTGAGCGGCGCGAACACGGACTGGTCGCGGTTGGTCCACGGCATCGCGAAGTTCTTGAGCGTGACGTCGTAGAAGGCCCGGTTGTCCATCGCGATGTAGGCGGCATCGGTGGGCCGGCCCGCGGCAATGTCGGCAGCCATGCTGGAGAGCACGGTCTCGGTCGGGGGCACTCCCGCCAGCCGGTCGTGCAGGCGCTTGGCCTGCGTGCGCGCATCCGCGTGCAGCGCCGGGCTCGCGAGCGTCGCGAGCACGACGCATAGCGCTGTCGCGGCCGCGCGAAGGCGTGTCGCGCAAGGACTTGCAGGCATTCCGATGCGCATGCCGATTCTCCCCCCGGACCGGAACGTCCGGTCGTGGGAGCGAAATTTGAGCGTTGCCGCCCCGATCTCCAAACGGCGTGCATGCGTTTGAGATGCGGTTCACGGATACGGCGCGAACCGCGTGGAGGAAACGCCCGCTTGTGAGAAAAAAGCGTCCGACGCGGCGCACGGGCCGCGCCTTCAGCTTTCAGGGGGTCGTCGGATGCCTGCCGTGGTCGTTGATTGCGCGAGCTGGAATCGCTGGGCGAGACCCGCAGTGGTCCTGCTCATGCTCGTCACGGGCGGCTGCGGAGGCGGCGGCGTCGGGACGGGCGGGAGCCAGGGCCCCGACCCGATCGTGCTCGACTTTCCCATCGCCTACGTGAAACGGCCGGTGCCCACGGGCCCGGTCATGCAGACTGACGCGCGCGAGCTGCTCGACTTCGCGCCCGGTGGCGACCTCTGGGTGCGCGACCGGGCGTCGCCTTCCGCGAGCGAGCGGAACGTGACGGCCGCGATCACCCAGGGCCGGGGCGACGTGCGCGACGTCGAACCGTCGTACGACGGGACGAAACTCGTGTTCGCGCTGCACCGCCCGCTCATCGACGGCGCAACGCCCGACGAGCAGCCGACCTGGGAGATCTGGGAATACACGGTCGCGAGCCAGGACCTGCATCGCGTCATCGCGTCCGACCTCGTCGCGCACGAAGGCAACGACGTCGCGCCGGCCTACCTGCCCGACGGTCGCATCGTCTTCAGCTCCACCCGTCAGCGCCAGTCGAAGGCGATCCTGCTCGACGAGGGCAAGCCCCAGTTCGACGCGCAGGACGAGGACCGCCGCGAGCCCGCCTTCGTGCTGCACGTGATGAATGCCGACGGCAGCGACATCCACCAGGTGTCGTTCAACCAGAGCCACGACATGGATCCCGCGGTGCT
>DAOMFD010000017.1:18898-20379 GCA_035429605.1 Steroidobacteraceae bacterium | reverse complement strand
GCGCGTATCCCGCGCAAACAATTGAAGCAGAAACAAAAACCATGACCAGTTCCGCCCTGCCCGCCGTGGCGCGGGAGACGTGGCTCGGCCACCCCAAGGGACTCTTCCTGCTCTTCGCGACCGAGATGTGGGAGCGCGTGAGCTACTACGGCATGCGGGCGCTGCTCGTGCTGTCGCTCGTGGCGGGCGTGCAGACGGCCAACCCGGGCTTCGGGTGGAGCCAGTCGGAGGCGCTCAAGCTGTACGGCCTGTTCACCGGATTCGTGTACTTCACCCCGCTGGTCGGCGGCTGGCTGGCCGACAATTACCTCGGCCAGCGCAAGTGCATCATCATCGGCGGCCTGGTCATGGCAGCGGGGCAGTTCACGCTCGCCTACGCCATCCCCGGCAACCTGCAGCTGTTCTTCGCCGGGCTGGTGCTGCTCGTGATCGGCAACGGGTTCTTCAAGCCCAACATCTCGACCATGGTGGGCGACCTGTACGCAGAGGGCGACGCGCGACGCGACAGCGCCTTCACCATCTTCTACATGGGCATCAACTCGGGAGCGCTCATCGCGCCGTTCGTCTGCTCGACGCTCGGCGAGAACCCCGAGTACGGCTGGAGGTATGGCTACATGGCCGCGGGCATCGGCATGATCCTCTCGGTGATCATCCAGCTCGCGCTGGCGAACCGCTACCTCGGCGACATCGGCAAGACGCCCTCCGCGCAGGTCGCCCGCGCGCGCGCGGGCGGCCGCAAGGATCCGCTCACCGCCGACGAGCGCGATCGGCTGCGCGTGATCTTCATGCTGTTCGTCTTCATCGTTCTGTTCTGGGCTGCATTCGAGCAGGCCGGCGGCCTGATGAACCTCTACGCCTCGGACAAGACGGACCGCATGGTGGGCACGTTCGAGGTGCCGGCCGGCTGGTTCCAGTCGGTGAACCCGCTGTTCATCGTGCTGCTCGGGCCGGTCTTCTCGGCGATGTGGGCGTGGCTCGCCACCCACGGGCGCAACCCGCCGACCCCGCGCAAGATGATCTTCGGCCTCATCCTCACCGGCGTCGGCTTCCTGTTCATGGTCGCCGCGGCCCTCGAGTCGAACACCGGCATCAAGGCCAGCATGTGGTGGCTGGTGCTCGCGTACCTCTTCCACACCATGGGCGAGCTGTGCATCTCGCCGGTCGGGCTGTCCATGGTCACCAAGCTCGCGCCGCTGCGCCTCGCGTCGCTGATGATGGGCGTGTGGTTCCTCATCAATTTCGTGGCGAACCTGTTGAGCGGCATCATCGGTTCGTACGCCGAGAGCCTCGGCGAGCTCACGATCTTCGGCGGTCTCGCCGTCACGCTGTTCGTGTTCGCCGTCGTGCTCTGGATGGTCTCCGGCACGCTGGTGCGATGGATGCACGGCGCCGAGGACGTGAAGCAGGCCTGACCCTGCCGGCCGCCGCGTCGGCGAGGTCGCGATTCCACACTTGCATGCGAGGTCACCATGCTCCGTAGC
>DAOMFD010000017.1:7650-18798 GCA_035429605.1 Steroidobacteraceae bacterium | reverse complement strand
GCGCACGATCGAGCTGCTGAAGCTCGGCCTGCCCGCGCCTGCGCCGGACGACCCGCAGAAGCGTGCCGAGCTCGCGGCCGTGCTGGCCGCCATGGAGTCGAAGTACAGCACGGCGAAGTACTGCCCGAAGGGGCCGGATTCGTGTCGCGACTCGACGGCGCTCATGGAGGTGGTCGCCGCGAGCCGCAACTACGACGAGCTGCTCGACGCCTGGCAGGGATGGCACGACGCGGCCCGCCCGCTGCGCGCCGACTACGTGAAGTTCGTCGCGCTCGCAAACGAGGGCGCGCGCGAGCTCGGCTACAAGGACCTCGGCGCCATGTGGCGGTCCGGCTACGACATGCCCGCCGACGACTTCACGAAGGAAACGGCCCGGCTCTGGGCGCAGGTGCAACCTTTCTACCGGCAGCTGCACTGCTATGCGCGTGCGCGACTCGCGAAGAAGTACGGCGAGGACAAGGTCCCGGCCGGCAAGCCCATCCCGGCCCACCTGCTCGGCAACATGTGGGCGCAGCAGTGGGGCACGATCTACGACCTGCTCGAGCCGTACCCGGGCGCGAGCAATCTCGACGTCGACGCCGCCCTCAAGGCGCAGGGATACGACGCCATCCGCATCACCCGGTCCGCCGAGGACTTCTACGAGTCGATCGGCTTTCCCGCGCTCCCGCAGACGTTCTGGGATCGCTCCATGCTCGTGAAGCCGCGCGACCGCGAGGTGGTCTGCTACGCGAGCGCGTGGCAGATCGACGGTTACGAGGACGTGCGCATCAAGATGTGCATCAAGCCCGACCTCGACAGCCTGCGCACGATCTACCACGAGATGGGCCACGTCTATTACGACCTCTGGTACAAGGACCAGCCGTTCATGTTCCAGAACGCGGCGCACGACGGATTCCACGAGGCCATCGGCGACACGATCAATCTCTCGATGACGCCCGCCTATCTCACGAAGATCGGACTCCTGCCGCCTTCGAAGCCGAGCAGGGAGGCCGAGATCAATTCGCAGATGCAGATGGCGCTCGACAAGATCGCGTTCCTGCCGTTCGGCAAGCTGATCGACGAGTGGCGCTGGAAGGTGTTCTCCGGCGAAGTGACGCCGGCGAACTACAACGCCGCGTGGTGGGCGCTGCGCGAGAAGTACCAGGGCGTCGCGCCGCCGGTGCCGCGCAGCGAGGCGGACTTCGACCCGGGCGCCAAGTACCACGTCCCGGGCAACACGCCGTACACGCGCTACTTCCTGTCGTTCATCCTGCAGTTCCAGTTCCAGAAGGCCCTGTGCGATGCGGCCGGCTACAAGGGCCCGCTCGCGGAGTGCTCGATCTACGGGAGCAAGGAGGCCGGGGCGAAGTTCGCGGCGATGCTCTCCAAGGGCGCGAGCCAGCCGTGGCAGGACACGCTCTACGAGCTCACCGGCACGCGGCAGATGGATGCTTCGGCGATCCTCGAGTACTTCGCGCCGCTGCGCGCGTGGCTCGCCGAGCAGAACAAGGGACAGAAGTGCGGCTGGTGAGCCGCTGACGCAGCAACCCGGGGGAGAACATGAATCACAGCGCCGTTGCGCCGCAGCTCACCTTTCGTGCGATCGCGCTCGCGATCATCCTCGCGATGCTGCTCGCGGCGGCGAACACCTACCTCGGGCTGTTTGCCGGGCTCACCATCGCCTCGGCGATCCCGGCCGCGGTGGTCTCGATGGCGGTCCTGCGCCTCCTCGGCGGCGGCTCGATCCTCGAGAACAACATCGTGCAGACCGGCGCTTCGGCCGGTTCGTCGATCGCCTCCGGAGTGATCTTCACGGTGCCGGCGCTGGTCATCCTCGGTCACTGGACCGACTTCCGCTATGCGTGGGTCCTGGCGATCGCGGGCCTGGGCGGCATCCTCGGCGTGTTCTTCTCGGTGCCGCTGCGCCGCTCGCTGATCGTCGAGCAGGGGCTCAAGTTCCCGGAGGGCGTGGCGGCGGCCGAGGTGCTCAAGGCCGGCGACAACCCGTCACAGGGCGTGAAGATCCTCGGCCTCTCCGCCCTGGGGGGCGGCTTCGCCAAGCTCGCGGCCGGCAGCGGCCTGCGCCTGATCCCGGACACCGCCGCGGCGAGCGGGTTCTTCGGCCGCTGGCTCGCGTATTTCGGGACCAACCTCTCGCCGGCGCTGCTCGGCGTCGGCTACATCGTCGGGCTGAACATCGGCGCGCTGGCGCTGATCGGCGGGATGATTTCCTGGAACGTCGCCATCCCGATCTACGCCGCGTACTTCCTGCCCGACAACGCCGAGCTCGCGCAGCGGCTCGCGGGAGCCTCGGCCGAGGACGCCGCCTACGGCATCTGGTCCGCGCAGGTCCGCTACCTCGGCGTCGGTGCGATGCTGGTCGGCGGGATCTGGGCCCTGATCTCGATCCGCAGCTCGCTGGCATCGGGCATCCGCAGCGGGCTGGCGGCGACCCGCGCGGGCGCGGCGAAAGTCGTGTCGCACACCGAGCAGGACCTGCCGATGCAGTCGATCCTGATCGGGCTGGTGCTGTTCACCGTGCCGCTCGCGATCCTCTACCAGATGATCGTGCAGAACATCGGCATCAGCCTGCTCATGACGGTCATCATGATCGTCGCCGGCTTCGTGTTCACCTCCGTGTCGGCCTACATGGCCGGTCTCGTCGGCTCGTCGAACAACCCGGTGTCCGGCATCACCATCTGCACGATCCTGTTCGCGTCGCTGCTGCTGCTGATGCTGATGGGCAAGGGTGCGGCGCTCGGCCCGGTCGCGGCGATCATGATCGGTTCGGTCGTGTGCTGCGCCGCGTGCATCGGCGGCGACAACCTTCAGGACTTGAAGTGCGGCAACATCGTCGGCGCCACGCCGTGGCGACAACAGGTGATGCTGGCGATCGGGGCCGCGAGCTGCGCGCTCGTCATGGCGCCCGTGCTCAACCTGCTGCTGCATGCCTACGGCATCGGCGAGCGCACGGCCCTGCATCCCAAGGCGCTCGCCGCGCCGCAGGCCACGCTGATGGCCTCCGTCGCCAAGGGCATCTTCGGCGGCAGCCTGCCGTGGGGCATGATCGGGATCGGCGCACTGATCGGCGCCGCGATCATCGTCGTCGACGAGGTGCTCAAGGCGCGCAAGGCGCCGTTCCACGCGCCGGTGCTGGCCGTCGCGGTCGGCATCTACCTGCCGCTCGAGCTGTCGGTGCCGATCTTCGTCGGCGGCCTGATCGCACACTTCGTCGAGCGGCGGCTCGGGATCCGCGACGAAGGCCCCGCGGCGGAACGTGCCAAGCAGAATGGCATCCTGTTCGCGGCAGGGCTGATCACCGGCGAGTCACTGATGGGTATCCTGATCGCCGTCCCGATCGTGGTCACCAGCAGCGCCGAGGTGCTCTCGCTGCCCGACTCGCTGCAGTTCGGCCGCCTGCTCGGATTGGGCATCGTCGGCGCGCTGGCCCTGTGGCTGTATCGGACGGGGTCGCGCCGCGTGTGACCGGCGCCGCGGACAACGATCCGCGACTGCGGCTCAAGATCGTCGCGGGCTACGCGGCGATCTACCTCATCTGGGGCTCGACATTCCTCGTGACGCGCCTGGGCGTTCGCTCGCTGCCGCCGATGCTGTTCGCCGGCGCGCGTTTCCTCGTCGCCGGGCTGCTGGTCGCCGTCGCGGCGGTCGGGCTCGGCGAGCGATTCCCGGGGACCGCGCGCGAGTGGCGCTACATGGTGCTGTTCTCGCTGCTGCTCGTCACGGCGGGCAATGGCCTCAGCACCACCGCGCTGACGCGCCTCCCCTCCAACGAGGGAGCGTTGCTGTCGGCGGGATCCGCGCTCTGGATCGCGTGGCTCGGGGCGCTTGGACCGAGGGGCCACAAGCTGACGGTGCGCGGCAACATCGGTCTGCTGCTGGGACTCGTCGGTGTCGCGTTGCTCGTGTGGCCACGCAGTTCGACGGGGTCAGGGCACTTCGGCTGGCAGTCGCTGGTTCTCTGCGGGAGCCTGGCCTGGGCGGTGGGCACTGTTCTCTATCGCAATGCGGCGCTGCCGATCGGGCCCGTCGCATTCAATGCCGTCATGATGGGCCTCGGTGGGGTCTGGCTGCTGGCGGCGGGTGCGGTCACCGGCGAGCTACCCGAGTGGCACTGGGATGCCGGAGGCCTTGCGGCGCTGACCTATCTCGCGGTGTTTGGATCGGCGGTCGCCTACACCGCGTACATGTGGCTGCTCAAGCATTCGCCCGCCGACCGCGTCGGAACCTTCGCGTACGTCAATCCGGCGATCGCGGCGGTGCTCGGCTGGGTCGTGCTCGGTGAGGCGCTCGAGCCGACGCAGGTCGCGGGGATGCTCGTCGTGCTGCTCGGCGTCGCACTGGTGACCCTACCGAAATAGGAAACAGGGGACATTCTCCTATTTTCCGCTGCGGAAAATAGGAGAATGTCCCCTATTTTCGGACGGTGAAGACCTCGACCTTGCCATTCGAGCCGATCGCGCTCGACGCGGCCCAGGACACGAGGCTCACGATCAGCGCGGCGCCGACGGCGGTCCAGAATCCCGAGATCTCGAAGCCGGGGACGATCCAGGCGACCAGCCCGACCATCGCGGCGTTCAGCACCAGCAGGAACAGCCCGAGCGTCAGCACCGTGAGCGGCAGCGTCAGAATGAATGCCAGCGGACGCACGAACGCGTTGACGACCCCGAGCAGGATCGCGGCGACGATCAGTTTCGACGGCGAATCGAAGACGAGGCCGTCGAGGACTTCGCTGGCGACCCACAGCCCCAGCGCCGTGATCGCAGCGCGCAGCAGGAATCCGATCATGGCAGTCTCACCTTGAGATGGTCGCCCGGCGGACGTTGACCTCGCGGGCATGGTAATGGAATCCTCACCCCACACCAATCAATGGCCCCCGGGGAGGCAGGCATGGAACTCGTCGCCGTCGTCATCGCGCTCGCGCTCATCGAATTCGTCGTGCTGGGCATGCTCGTGGGGCGGGCGCGCGGCAAGTACGGGGTCAAGGCGCCGGCCACCGCGGGCAATGAAATGTTCGAGCGCTGGTTCCGTGTCCACTACAACACGATGGAACTGCTGGTCGTGTTCGTCCCGGCGACGTGGCTGTTCGGCCAGTACGTGAGTCCGCAATGGGCGGCCGGTCTCGGCCTCGTCTACGTGATCGGCAGGATCGTGTACGTGCGCAGCTACATCGCCGATCCGGCCAGGCGCGAGTTCGGATTCGGCATGAGCGTGCTGCCGATCCTGGTGATGGTAATCGGTGCGCTGCTGGGCGCGGGCCGTGCGTTGATCTGAGGCCAGCGTCGCTTCAGCGGCCTCGAGCCGCTGTCGCACTTTGCAGCCTGCCCCCGACCGCCTGCGCCGCATCACGGCCGGCGAGCAGTTCGATCAACGCTAGGCTGAACTCGATCGCGGTGCCCGGACCACGCGAAGTGACGACCTTCCCGTCCACGACCACCGGCGAATCCGTAAGTCGGATGCCGGCTGCCGAGTCCGGCCGCAGGAAGCCAGGAAAACTCGTGGCGCTGCGCCCGTCGAGCAGGCCCGCGTGCGCCAGCACGGACGGCGCCGCGCAGATCGCGGCCGTGTAGCGCCCGCTCGTTGCTAGCTGCTTGAGCAGCGCGATCACGCGCTCGTCCTGCCTCAGGTGCTCCGCGCCCGGCATTCCGCCCGGCAGCACGACCATGTCGTAATCCGCGGCGTCGACCGCAGCCAGTTCGCCGTCGGCTTCGAGCGTGATGCCGTGGGAGCCGGTGACGCGCGGCTGCGCCAGTGACGCGGTGTGGACTTCGATGCCGGCGCGCCGCAACAGGTCGATCACCGTGACCGCCTCGATCTCCTCGAAGCCTTCGGCCAGCGGGACGAGCACGCGCGGCACGGTCGTGTGCTCCTGGGACGCTCGTCAGCGGCCGGTCGCGAGTGCGACGTGCGTATCCAGGCTGCGGTCGCGAAGGTACTGCAGCGCCAGCCTCACTTCCGGGTCGCTGCCGGCATCGCGCCCGAAGTCGCGCGGCTTGTCCGACAGCTCGCTCGCAACCTTGACGTCGGGCTCGAGGCCGCGCTGCTGGATCGAGCGACCCGAGGGCGTGAAGTACCGAGAGGTCGTGAGCTTGAGCGCTTCGCCGTCGCGCAGTGGCACGACCGTCTGCACCGAGCCCTTGCCGTAGGTGCGCTCGCCCATGAGCGTGGCGCGACCGTGGTCGCGGAGCGCACCCGCGACGATCTCCGCCCCGGAAGCAGAGCCGCCGTCGACCAGCACGACGACCGGGGCACCTTCGAGCACGTCGCCCGGAGTCGCGTCCATCTCGAAGCGGGCGTCGGGGGTTCGGCCGTCCGCACGCACGATCACCCCGGAGTCGAGGAAGCTGTCGGCCACGCTCACGGCCGACTCGAGCACGCCACCGGGGTTGTCGCGCAGGTCGAGCACGAGACCGCGCAGCGGCGATCCGCCCGCGGCCCGCTGCATCTCCTCGATGGCGCCGTCGAAATCGCCGGGCGTCGAGTCGCTGAAGTGGTTCACGCGCACGTATCCGTAGCCGCCGGGCAGGCGTTGGGCGCGGACGGTACGCACGTGGACCTCGCTGCGCTCGAGATCGAACCGCAGCGGCCCGCTCTCGCCCTTGCGGGCGACCACGACCACGACGTGTGACCCTGCGAGACCGCGCATGTGCTCGATGGTCTCGTCGAGGCTGCCCGGCACGACCTTGCGGCCGTCCACTTCCAGCAGCTCGTCTCCGCTCAGGACGCCTGCGCGCTCGGCGGGCGAGCCCTCGATCGGCGCGACGACCAGGACGCGCCCGTCGTCCGCCTCGGCCACCTCGATGCCGACGCCCGAGTACGTGCCCGCGGTGCTCACCCGCATTTCGTCGTAGGCCGCAGCGTCGAGGAACTCGGAATGCGGGTCCAGGCTGGCAACCAGTCCCTCCACCGCGGCCTTCTCCAGGCGCCCGCTCGGCACCGCATCCACGTACTCACGGCGCACGTGCTCCGCCACCTCGTCGAGCAGGGCGTGCGCCGGCCGCACGGCGGCCGGCTTCGGCGCCTCGGCGACGGGCCGGTCGACGAACGTACCCCGCGCGTACATGAGACCAGCCCCTGCGACGGCGCCGGCAAGTGTGGCAAGCAAGGTGTGGATGCGTGTATTCAAGCCGGACGCGCGATCGTAGAACGGGCACGCAGTTTAGCCTCGACCGCCGCGGCAGGCACGTTCCGGTGGCCAGCGACCTCCGCTGGTCGCGGCCCGGGTCACATTCGCGCCCAGGTCGCCCCGCCGGCGCCGGGCCTCAGCGCTTCTGCAGCCAGGTCTCGGGATCGACCGGCTGCCGACCGCGGCGGACCTCGAAGTACAGCGCCGGCTCGTTGTGTCCGCCCGTGTCCCCGACCGACCCGATCACGTCGCCCGCAGACACGGCGTCGCCGACCTTGCGGAACAGTTCCTCGTTGTGACCGTAGAGGCTCATGTATCCGCCGCCGTGATCGAGGACGACCATGAGTCCCATGCCAGGCAGCCAGTCGGCATACACGACGCGGCCGGCATAGGGCGCGCGCACCCGGGCGCCGCGATCGGTACCGATGAGCATGCCCTGCCAGCGCATCGACCCGCCGGCCCGCGGCTGCCCGAACCGCGCGAGCACCCGGCCCTGCTGGACCGGCCACGGCAGCTTGCCACGCAACGGCTCGAAGGGCGCCTGCTTGGCGACCGGTGTCTCCTCGAGGGCCTTGCGCAACTGGTCGATCAATCGCTCGAGTGCCTGTGCCTGCGACTGCAGGCGACCGAGCTCGCTGCGCTGGTTGCGAATCTGGCCTTCGATGGCCGCAACCGCCCGGGTCCTGCTCTCCTGCGCGGAGCGAAGTGCAGCCACCTGCTGCTGCTGGTCGGCTTCGAGTGCCGCGAGGCGCTCATGTTCCGCAGCGATCTTCTCGCGCACCAGCGCCAGGTGCTCGAGCTTGTCGCGGATCCCGGCGATACGCTCGGCGCGCGCGCGCCCGAAATAGCCGTAGTAGCTGAGCATGCGGCCGAACGTGGCGGGGTCTTCCTGGTTCAGCAGCAGCTTGAGCTCTTCCTCGCGGCCGTTGACGTACGCGGCGCGCAGTTCGCCGGCCAACGCCCCGCGCTCGGCCGCCAGGTCCTGTTCGAGCCCCCGCTCTTCCTGCTCGAGGTCCTGCAACCTGGCCTCGGTCGCCAGGCGCTCCGCATGGATCTGGTCGAGCGTCTTGCGGGCCTTCTGCACGCCGAGTTCGGCGTCGCGCAGCTGCGCGCTCAACTTGTCGCGCTTCTCGATGTCCTCGTTGACGGCCTTCTGGACTTTCTCGATGCGGGAATTGACCCGGCGCAGCTCCGCTTCCTTCTGCGCCGGCGTCGGCTGCTTGCTGGGGGCGGGCACGGCCGGTGTGCCGAGCAGGAGCCCGGCCGCCAGCACGAGCCCCGACAGTGCCCACCGGCGCGCGCGGACCATCCGGGCGGGGCGTGCAGGGTGCAGCGGCTGGCCGATCATTCCACGTTCGCGCTTCGGGGCGGGGTCAAGCCGGCAAGTCTAGCGGGGCTGCTATAATCCGCGACCCTTTTTCAGACCCCCGGCCCATGGACCGACTCCTCGAATACCTGACCCGGCACCCGATCCTCGTCGGGGGAACGGCGGCACTCGCCATTGCGGTGCTGGTGTACGAGCTCAGCCGGGCACGCGGGGCAGGCCAGGCCGTGGGTCCGCTCGACGCCGTGCGCCTGCTGAACCAGGGCGCACTGATGCTCGACGTGCGGTCGAAGGCCGAGTTCGACTCGGGCCACGTGATCGACGCAAGGCACGTGCCGCAGGAGGAGCTCGCCTCCAGCGCGGAGACGCTGAAGAAGTACCGCGAGAAGGTGGTCATCGTCTGCTGCGAGAGCGGCATGCGCTCGTCGGCCGCCACCCGCGTGCTCGCGGCACAGGGCTTTGCCAGGATCGTGAACCTGCGCGGCGGGCTCGCCGCGTGGCGCTCCGAGAATCTTCCGCTCGTGAAGGCGGACGCGAAGGGCAAGTGACCGCCGTGACCGGGACGCCCGACATCGTGGTGTATTCGACGGCCTGGTGCGGCTATTGCGACCGGGCGAAGGCGCTGCTCGAGCGCAAGGGCCTCGTCTATCGCGAGATCCGCGTGGACGAGGACCCGGCCGAGCGCCAGGCCATGCTCGCGCGCAGTGGCGGACGCCGAACCGTTCCCCAGGTCTTCATCGGCGACCGCCACGTCGGCGGGTTCGACGAACTCTACGCCCTCGACAAGGCCGGCCAGCTCGACACGCTGCTCGGCCGCGCCTGACGAGCGGCAACCACCGATCCAACCGGTTTCTACTACAGGACCACACCATGACCGAGCCGAACGCCCAGCCCCAGCCTGCCCCGGATCCGCACGCGCCGCTCGTGAACCCGCAGGCCGTGTACATCAAGGACTGCTCCTTCGAGGCTCCCGCGGGGCCGTTCATGTCGGGCGCCGAAGGCGCACCGACGGTCAACCTCAACCTCGCGACCCGCGCGGCGGCCCTCGCGCAGGACCTGCACGAAGTCGTGCTGCAGGTGAACCTCGAGGCCAAGGTCGGCGACAAGACCGTGTGGCTCCTCGAGTTGCAGCAGGCCGGTGCGTTCACGATCCGCAACCTCTCGGCCGCCGATGTCGGTCAGGTGCTGGCCCTCGCGGCGCCGAATTACCTGCTCTCCTTCGCCCGGGCCGCGGTCGCCGACCTCGTCAGCCGGGGTGGTTTCCCGCCGTTCCTGCTGCCGCTGGTGACGTTCGAGGGCCTGCATGCCCGGGCGGCCCAGCAGCAGGCGGCCAGCCCGGCGGTCAACTGAGGTAGTCGCCCACGTGGCGACCCCGCGACCAGTCGTGGAGACGGGAACGAAGCCGGTCGTGGCCGTGCTCGGTTCGGGCTCGTGGGGCACGGCACTCGCCGTGCACCTCGCGCGGACCGGACACCGCACGATCCTCTGGGGCATCGAGACGGACGAACTCGTGGCGATGACCCGCGACCGGGTCAACAATCGCTACCTTCCGGGCGTGAAGCTGCCGGACCGCGTGGAAATCGACCACGACTTCGCGCACGCGGTGGGCGAGGCCGAGCAGTTGCTGGTCGTGGTGCCGAGCCACGCGTTCCGCGAAGTTCTCGAACGGGCACGCCCGCTGCTGCGGCCGGGTCAACGCATCGCCTGGGCCACGAAAGGCTTCGAGCTCTCGACCGGCAAGCTGCCCCACGAGGTGGCCGACCAGGTGCTCGGCACGTCCGTGCCGACGGCGGTGCTCTCCGGGCCGACGTTCGCCAGGGAGGTGGGCGCCGGCCTGCCGAGTGCGATGACCGTGGCGTCGCGCGACGGCGAATACGCGATGGCGCTGGCGCGCGGCATCTCGTCCGAGTCGTTCCGCGCCTATGCATCGGGCGACATGACGGGCGTCGAAGTCGGCGGCGCGGTCAAGAATGTACTGGCGATCGCCGCGGGTGCCTCCGACGGCCTCGGTTACGGCGCGAACACGCGCGTCGCGCTCATCACGCGCGGCCTGGCGGAGATGATGCGACTTGGGCTGGCGCTCGGCGCGAAGCGCGAGACTTTCATGGGGCTCGCGGGCCTCGGAGACCTCGTGCTCACCTGCACCGACGACCAGTCGCGCAACCGGCGCTGCGGGCTGCTGCTCGCGGCCGGCCGCACGCTCGACCAGGCCCAGGCCGAGATCGGCCAGGTGGTCGAAGGCGTGCTGGCGGCACGCGCGGTTCACGCGGTTGCACGGCGCCTCGGCGTGGTCATGCCGATCTGCGAACAGGTCTACCTCGTGCTCTACGAGGGCAGGCCGCCGCGCGACGCGGTGCAGGCGCTGATGCAACGGACCATCAAGGCGGAATCCTGACCGGACGCGCAAGCTGGTGCTGCCGGGTCAGGAACCCCGGAATGCCTGCTGCCGCCACGCCTCGTACACCACGACGGCCACCGCATTCGACAGGTTCATGCTGCGCGCCCCCGCCGTCATCGGGATCCTCAGGCGACACTCCTCCGGGCAGGCCGCAAGCGCGTCCGCCGGCAGTCCACGCGTCTCCGCACCGAACACCAGCGCGTCGCCCGGGCGGTAGTGCGCCTGCTCGTAGGTCGATGCCGCCCGCGTCGTGTAGGCGAACCACCGCGGGTGAGCCAGCGACTCGAGGCACGCTGCGAGGCT
>DAOMFD010000017.1:0-7550 GCA_035429605.1 Steroidobacteraceae bacterium | reverse complement strand
TCGTGTAGGCGAACCACCGCGGGTGAGCCAGCGACTCGAGGCACGCTGCGAGGCTCGAGTGGATCCGCACCTCGGCCAGCTCGCGATAGTCGAGGCCGGCGCGTCGTACCGCCTTCGCATCGAGCCGGAATCCCAGCGGCCGGACCAGGTGCAGCGTGGCACCCGTGTTGGCGCACAGCCGGATCACGTTGCCGGTGTTGGGCGGAATCTCGGGCTCGTGAAGAATGACGTGGAACATCGCACCGATCGTGGCGTCCCCTCGCCGTCGGTGCAACCGGTTGCAGCGGTCCTGCCCACGGCGGGTTTAGAATCGGAGCGAGCCGCCTGCGCGCCACCCCGGGGGACACGATCATGCTGCGCGTCAGCCAACTGCTATCCCGCAAGGGTCGAGACGTCTGGTCCGTGGACGCGGACGAGCCCGTGCTCGAAGCCATCCAGATCATGGCGGACCGCCGCGTCGGCGCGTTGCCGGTCACGCGCGGCCGCGAACTGGTCGGCCTCGTGTCGGAGCGCGATTACGCGCGCAAGGTCATCCTGCTTGGTCGCTCGTCCGCCGAGACTCCTGTGTGGGAGATCATGTCCTCGCCGGTCGTCACCGTACCGCCGACGGAGAGCGTACGACGCTGCATGGAGATCATGACGGAGCGGCGCATCCGCCACCTGCCGGTCCTCGAGAACGGCGCCATGATCGGCATGATCTCGATCGGCGACCTCGTGCGCGCGGTGATCGAGGAGCAGGCGCAGACGATCGAGCACCTCGAGAAGTTCATCTCCGGCTGACGTGCTTCAGCGGACTCCGGCCCCGGCGAGCGCGTCGGGCGACCAGCCCGAGTCCGGCAGCGGCTCGACGTAGCGCAGCGCCGTGTCCGACTCCGGGTGGTAACCGAGGTAGTAGCCGCCGGTGTCGAAGCTGTAGGGCACGAACGTGCAGGCGAAGGGCACGCCGGTCTCGACGTCGAACGTGGGAAACGTGAACACGGCGCGCAGCAGCCTGCCGTCGGCGCCGTATTCGTCGGACGCGAGCGCAGTCCAGGTGTCCTCGTCCACGTAGAAGACCCGGCGCCCGTACGGATGGTGCTGGCCCGCCTTCAAGGTCGCTTCCACGACCCAGGTGCGGTGCAGTTCCCAGCGCACGAGATCGGGATCGATGTGGTGAGGTTGCAGGATGCGCGCTGGATTCGCCTGGAAGGAGAAGCGGTAGGTGTTGTACGGCACCAGCATCTCGCGCTTGCCGAGCAGCTTCACGTCGTAGCGGTCCAGCGTGCCGTTGAACACGAACGCGTCGTCCACGATGTAGGCGCCGCTGCTGCTGCTCGACGGCGCGTCGTCCGGCATGTTGACCAGGCGTGTCCGACGCTGCCCCGGGACGTAGGACCAGACGTGCCGCGGCTGCTGCAGCGGATTGACGACCTCCACCATCAGCATCGCTTCACCCGCGCGCCGCTGCGGGCCGGTGTAGTCACTCTTCCACAGGAACAGCACCTCGTCCTGTTTCACGGTCCTGTCGCGGTGCGCGGCGTCGTACACCGGGAATTCCCAACGCCCGAGCGCCGCGCCCGTCATGACGGACTGCCCGGCGCCGTCCTCGATCCACGCCTCGAACCTGAGTTCGAGTGCGCGTCCCATGTATCGCAGCCGGTGATTCCACATGACCTCGTAGCCGTCCGCCGGGATCGGGAAGGGCACGCCGGGCAGCGCGTTCTTGATCCCGAGGCCGCCGTCGGTCGTGACGGCAGCCGTCGCGTTGCGGCGGGTGTTGTCGAGGAACCACGGCGGATAGGCCGCGGAGCGGTGCGCGGGATAGACGTCCACGCGAAACGTCGGGTAGCGACGCAGCAGCTCCTGCGTGCCGGCCGTCAGCTGCGCGGCCGCCTGGTCTGCGTTGGCCGGGGTGATGACCCGCAGCGGTCGTTCGTCGGCGAACGGATCCTGCGTCGCCGCGTCACCCGTGCCAGTGCCGGCATGCAGTGCCGGGATCCCGCCCGCGTATGCCGGGACCTCGCCGTCGGCACTCGCGGACATCTCGGCGCCGAAAGCCGTGAGCGTGGTGCCAAGTGCGGCCGCCTGCTCCGCCGTGACGGCGGCCCGCACGGGTCCGGCCATGAGGCACATTGCGAGGACGACCGGGACAACCGCCCCCTTCCCGCCGCGGATTTCCATGGACCGCCCCCTGCGCGCACGACTCGCGCCTGTCGAGTGAAGTCACGGCAGGCTCGTCCCTCCCTTCACGCGTGACAATCCGGAGAATTACGACACCACGCTCCCCGGTCAGGGACCGGTCAGCGCCGCCCGCACGTTCCGTGAATGCCAGTACCGCCTGACCAGCCACGGGCGCCGGTCGGGCGCGGGCTCCGCACCGATGCGTGCCGTCCACCGGGCGAGCAGGCGGTCGCCTTCCGCGAATGCCGCGGCCGGGTCCGGCGGGTCGGCGATCCAGCGCGCCTCGGTCGCGTCGCGCTCGGCTTCGAAGAGCGGGCGCAGCCGCGCAGGGTCTCGCATCACGCGCCGGTGAAATCGCTCGTGGCGCCACCAGAGGCTGCGACCGTCCGCGCGCTCAACGGCGGGCGGACCTAGATCGAGTGCTTCCTCGACCCGCACGGGCTTGAACAGCGCGGTGCAGGGCGCCGCCGTGCCGGTGACCCAGTGCGCACTCGAATCGCGTCGCAGTTCCGACACCCACGAGGCGGTCGTCTGGGACGCCGCCAGGATCCCGCCGGCATGCATGCACGGCGCGGCCATCGCCCCGTTCAGCAGCCGGTAACGGGGGCAGGGTCCGTCGCCGTGGTCCCGCAGCACCTTCATCAGGTCCGCGGGGCCTGCAGCGCGCTCGGCAGCCGCGAGCGTGCGTGGTCGCCGCATGGCGCAACCGGTGACGCGCGTCCGCAGCGCGTCCGCTTCGGCCTGCATCGCAGGCAGCGTATAGCCATTCGAGATCGACCACGCGCCCGTGACACGCTGGGCCTGCCAGCGGCGTCCCGCCGTTTCCAGTACGAATGCGCCGCCCGGGTCCGCGACCAGGAAGCTGTTGTGGTAAGTGAAGCCACGGCGCTCGTGGCCGCAGCCGCCACCCTGGCCATGGCGCTCGAGCAATTCCGCGATTACCGACACTGCCTCCTCCGCCGTGGCGCCGCGCTCGAGGCCCAGGCGCACGAGATCCATGCCCGTGAGGCCCCGGGCCGCGTAGGGCTGCCGCGAAAACACGGCTTCGTTGCCGATCGCTACTCCATGCTCATTGACCCCGATTTCCGCTCCCCACATCCAGTAGGGGCGGCTCAGCAGCACCGCGTGCGTGGCCGGCACCTGCGGAATCTCGATCCACGTGCACTTGAGCGCGCATCCACGCGCATGGTCTGCGCGCGAGTGCCACTCGAGGACTTGCGCCTCGTTGGGATCGCGGTCGCTGTTTTTCGCGAACAGCACGCGACCGGGCAGCACCGTGACCATCGTGTCGCACATTGCCCTGCGATCATGCCAGCCGGCCCGGTGACGGTCGACCAGACGCACTGCCGTGGATGCGCAGGCGGTCACCGGCCCGCCGCGCCTGCGCGCGATCGCGGTGGCACCGCCCGTTTCCGCTTAGAATTGCACGCATGACCCCGGTCACCCTGCCGCCGTCGCTGGCCGTCGATTACTGCGGCCTGCGCCTCGCGTCGCCGATCGTCCTGCTCTCGGGATGTGTCGGGTTCGGCGAGGAGTACACGCGCGTCGACGGGTTCTCCAACACGCACGTCGGGGCGATCGTGCTGAAGGGCACCACCGGGGAGCCGCGCCTCGGCAACCCGCCGCACCGCGTGTACGAGACGCCGATGGGCATGCTGAATGCCATCGGGCTGCAGAATCCGGGCGTGGACCACGTGGTCGACCGGATCCTGCCCACGCTCGATTTCTCGGAGACGCGCTTCATCGCCAACGTGTGCGGTTCCACCATCGACGAATACGTGCGCGTCACGCGGCGGTTCGACGATTCGCCGATCGACGCCATCGAGATCAACATCTCCTGCCCGAACATCAAGGAAGGCGGCGTGCAGTTCGGCAACGTGCCCGAGATGTCCGCGCGCGTCGTGGCCGCATGCCGCGCGGTGACGCGCAAGCCGCTGATCACCAAGCTGTCGCCGAACCAGACCGACATCCGGGAGAGCGCGCGCGTCTGCATCGAGGCGGGCAGCGACGGGCTGGCGGTGATCAACACCATGATGGGGATGGCGATCGACGTGAAGACGCGCCGCCCGGTCATCGGCAACGTGCAGGGCGGGCTCTCGGGCCCGGCCATCAAGCCGATCGCGCTGCTCAAGGTCATGCAGGTCGCCGAGGTCGCGCGCCCGCTCGGCATCCCGATCATCGGGCAGGGCGGCATCACCACCGCCCAGGATGCGCTCGAGTTCCTGATCGCCGGCGCAACGACCGTGGGCGTGGGCACCGCGCTCTTCTACGACCCGCTCGTGTGCCCGAAGATCAACACGGGGGTAGCGGACTACCTGGCCGCGAACGGTCATGCGTCGGTCCGTGAACTCGTGGGCTCGCTGGATCGACCGGCGCGCAAAGTCGAGGCCTGCACCTGCTGATCACGATCGCGCCGCCGGGGCTCGCGTGCCGCAAGACATCGATCATCCGGGCTGCATCGGCGTCTACGACTCGGGCGTCGGCGGCGTATCCGTGCTGCGCGCACTGCGGGTGGCGCTGCCGCACGAGTCGTTCGTCTATGTCGCCGACAGCGGATACGCGCCCTACGGCGATCAGCCCACGGATTTCGTCGAGGCGCGTGCGCGCACCGTCGCCGGCTTCCTGACGGACCGAGGCGTCAAGGCCATGGTGCTCGCCTGCAACACGGTGAGCGTTGTCGCGGCACGTCATCTGCGCTCGCAGCATCCGCTGCCCATCATCGCGATGGAACCGGCCATCAAGCCCGCGGTGACTGCCTCGCGTTCCGGTGTCGTCCTGGTGCTCGGCACCACGAACACGCTGCGCAGCGAGTCGGTCGGGCGACTGTGCGAGCGGTACGCAAGTCAGGCGCGCATCGTGCTGAGCGCGTGCCCTGGGCTGGTGGAGTGCGTCGAGCGCGGCGAAATCGACACGCCCGGGCTGCGCTCGCACCTCGCCGAGTACCTGAGTCCGGGCCTCGAGGCCGGCGCCGACACCATTGTGCTCGGTTGTACGCACTACGCCTTCCTGGCCGCGGTAATCGCCGACCTCGCCGGCCCGGCGGTGTCGATCATCGAGCCATCGGCAGCGATCGCGCGGCAACTCGCGCGCCGTCTGGGCGAGATGCAGGAGCCCGCCGCGAAGCTCGCGGCGCAACGGACGATCTTCTATACGTCGGGCGACCCGGGCGCACTGCGATCGTTCCTCACCGCGGTGCGTGAACCCTGCAAGGCAATACGCGCACTGCCGCCCCTGGCTTGAGCGACGCGCCGTCCCCGGTCGCCCGGGCGCCGCACTCGGGCGGCTCACTCCATCCCGAGTTCCTTGAGCTTCCTCGTCAGCGTGTTGCGGCCCCAGCCGAGCAGCTTCGCCGCGTCCTGACGCCCGCCGTGCGCGGCCGCCAGCGCCTCGCGGATCAGCGTGCGCTCGAACTCGGGCATCGCGTCCTCGAGCAGCGGCGCGCCGCCCGTGGCAAGCCGTGCGCGCGCCCAACTGGCCAGCGCATTCGACCAGTCGAGCGACGACGCCGACGCGCCGGCTCCGCCCAGGTCGGCCGGGATGTCGGCGAGCGCGATCTCGCGGCCGGCCGCGAGCACGGTCAGCCGCCGACAGGCATTGACGAGCTGGCGCACGTTGCCGGGCCAGTCGAACCCGGCAAGCGTCGCGCTCGCCTCCTCGGTCAGCGTCTTCGGGGCGACGCCGAGTTCCATCGCGGCGACGTCGAGGTAGTGCTGCAGCAGTTCCGGGATGTCCTCGCGGCGCTGGCGCAGCGGCGGTACCTCGATGCGGATCACGTTCAGCCGGTGCAGCAGGTCCTCGCGGAACAACCCGGCCTTGACGCGTTCCTCGAGGTCCTGGTGCGTCGCGGCGATCACGCGCACGTCCACCTTGACCGGCAGCTGTCCGCCGACTCGATAGAACTCGCCTTCCGCCAGCACGCGCAGCAGCCGCGTCTGCAGCTGCGGCGACATGTCGCCGATCTCGTCGAGGAACAGCGTGCCGCCGTCGGCCTGCTCGAAGCGGCCGCGCCTGAGCTCGCCGGCGCCGGTGAACGCGCCCTTCTCGTGACCGAAGAGCTCCGACTCGAGCAGGTCCGCCGTGAAGGCCGACGTGTTCAGCGCGATGAAAGGCTTCGCCGCGCGCGGGCTGTGGCGGTGCAGCGCGCGGGCCACGAGTTCCTTGCCGGTGCCGGATTCCCCGGTGATCAGCACCGTCATGCTCGACCGTGACAGCCGGCCGATGGCGCGGAACACTTCCTGCATCGCGGGCGCATGACCGAGCATTTCGGGGATGCGTCGCGACTCGACCGCCGAGGCCGGCGAGCGATGGCTCTGCGCCGCGGCGCGACGCACGAGTTCCAGGGCCTGGTCGATGTCGAAGGGCTTGGGCAGGTACTCGAAGGCGCCGCCCTGGTAGGCCGCGACCGCGCTGTCGAGATCGGAGTGCGCGGTCATCACGATGACCGGCAGCTTCGGCCTCTGGGTGCGTATCTCCTCGAGCAGGTCGAGCCCGCTGCGACCCGGCATGCGGATGTCGGTGACCAGCACGTCCGGCTCGGCGCGCTTCAGCGCCGCAAGGACCGATTCGGCCTCCTCGAACGAGGTGGTCTGCATGCCGCCCTGCCTGAGCGCGCGTTCGAGCACCCAGCGGATCGAGGCGTCGTCGTCGACGAGCCAGACGTCAAGTGCTTTCGCCGAGTTCATTGCTGTCGTAGGGCAGGAGGATGGTGAAAACGGTGCGTCCGGGGCGGCTCTCGAACTCGATCAGCCCGTCGTGGCGGCCGACGAGGTCCTGGGCGACGGCCAGCCCGAGACCGGTGCCGCCGGGTCTCCCCGTGACGAGCGGGTAGAAGACGGTGTCCTTGAGATCGGCCGGCACGCCCGGGCCGTCGTCCTCGACCTGGATGCACGCGACGACGCGGTGACGGCGGCTGCCGATGCTCGCGTTGGTGAGCGCGCGCGTGCGCAGCACGACACGGCCCCGTTCGCCCACGGACTGGATTGCGTTGCGGCCCAGGTTGAGCAGCGCCTGGATCACCTGGTTGCGGTCGAGGCGCAGCCGCGGCAGGCTCGGGTCGTAGTCGCGCTCGATCGCGACACCATTCGGCGCCTCCGCCGCGAGCAGGTGACCCACGTGCTGCACGACTTCGTGCACGTTGACCGGCTCCTTGCGCGGTGGCTGACCGGGCCCAAGCAGCGCATCCACGAGGGCCGCGAGCCGGTCGGCCTCGCTGATGATCACCGTGGTGTATTCGTGCAGCGCCGGGTCCTTGAGCTGGCGCTCGAGCAGTTGCGCGGCCCCGCGCAGCCCGCCGAGCGGGTTCTTGATCTCGTGTGCGAGCTGTCGGACCATCGCCCGGCTGCCGCCGAGCTGCGTGAGCAGCGCGTTCTCGCGCAGGATGCGCTGGTGTT
>DAOMFD010000016.1:4600-20422 GCA_035429605.1 Steroidobacteraceae bacterium | reverse complement strand
TCGTTCTCGAGGCGCGCGACGACGATCTGCCGGTTGCGCACCTCGGGCGTGCGGTGCACGGCGACGAGGTCGCCGTCGAGGATGCCGGCGTTCTTCATGCTCATGCCGCGCACCTTGAGCAGGTAATGCGGCCGCGGCTGGAAGAGCTGCGGATCGATCTGGTAGTGCGCCTCGATGTTCTCCTCGGCGAGGATGGGCCGGCCGGCGGCGACCCGGCCGATGAGCGGCAGGCCGATCTGGTCGCGCAGCGAGTCCTTGAGCTGTATGCCGCGCGAGGCGCCGGGCCTGAGCTCGAGCACGCCCTTGCGCTGCATGGCGCGCAGGTGCTCCTCGGCCGCGTTCGCCGACTTGAAGCCGAGCGCCTCGGCGATCTCGGCGCGGGTGGGCGGCATGCCGTGCTCGGACACGGCGTCCTGGATGAAGCGCAGGACCTGGCGTTGGCGCGGGGTGAGGTCGTCCATGGCGGCTCCTGTATATATGTACAGTGACTGTTCTTATATACAGGAGCGGGCGACGACGCAAGTGTTGCGTGGGATTTTCGCCCCTAGACCATGCCCACCCCCGCGTCAACGTCGCTTTTTCCTCGCCTTTTACATCTGCCAGCGATCGGTTAGCATCCTCCTGCTCTACTGCGAACCAAGGTTCCGGGCCATCATCCGGACGGGCGTAGTTGGCTCCCGAGATTCCCCTCACACGAAGGAAAGACAGACATGAAAACTGCCATCGCCAAGGTCCTGACCGTCGCGGCCGCCGCCGTCGCCCTCGCTGGTTGCGTGAGCCAGTCCAAGTTCGATGAATATGTCGCGCAGAATGACGCGGCCGTGAAGGCTGCCCAGCAGGAAGCCGCTGCCGCCAGCGCGACTGCCAAGTCCGCCGCTGACGCCTCCAAGGCCGCCGCCGACGCCGCCAACATGGCCAACAACACCGCCAACCAGGCCGGCCAGGCTGCGAAGGCCGCGCAGGCCTGCTGCGACGCGAACAGCGAGAAGATCGATCGCGCGTTCCAGAAGTCGATGGGCAAGTAATCGTCCGCGATACTTCGCAAGACGAACGAAGACGCCGCGGCAATGCCGCGGCGTTTTCTTTTCTGCGTACGATGTCGCGGTGCTGCGCGCCGCAGCTGCGATTTCAGCGCGCCGCTGCGCGCACCGGCACCGACAAGGGGACGGGAACTCCCGTCGCCTGCTCGAAGGTCCGCTGCACCAGCGCCCAGTCGATCTCGACGGGGCGGCCTGCGGCCGCTGCGCTGACGAGCTGGTCCATCACGGACGGATCCATGTCCGCCGGGTTGTCGGTGCCTTCGAGCGGCGCGTGCCGCTCGACGTAGAGCACGCCGCGCTGCCAGCCGACCTTGTTGGTCTGGTCGATCAGGTTGACCTGCGTCCTGACCGGCACCAGCGGGAACAGCTCCGCGATGTCCTCCGGGTACATGCGGATGCAGCCGTGCGTGACCTGCATCCCGACGCCCGCGGGCTTGTTGGTGCCGTGGATCAGGTACGCACCGCCGGGGATCGCGAGGCGCATCGCGTATTCGCCGAGCGGATTGTCCGGGCCGGGCGGCACGACCTTCGGCAGCGGGTCGCCGCGCTCCTCGTGCTCCTTCAGCACCGAGGCCGGCGGGTACCAGTTCGGCTTCTCCTGTTTCGACTGGATCTGCGTGACCCCGATCGGCGTCTTCCAGTCCATCTTGCCGGTGCTGATCGGGTAGGTCCGCACGACGGCCGGCTCGCCCTTCTTCGGCGGCGGGTAGTAATAGAGCCGGTGTTCCGGGAGGTTCACGACGATGCCCTTGCGCGGGGCGTCGGGAAGGATGTAGCGGCCCGGGATCAGGACCTCCGTGCCGTCGCCCGGCAACCAGGGATCCACGCCCGGGTTGGCGGCGACCATTTCCTCGTAACCCGCGCCCGTTCGGCGCGCGATGTCGAAGAGGGTGTCCTCGCGGGCCGCGATCGCCGTGGAATTGCGGCCGATGACGTTGTCGCCGTTCGCGGGCAGCACGTACTCCGCCGCGCCAGCGTCGGCGCAGGCCAGCGCAGCCGACGCTGCAGCGAGCCAGCCGATCCAGGCGGACCGGGGGCGGACGAGCATGTGCAACCTTTTCATGGCTGAGCGCATTCTAACGGCACACGGGGCCGTGCGTTGACCGGACGGTATCCCGGCCAGTAGCCTGCGCGGCGCAGGGGGGAAGTCGATGACCTACAGGCTCACCATCGAACTGTCGCCACGTGACGTTCGCCACTTCCGCCGCGAACTGCGCAAGGCCCGCGCGGCCGTGCGCATCGCGGACGACGACGAGATCGTCGCAGCCGCGAGGGAACTCATTGCCACGCTGCGCGGTTCGAGCCTGCCGGACTTCGTCACCGGGCGGCTGTCCAAGCTCGAGGCGATGCTCGCCATGGTCACGGACGCCGACTGGACCCTGACGGATGCGGAGCGAGGGCCCGTGCTGGCCGCCCTCGCCTACCTGTGCGACCCGGACGACCTCATACCCGACAGCATTCCCGGCATCGGCCTGCTCGACGACGCCGTGATGATCGAACTGGTCTTCCGCGAGTTGCGGCACGAGATCGAGGCCTACGAGGACTTCGTCCGTTACCGGCGGTCCCTGTCGCGACGCAAGGCGGACGCGGAGAAGCTGCGGCGGCGGCGCGCGCAACTGGTGACCCGGATGAACCGGCGGCGGGAGCGGGAACGTCGCAGCGGCGAACGCTGAGCGACGGGTCAACCGTGCGGCGACGCGGCCGGCTGCGCGGTCGCCGCGACACGCGACATCAGTTCGCCGATCTGCGCCGGCACGCCCCTGCGCGCCTCGGCGATCGCAACGCGCACCGCGTTCGCGAATGCCGCACGGTTCGCGCCCCCGTGGCTCTTGATCACGACTCCCGACAGACCAACCATGCTCGCGCCGTTGTGCGCGCCCGGGTCCAGGCGCACCTTCAGGGCATTCAGCACCGGCGTGGCGGCCAGCGCGCTCATCTTGCGCACCGGGGTGCGCGTGAACTCCTCACGCATCACGCCGCTGATGAATCGCGCGAGGCCTTCCATCGACTTGAGCGCCACGTTGCCGGTGAACCCGTCGGTCACGACGACGTCCACGTCGCCCGAGAAGATGTCCGTGCCCTCGACGAAACCGACGTAGTTGATCGGCGCCGCGGCCAGCCGCTTGTGCGCATCGCGGATCGCGTCGGTGCCCTTGATGTCTTCCTCGCCGATGTTGAGCAACCCGACTCGCGGCCGCTCCGTGCCGTGCAGGTCGGCGGCGATGACCGATCCCATGACCGCGAACTGCACGAGGTGATCGGCCGAGCAGTCCGGGTTCGCCCCGAGGTCCAGCATGACCGTGTGCCCGTGCGCCGCCGGCACCGCCGAGACGATCGCGGGCCGATCGATGCCGGGGATCATGCCGAGCACGAACCGCGCCGTGGCGAGCAGCGCACCCGTGTTTCCGGCCGACACGCAGGCCGTCGCCTCGCCCTTCTCGACGAGGTTGATGGCGACGCGCATCGAGGAATCCTTCTTGCGGCGGAGCGCGTCCTGCGGCCGCTCGTCCATGCCGACGACTTCGCTCGCTTCGACGATGGAGCAGCGCTCGGGCACGAACGTGCCGCACAGCGGGCGCACGACGTCCCCGCGCCCGACCAGCGCGATGCGCAGGTCCGGGATCGCGGTGAGCACGTCGAGCGCGGCCGGAACCGTGACTTCGGCGCCGTGGTCGCCGCTCATGGCGTCGACGGCGATGACGAGCCCGGCGGTCATGCGCGGGCGGCCGGGATTATTCCTGGCCTTCCTCGGCCGCCGGCTTCTCGATCACCTTCTTGCCGCGGTAGAAACCGTCCGGCGTGACGCGGTGGCGCAGGTGGGTCTCGCCGCTGGTGCGATCGACCGAGAGCGCCGGCTTCACGAGGAAGTCGTGCGACCGGTGCATGCCTCGCTTGGAGGGCGTCTTGCGGCTCTTCTGGACTGCCATGATCTCAAACTCCTGTCGCGGTCAGCGCTCGCCCTGGTCGAGCAATTCCCGCAGGTTCGAAAAGGGTCTCTGCATCTCTTCCGCCGCCGAACCGGGTTCGACGACCGCTTGCGGCGCGGCGCTCGGGCCGCACTGCGACTCGTCCTCGTGCAACGGCACCAGCGGCATGCCGAGCAGCACCTGTTCCTCGACCAACTCCGCGACCGACAAGTGCTCGACGTCGCCGATCGCTGCCTCGAATCCACCCGGGACGTCCGCCGTGTCATCCGCGACGATCACCAGCTGCGACGCGTCGTCGATGCGGCACTCGCTCGGCGCGAGACAACGCTGGCACGGCAACATCACCCGGCCGTCGACACGCACGCTCACCATCGGGCGGCCTTCGAACTTGCTGAAGGCCATCACCGCGTGCACTCGCGTCCCGGCGAGTGCCCCTGCCTCGACCAGCCGCGGCAACTGCGTGAGGTCGAACTCGCGTTCCAGCGTGGCGGCCCGGCCAGCCAGCTCGACCGCGTTGACCTGATCCGACCGGGCTGGCGACATGGGCCGCGTATAATAGTGACGCGCCCTTCCAGTGTCAAAACGAATTCGAGCTTAAACCCTTGTTTTTCAAGGACCAGAGCGCGGCCCGGAGCCGGCCGTGAGCGTCGCCCCTGCACCCCGGCTGATCCTGGCATCGACGTCGCCGTACCGGCGCGCGCTGCTCGCGCGCCTGCGCCTCGATTTCGAGTGCATCGCGCCCGACGTGGACGAATCCCGGCAGCCAGCGGAGCCGCCGCTCGAACTCGCGCAACGACTCGCACGCCTCAAGGCCGAGTCGGTCGCAACCGCACGAGCGGGTGCCGTGGTCATCGGCTCCGACCAGGTCGCTGTGCTCGGCGACGACGTGCTCGGCAAGCCCGGCACGACCGAGAACTGCATCGAGCAGTTGCATCGTTCGTCCGGGCGCGAAGTCGTGTTCCTGACGGCGGTGCACGTCGTGTCCGGCGTGACGGTCAGCGCGGAGTCGCACGTGGACCGCACCGTGGTGCGGTTCCGCGCGCTGGGTGACGGCGAGATCCGTCGCTACGTGGCGACCGAGAACCCCGTCGACTGCGCGGGCGGATTCAAGGCCGAGTCGCTCGGCATCTCGCTGTTCGATCGCATCGAGTCCGGGGACCCGACGGGACTCACCGGCCTGCCGTTGATCTGGCTCTGCGCTGCGCTGCGCCGCGCCGGGATCCCGGTGCCTTGACCAGCGCGTCGAGGACCGCTCGCAGGTCCTCGCCGAGCGGCGCACTCACGTGCAGCGGCTCGCGCGAGCCGGGACGGTTCACGCCGATCGACGCAGCGTGCAGGAACATGCGGTTGACGCCGTACTGACGCAGCGCTGCATTCTTCTCGCGGTCTCCGTACTTGTCGTCGCCCGCGACCGGATGCCCGGCGTAAGCCGCGTGCACGCGGATCTGGTGCGTCCTGCCGGTGTCGATGGCGACCTCCATCAGCGTCGCCACGTTGCCGAAGAACTGGACCGGCCGGAACGTGCTCACCGCGACCTGCCCGTGCCCGCGCACGGCGACGTGCCGCTCGCCACCTCGCCGCTCGCCGGTCGCGAGAGGCAGCTCGATGCGCTTCTGGCCGAGGTTCCACTTGCCGCACACGAGCGCGAGGTAGAGCTTCTCGGTCGTTCCCTCGCGCAGTTGCGCGTGCAGGTCCCGCAGCGCCGCGCGCCGCTTCGCGACGATCAGGCATCCGCTGGTGTCACGGTCGAGCCGATGCACGAGGTCCAGTTCCCTGGCTTCGGGACGCGCAGCCCGGAGCACCTCGATGACGCCGTGGGCCATGCCGCTGCCGCCGTGGACCGCGACCCCGGCCGGCTTGTTCAGCACGAGCAGGTCGTCGTCCTCGTACACGATCGAGTGGGTGATGAGGTCCTGCAGGGAGCGGCTCGGAGCCCGCGCGGCGGCTGCCGGTGTCTCCGCCTGCCGCACCGGAGGAATGCGGATGCGATCGCCAGCCGCCACCCTCTGGTCCGGCTTGGCGCGCTTGCTGTTGACGCGCACCTCGCCCTTGCGGAGCAGCCGGTACACGTGAGTCCGCGGTACCCCTTTCAGGACCCGGACCAGGAAGTTGTCGAGGCGCTGGCCGTCGTCCCCTTCGCCGGCTTCCACGTAGCGGACGCCGACGCCCGGGCGCCCGGGCTGATCCGGGGCCGTCGCATTGTTGTCGTAACCCATTGATTTACCGGCGATCGCTTGCTAGAGTCCTTGGTCGAAGCGCTGCCGAACCGCCTCGTGCGGTCGGAAGGGCGCCCAATCCGCGTCGCGACCAAGGACCCACGGGCCCGAGGCGCGCGCATCTTAGTTGGTTCTGATGCGTCAGACCATCGCACTGCCGTGAACACGCGCAGGTGCCGCAGCCCCGGCGGGCGGCGGACCGGCGCGAGCCGCGGCGGGATCGATGCCAGATAACCAGGATTCGGTCGAACGTCCGCGCTCGAATGCGCGCAGGCGAGAAAACAACAGCCGCATGACTGCAGCCGCTGCAAGACCTCTCCACAGGCCCAAGGCACCGCCCGTCCGGGGGTTCACGGTCCCCAGCTCGTATTCAGCGAGGACCGATGAAGAGAATGCTCGTCAACGCAACCCAGGAAGAGGAGTTGCGCGTAGCGCTGGTTGATGGCCAGCGGATCTACGACCTTGACATCGAAATCCCGTCCCGGGAGACCAAGAAGGCCAACGTCTACAAGGGCAAGATCACCCGGGTCGAGCCCAGCCTGGAAGCCGCGTTCGTCGACTACGGCGCCGAGCGCCACGGCTTCCTGCCCCTCAAGGAAATCTCCCGCGACTACTTCAAGGCCCGCGACGGCGGCGGCGAAGGCCGTCCCGGAATCCGCGACCTGATCGAGGAAGGCCAGGAGCTCATCGTCCAGGTCGAGAAGGAAGAGCGCGGCAACAAGGGCGCGGCGCTCACGACCTTCGTGAGCCTGGCCGGTCGCTTCCTGGTGCTCATGCCCAATAACCCGCGGGCCGGGGGCGTCTCCCGCCGCATCGAGGGCGACGACCGCGACCAGCTCCGCGAGGCCATGGACAGCCTGCAGATCCCCGACGGCATGGGCGCGATCGTGCGCACCGCCGGCGTCGGCCGCACGGCCGAGGAACTGCAGTGGGACGTCAACAACCTCGTGGACATCTGGAACGCGGTGAAGCAGGCCTCCGAAGGCCGCCCGGCGCCGTTCCTGATCTACCAGGAGTCCAAGGCGATCCTGCGCGCGCTGCGCGACTACCTGTCCGACGACATCGGCGAGATCCTGGTCGACAAGCAGGAGATCTACGCCGAGGCGCAGGACTACATGCAGCGCTTCATGCCGGGCAACCTGCGCAAGCTCAAGTTCTACGACGACCACGTCCCGCTGTTCACGCGCTACCAGATCGAGAGCCAGATCGAATCCGCGTATTCGCACAAGGTGAACCTGCCGTCCGGCGGCTCGATCGTCATCGACCACACCGAGGCGCTGGTGTCGATCGACATCAACTCGGCGCGCAGCACCCGCGGCACCGACATCGAGACCACGGCGCTCAACACCAACCTCGAGGCGGCGGACGAGATCGCCCGCCAGATGCGCCTCCGCGACGTGGGCGGCCTGATCGTCATCGACTTCATCGACATGGAGTCGCAGAAGAACCAGCGCGCCGTCGAGGATCGCCTGCGCGACGCGGTGAAGCAGGACCGCGCCCGCATCCAGATCGGCCGGATCTCGCGCTTCGGGCTGCTCGAGCTGTCGCGGCAGCGGCTGCGGCCCTCGATCAGCGAGTCGACCAACATCGTCTGCCCGCGCTGCAACGGCATGGGCGTCATCCGCAGCGTCGAGTCGCTGGCGCTCGCCATCCTGCGCCTGATCGGCGAGGAGGCGCGCAAGGACCGCACCGCCAAGGTGATCGCGCAGTTGCCGGTCGACGTCGCGACCTATCTCATGAACGAGAAGCGCGATTGGCTGCACGGCATCGAGACCAAGAGCGAGGTCGACGTCATCCTGGTCCCGAACCGCTATCTCGAGACCCCGGCGTACGAACTGCGTCGCGTGCGCGACGACGAGGTCGACCTCCCGGAGTTCTCGCAGATCAGCCACCAGATGGCGGTGCAGCCGACGATCGACCTCGAGGCGATCGCCGCCGAGGAGAAGGCTCCTCCCCCGCCGCCGGTGCCCGCGGTGACGACGGTCGTGCCGAGCACCCCGGCCCCGCCGCCGGCACCGGAACCCGTGGCCGTCGCCGCCCCCCCTGCACCCGCAGTCGCGGTGGCGCCGCAGTTTGGCCCGCGCGACGGAGCGTTCGTCCGGCTGTGGCGCTGGCTGTTCGGCGACAAGCGTGCGCCCGAACCCGTGGCGGAATCCTCGCGCGGCCGGCGCGACCATCGGGACCGGGACCGGGATCGTGACCGCGAGCGCGATCGCGACCGGCATCGCTCACACGATCGCGACGCGCGGCGCGGACGGGACGAGCGTGGACGCGACGCAAGGCGTGGCGAACAGCGCGGTGAGCAGCGCTCCGATCGCAATGATCGTCCCGCCGCTCGTCGCGACGAGCGGCGGGACGCGCCGCGCGGCGAGCAGCGCCGTGACGAGCGCGGACGCAGGCCGGACCAGCCGCAGTCGCAAGGCGGCGGACAGCGTGATCGAAGACCCGATGGCCAGTCGCAACGCCAGGGACAGCCACAGGGACAGCCGCAGGCCCAGCCGCAGCGCAGCGAACCAGTGCAGCAGTCGCGACCGGATCAGGGGCAAGCCCAGCAACGCAGTGAAGGCCAGCCGCCCGGCGAGGGACAGCGCGGCGAGCAGGGTGCTCGCCCGGACGGCGAACGCGGCGAGCGCAGCGGGCGTCGCTCGCGACGAGGCGGTCGTCGGCGTCGGCGCGAGGGTGGCGGCGAGGCATTCGGCGCGCCCGAGCAGCGCGGCGATGCCGCGGGTGCCGACGGGACCTTCGACGACTCCCCACGTGTCGAAGGAGCGCGGCCTGAAGGTGAGCGGTGGACGCCCCCGGTCGCTGCCCCGGAAGCCGCTCCCGCACGGCCTGCAACGCCACCCGCGGCGCCGGTTGCACCACCCGCACCGGCGTACGCTCCGCCTGCTGGGGAAACCTCGGCGCCAAGGTCTGGCTCATTCGACTTCGAGCACCGCCCTGAGCCAGTGCCCTATTCGCCTCCGTCGCCTCCCGTCGTCCGTCCGCCGCACGACGTCCAGGAATGGACCCCTGCGCCGCAGAACGACTCGACGCGTGAGACGCCGCGCAACGAGCCGTAACGCTCGGCGGCGATCAGCGCCGCCGGCCGGCCCGTGACATCACCTCGTCGAGGAGGCCCAGGGAGGCCTCCTCGGCGAGGTCGAGCACGCGCTCGAACCCCACTGCTCCGCCGTAATACGGGTCCGGGACGTCCTCCTCGTGGGCGTCCGGAGCGAACTCCAGGAACAGCCGGATCCGCGCGTGAAATTGCGGCGGGCTGCGTTCGAGGAGGACTTCGCGATTCAGCCGGTCCATTGCGATCAGCAGGTCGAAACGCTCGAAGTCCGCGGCCTCGACCGTGCGCGCCCGCAACTGCCGGATGTCGATTCCGCGGCGCAAGGCCGCGGCGATCGCGCGGCGGTCGGGTGGTTCACCCACGTGATAGTCGTGCGTTCCTGCCGAGTCGATCTCTATGTCGAGGTCGGCCGCGCGCTCCTGCACGAGGCGGCGGAACACGCCCTCCGCCGTCGGCGAGCGACAGATGTTGCCCATGCAGACGAAGAGGACCCGATGCTTGCCGGTCGATTCCATGCGCCTGCCGGCTTTCACGCGCGCTCGAAGATGGCCGCCATGCCCTGGCCGCCGCCGACGCACATCGTCTCGAGGCCATAGCGCCCCTTGCGGCGCCCGAGTTCGTGCAGCAGCGTCACCAGGATGCGCGCGCCGGTCGCACCGATCGGGTGACCGAGCGAGATACCGGACCCGTTGACGTTCAGCCGCCCGGGATCGTGCCAGTTCCAGCACTTGAGCACCGCCAGGACCTGGCACGCGAAGGCCTCGTTCAACTCGACGAGGTCCATCCGGTCGAACGACAGGCCCGTCTGCTCGAAGGCCCTGCGCACCGCCGGCACGGGACCGATGCCCATGGTCGCGGGATGGCAACCTGCGGCAGCCCAGCCGACCAGGAATCCCGCGGGCTGCAGGCCGAGCGTCGGCAGCAGCGACTCCGCGACCACGAGGCAGGCCGCGGCCGCGTCGTTCTGCTGGCTCGAGTTCCCCGCAGTGACGGTACCGCCCGGCATGATCGGCCGCAGCCGTGCCAACGCTTCCGGCGTGGTCTCGGCACGGATGCCCTCGTCGCGGGCGAAGACCAGCGGGTCGCCTTTCTTCTGCGGCACGTGCAGCGGCACGACCTCCGCATCGAACCGCCCGCCCGCCCACGCAGCCGCCGCACGCTGCTGGCTCAGCGCCGCGTATTCGTCAGCCGCTGCACGCGTGATTCCGTGCTCCCTGGCGAGGTTCTCGGCGGTCTCGATCATTCCTGAGATGCGTCCGAAGCGATGTTCCGGTTGCGAACGCTCCCGGCCGCGGTCGAGGCGATCGTGCAGCTTCACCGATCCGGCGCGCGTGCCCCAGCGCATGTCCGTCGTGTAGTACTCGACGTTGCTCATGCTTTCGACGCCGCCCGCCAGCACCACGTCCGCCGCGCCCGACTGGACCATCATCGCGGCGGTCACGACCGCCTGCAGCCCGCCGCCGCAGCGACGGTCGAGTTGCATCCCGGGCACCTCGATGGGCAGTCCGGCTTCGAGCGCTATCCACCGGCCCGTGCAGGGCGTCTCGCCGTTCGCGTAGGACTGCGCGAACACGACGTCCTCGATCCGTGCGGGATCGAGCCCGGTTCGCTCCAGAATCGCCTTGACGACGGCCGCCCCAAGTGTCTCGACGGGAACGCCGCGCAGGCTGCCGCCGAACGCTCCGACCGGCGTCCTGAGCGGGCTGACAATCGCTGCCCTGCGCATGCTCCACATTCCTCCGGGCCGAGATTGCGCCCATCCATCACGGCCGCCACCATCCGGCAGCGGCGGCTTCGATCATATCGCAGTCACGCATTGCGCCGGTCCGTCGCCCGGCGTGCCGACGCTGCGAACGTACCACTGCGGTCCTGCGCAGGCGCCTGCTAGCATGGGCACGTGGTTCCGCGCCGCCACCGAGGTGGGATGAAACGCAGGGCGACCGCCGTGATCATCGTGGCAGTGGCTGCCGTCGCTGCTGTCTATGCGCTGCTGCGCCTCGGCCCCTGGCGGGTCGGTGATCCCCTGCTGCTGCTCGACATGATCGTCGGACGCGGCATCGCGTCGCCGAGTGAGACGACCGTGGCGCAGCAACTGGTGGCCGCGTCCGGGTTCGAGGTCCGGATCTACGAGGGTGGCGTGACGGCTGCCCGGTGGCTCGCGATGACGCCGGCGGGCGATCTGCTGGTGGCGCAGAGCCGGGTCGGCAACGTCCAGATCCTCGCCCGGGATGCCAACGGCGACGGCCGCCCCGACCGCCGCCGGATCCTGCTCGACGGCCTCGACTACCCCCATGGACTCGCGGTCCACGACGCTTGGCTGTACGTCGCGGAGAGGACGGCGGTGGGCAGGATTCGTTTCGACGCCGCGACCGGTACGACGAGCGGCAGCTACGCCCACGTCATCACCGGACTCACCGGTGACGGCAATCACGTGACCCGCACCATCGGCTTCGGGCCGGACGGGAAGCTGTATCTCTCGCAGGGCTCGACGTGCAACGTGTGCGAGGAGCGGGACCATCGTCGCGCGACGATGATGCGATTCGATCCCGACGGATCGCATGCCGAAATCCATGCGACCGGGCTGCGCAACAGCGTCGGCTTCGACTGGGCGCCGTGGGACGGCGCGCTGTACGCGACCGAGAACGGCCGGGACCTGCTCGGCGACGACTTCCCGCCCGACGAACTGAACCGGATCGAGCGTGGCCGGTTCTACGGGTGGCCGTACGTCAACGGCTACAACGTGCTGGACCCGGACCTCGGTCACGGCCACGAAGCGCTGCTCGCGCAGTCCCGGCCTCCGGTGCACGGCTTCCGCGCGCACAACGCACCGCTCGGCATCGTCTTCCTGCGTTCGCCGTCACGGCCGCCCGGGTACGAGCGCGCGGCCATTGTCGCGCTGCACGGCTCCTGGAATCGTTCGGTCCCGGACGGATACAAGGTGGTGTCGCTGCACTGGCGCGACGACGGCTCGATCGAGGAGCGCGACTTCCTCACGGGATTCCTGAGCAGCTCCGGCGTGATCGGTCGGCCGGCCGGTGTCGCCGAGGGATCCGACGGCGCGGTGTACGTCGCCGACGACTACGCGGGCGCGATCTATCGCGTCGCGCCCCTGCGCTAGGGCCAGGAGCATGTCCACATCGAGGCTCGTCTACTCCACCAGCGGCGGCAAGTTATGCCCCGAGTGTGCCCGACCCATCGCGGACTGTCGGTGCCGGCGCAGCAAGCCGGCGGTCGGATCCGCCGCTCCGCGTGGCGACGGCATCGTCCGCGTCGGCCGCGAGACCAAGGGTCGCAAGGGCAAGGGCGTTACGGTCGTGACGGGGGTGCCGCTCTCGGGCGATGCCCTGGACGAGCTTGCGACACGCCTCAAGAAGCGCTGCGGCTCGGGCGGCACGGTCCGTGACGGAGCGATCGAGATCCAGGGCGATCACCGGGACGTGCTCGTGGCCGAACTCGGCACACTGGGCTACACGGTGAAACGTGCGGGCGGGTGAGCGCGCATGCGCATCAACAAGTACCTGAGCGAGACCGGCGCCTGCTCGCGGCGAGAAGCCGACCAGTGGATCGAGGCCGGGCGCGTCACGGTCGACGGAGTGAAAGCCGTGCTGGGCACGCAGGTCGCCGAAGGACAGGCGGTGCTGGTGGACGGCCAGCCGCTGCGCGCCAGGCCGAAGCGCGTGTACCTCGCACTCAACAAGCCGGTCGGCATCGAGTGCACGACCGATCGCGAGGTCCGCGACAACATCGTGGATTTCGTCGCGCACCGCGAACGCGTTTTCCCGATCGGGCGGCTGGACAAGGACTCCGAGGGCCTGATCCTGCTCACCAACGACGGCGACGTCGTCAACACCGTGCTGCGTGCCGAACACCAGCACGAAAAGGAGTACGTCGTCGCGGTCGACCGTCCGCTCACTGCGGAGTTCCTGGCCGGCATGGCGGCCGGCGTGCCCATCCTCGGCACCGTCACCAACCCGTGCAAGGTGACCCAGGTCGGGCGCAACACCTTCCGCATCGTGCTCACCCAGGGACTCAACCGCCAGATCCGGCGCATGTGCGAGCACTTCGGCTACACCGTCCGCAGCCTGCAGCGCGTGCGCATCATGCACATTCGCCTCGGCGATCTCCCTCTAGGCCGCTGGCGCAACCTGACTCCCGAGGAACTGCGCGGCCTCGTGCGCTCGCCCCGGACGCTCAGCCTGCGCCGCTAGGCTCTCGCAGCGAGCGCTTGTGCGCCAGGTCGAGGTAGAGGTTGTAGCCGGCGACACCGGCCGGGAACAGGTTCGACAGGATCCCCACCGAGTCGTTCTTGCCGAAAGTGAAGTACGCGAGCAGCAGCAGGCTGCCGGAAATGCTCATGAGCCAGAACACCGTTGGCACGACCGGCCTGCCGTGCGACCGGGAATACCACATCTGCACGAACCAGCGACCCGCGAACAGTGCCACGCCGAGATAGCCGACGAGCTTCCAGGGCGTGAGGGTGATGCCGAACGCCGTGACCAGGACCTGGTTCATGTCTTGCCTCCACCGGAATCGCCATTCAGCCCCGCCGCTCGCTGCCGCGCCCGCTCGAGGTCCGCCTGCGTATCCACGCCCGGGCCCGGCGCCACTGAGCATTCCGCCACGACGATGCGCACGCCCGACTGCAACGCGCGCAGTTGCTCGAGCTTCTCCAGCCACTCCAGCCTCGAAGGCGGCAGCCGGGTGATTCGCTTCAGCGTCGCGACGCGATACGCGTAGAGGCCGATGTGCCGCGATGCGCCCCCGAACTCGCGCTGGCTGCCGAGGCCGGCCATGGCCCCATCGCGTGTCCAGGGCACCGGCGCGCGGCTGAAATAGAGCGCCGCGCCGTCGTCGGCCGCCACGACTTTCACCACGTTCGGGTCCAGGAACTCCTCGAGTGACCGGACCGGCGTCGCGAGCGTCGCGATCCCGGCGGTCGCATCCCTCGCCAGCAATCCGGCGACCTGGTCTATCAACGCGGCCGGCAGGAATGGTTCGTCTCCCTGCACGTTGACGACGATCGTGTCCTCACCCCACGCGAGTCGCTCGGCCACTGCGGCGACGCGGTCGGTCCCGGAAGGCAATGCGGTGTCGGTCATGAGCGCGGTCACCCGGCCCTTGCCCGCCGGATCGCGCACCGCGGAGGCGACGCGCTCGTCGTCCGTCGCCACGACCACCTGGGCGGCGCCACTTGCGCAGGCGCCCTGCACTACACGCTGGATCATGGCCTGGCCGCCGATGTCGGCGAGCGGCTTGCCCGGCAGTCGTGTCGATGCGTAGCGGGCCGGAATGACGACCTTGAATGCCACCTTCAATCCTTGAGCAGCGCGTCGTCCTGGTCGAGTCGTCTCGCCTCCTCTTCCAGCATCACGGGAATCCCGTCACGCACCGGGAACGCCAGGCGGTCGGCGCGGCAGACGAGGCACGGCACGTCCCGGTGCCATTGCAGCGGGCCCTTGCAGACCGGGCAGGCCAGGATATCGAGCAGCTTGCTATCCAATTTGGGCTCCGGCGCCGGTCAATCCGGCGCGGTCGAGGATCATCGCGAGCAATTCCCCGGCGGCATCACGCTCGACGCAAACGTCGAGTTCCACGTACCACCAGCCGGGCTCGGCACACTCCCGGCATTTTACGGCATCCTTCGCGGTCATCAGGACCGTCGCACCAGCGGCCAGCCCGATCTGCGTCGGTATGATTGCGGCGTGGTCCGGCAATGCGTGTCCTTCGACGTCGAGCCCGGCCGCCACCAGCGCAGCGAAAAAGGCCTGCGGGTTGCCGATGCCGGCCACCGCGTGGACCCGCCCGCCCCGGAAGCGCCCCAGGTCGCAGCGCTCTCCCGACGCGAGGTTCACCGCAGCGCCAATCGACAGCCGCGCGTCGAGGACGAACGGGCGCCGCGGATGCACGGGCGTGTCGCTGCCCTCGCTGCGCCACGTCCGCACCACCGCGTCGACGCTTTCGAGCCGACCAGTCGGCTCGCGCAATGGTCCGGCCGGGAGCATCCAACCGTTGCCGAATCCACGGTCCGCGTCCACGACAGCGATCTCGTAGTCGCGCGCGAGGCGCAGGTGCTGCAGCCCATCGTCGCAGACCACGATCGCAGCGCCGCGATCCGCCGCCATGCGGGCCGCAGCCACGCGATCCGCGCCGATCACCACCACGTGCGGACCACCGGCTGCGTGCAGCAGCGCCTCGTCACCGACGTCCCGAGGACTGTCGCCCGGCTCGACGACGCGCACACGGCGGGAGTCGCGGCCGCCATACCCGCGCAGAACCACGCCCACGCGGTGCCCTCGCAGCGTGAGCTGGCGTGCAAGCCAGGCCGCGACCGGTGTCTTGCCCGTTCCACCGACGGTGAGATTGCCGACCACGACGACCGGCACGTCCACGCGCGATCGACGAAGCACACCGGCGGCGTACAGCGTGCGTCGCGCGGCGACGGCCACACCGAACAGCAGCGCCGGTGGCCACAGCAGGACCGTCCGCCACGCCGGACCGTACCAGAGTCCCTGCAGCCCGGGGCCGACAGTCATTCGTTGAACTGCATCCGGTAGAGCACTGCGTACTGGCCCTCGCGGGCC
>DAOMFD010000016.1:0-4500 GCA_035429605.1 Steroidobacteraceae bacterium | reverse complement strand
CAGTCATTCGTTGAACTGCATCCGGTAGAGCACTGCGTACTGGCCCTCGCGGGCCAGCAGCTCTTCGTGGGTGCCTTCCTCGATGACGCGACCGCCGTCCATGACGAGGATGCGGTTGGCGTTCTCCACCGTCGACAGCCGGTGCGCGATCACCAGCGTCGTCCGATTGTGCATGAGCTGGTCCAGCTGCTCCTGGATCTGCCGTTCGAGCTCGGTGTCGAGCGCCGAGGTCGCCTCGTCGAGGATCAGCACGGGCGTGTTGCGCAGCAGTGCACGGGCGATCGCGATCCGCTGCCGCTGCCCTCCGGAGAGCAGCATGCCGCGATCACCGACGATCGTATCCAGGCCGTCGGGCAGGGACTCGGTGAATTCAGTGACCCGCGCGGCGCGCGCCGCCGCCTCGATCTCGGCGTCCCCGGCCGGAAACCCGAACGCGATGTTCCTGCGGACGGTGTCGTTGAAGAGCACCACGTCCTGGCTCACCAGGCTCATCTGCGCGCGCAGGTCCTTCCTGCCATATTCCCGCACGTCGTGCCCGTCGAGCATGACGCTGCCGGCCGACACGTCGTAGAAGCGCGGCAACATGCTGACGATGGTGGACTTGCCGCTGCCGGACCGGCCGACGATGGCGAGCGTCTCGCCGGCCCGCACCTTGAAGCTGACGTCACGCAGCACGTCGTCCGGGCCCGACGGGTAGCGGAAGCACACGTCGCGGTACTCGATGTCGCCGCGCGCGCGGGTGATCGTCCGGTCGCCCCCGGTGTCCTCCACCCGTGCATCGATCACCTGGAACAGGCTCTGTGCCGCGGCAATGCCCTGCTGCAGCGGGCCCGCGACATTGACGATGCGTCGCAGCGGTGCGCTCACGAGCCCGAGCGCGGCGATGTAGGAGGTGAAATCGCCGACGGTCATGCTGCCTTTCATCGCTTCGACGGTCGCAATGTAGAGCACACCCGCCATCGCGGTCGCTGCGACCAGCATCACGACCGGGTTCGACAGGCCCTTGGTGAGCATGAGCCGCATGTAGGAGCGGCGGTTGTGCTCGGCGACCGCCTCGAAGAGCTGCGCCTCGTATTCCTGCGCGTTGAAGACGCGCACCACGCGCGGCGCCTCGATGGCTTCCTTCGCCACTCGCGTGACGTCGCCCATGGAATTCTGGATGCGCCGGCTGTAGCGGCGGAACAGCAGGTTGACGCGGCGGACCATGAAGGCGATGAGCGGACCGACCGTCAGGCTGAGCAGCGTGAGCCTGGGGTTCTGCCACAGCAGGTACCCGACCAGCCCGATGATCGTGAGCGAGTCGCGGACGAACACCGTGATGGACTCGGTCGTCGCCTGGGCGACCTGCTCGGTGTTGTAGGTGAGGCGTGACAGCGCCACGCCTGAGGACTCGCGGTCGAAATAGCTCACCGGCAGGTGCAGGTACTTGTCGAAGAGCTGCAGGCGCATCGTCTTGACGATGTGGCGCCCCACGAAACCGGGGACATAGGTCTGCAGGAAGTCCCCCACGCCGCGGAACGCGAACAGTGCGATCAGCACGACCGGCACCAGCCAGACCATGCGCGGGTCCTTGTTGACGAAGGTCCCGTCCAGGAAGAACTTGATGAATCCCGCCCAGGCCGCGTCCGATGTCGCCGACATCACCATGCCGAGCACGCCCACCATGAACATGGTGCGATGCGGGCCCAGGTAGCCGAGCAGCCTGCGGTAGGTCCGCAGCGCGTTCGGCGGCATCTTGAGCTCAGTGCCCCGCGGTGCCTTGCGGCTCATCGTTGACCGTCGCGATGTTGATCTGCCGGTAGCCGGCCCGACCCGCGACGTCCATCGCCGTCACCACCGACTGGTGCATGGCCCGCGCGTCGGCGCGAATCGTCACCGGCATGCCGCGATTGCCCTGCGCCACCCGGCCGAGCGCGGTCGCCAGCGTTTCCGGGCTGTTGTTGATCAGCGGGCGGCCGTTGACGCGGTAGCCGCCCTCGGCGGTGACCGCTATTTCGATTGCGTCACGCGTAGACTCGGCATCTGGCGCCACGCCCGCCGAAGGCAGCCGGATCTGCAGGCGTCCCTCGTCGATGAATTTCGTCGACAGCATGAAGAAGATCAGCAGCAGCAGCACGACGTCGATGAGCGACGTCATGTTGAGTTCGGGCTCCTCGGTGCGCCGCGGCTGGAACTTCACGCCGCCTCTTCCTGCACCGCCAGCGGTGTCGTGCCGCTGGTGCGGTCGATGGCCTGCACGAGCTTCAGGGACTCCTTCTCCATCTGGATCACGAGCGAGTCGACGCGCCCGCGCAGGTACCGATAAGCGACCAGCGCCGGGATCGCGACCAGCAGTCCCGCGGCGGTCGTGATGAGCGCTTCGGCGATGCCGCCGGCCATCGCCGTCGGATTGCCGACGCCCGAAAGCGTGATCGCCTTGAACGTGCGGATCATGCCGGTGACCGTGCCGAGCAGCCCGAGCAGTGGCGAGATGGCGGCGATCGTGCCCAGCATGTTCAGGAACCGCTCGAGGTCGTGCACGACGTGGCGCCCGGCGTCCTCGATCGCCCCGATCATGACCGTCCGGTCGCGGTGGCGGTTCGCCAGGCCGGCCGCCAGGATCCGGCCGAGCGGGGAATGCGCCTCCAGCGCCGCGATCTGCTTGTCGGTCAGTGTGCGGTTCTCGACCCACTGCCAGACCTTGTCGGTGAGTGCAGCCGGCGTGACCCGCTGCTCGCGCAGGGTCCACAACCGCTCCAGCGTGATGGCCACGGCGAGGATGGAGCAGAAGATGATCGGCACCATCACGATGCCGCCGGCCTTCACGATCTCGAACATGTACTCGCCCTGGTCCCCTGTCGCTGCGCCCGCGGATCATACTTGATCGGGGGCGCAGGCTGCGACCAGACTCGGTCACGGGTCCTTCCAGATCCGCGGATGCGACTTGCGCCATTCGATCGGTGCGGCCAGCGGCCGCCCCGGCCGCATGTCGAGTTCGATGGCTCCGGAGGACGCTGTGTCGAGGACCTGCGCGCCGGACGACCTCCAGCGCTCGACCACCACGGGCGCGGGAAAGCCCCAGCGGTTGTGATAGCCCGACGATACCAGCGCCCAGCGCGGCTGCGTCGCCGCCACGAATGCCGGACCCGAGGAACTGCGGCTGCCGTGATGCGGGACCACCAGCACGTCCGGGTGCCCGGTCAGGCCAGTCCGCAGCACCTGCTGCTCGGCCAGCTGCTCGACGTCGCCGGTGAGCAGCAGCGAATGCTCCCCTGCGCGCACGAGCAGCACGCACGATCGGTCATTGTCCCTGGGCAGCAGGGGCATGGCCGGATGCAGCCACTCGAATCGTACGCCGTCCCAGGTCCAGCGGCGTCCGACCCGGCACGATTCCACGCGACCGAGGCGATCGAGCGCCCGCCCGCTTGCGGCCATGTGGAGCACCCGCGTGAGGCGCGCGAGGGAATCTGCGCCACCGACGTGGTCCGCATCGTCATGGCTGCCGACCAGCAGGTCCACCCGGCGCAATGCGCGGCTGCGCAGGTACGGCTCGACCACCAGCACTCCGGTGTCCGTGCCGCTGCGAAAGTCGGGGCCGGCATCGAATACCAGCACGTGCGTCCGGGTCTCGACCACCGACGCCAGCCCCTGCCCCACATCGAGCAGCGCAAACCGGACGGCGCCTGTGTCGATGGGCACAGGCCGCCACGCACACAGTGCCAGCACGATGAGCCCGCCGGCGACCCGTCCCGGCACGGGCAGCGGCGCGACGGCCGCGGTGGCGCCGGCGACCAGAGCGATCCACAACGGCGCCGGGAGAGCGGCGACTCCCCAGGTCGCCAGCGGCCAGGCCGCGGGTGCCGCGATCAGTGGCCAGGTCGCCTCGATGAGCCACGCGACCGCGTGCAAGGCCGCGGCGCCGGCGTCCGGCAGGAGCGCCGCGAGCCCGGTTGCAACCAGCACCGCCGGAACGATGACGAGCGTGTAAAGCGGGATCGCCAGCACGTTGACCAGCGCCGATACGAGCGACACGCTGCCGAAGCTCCCGATCAGCACCGGGACCAGGCCCAGGGTGACCGCGAGCTGCGTGCGGGCAAATCCCGCGACGAGGCCGGGGCTTCCAGCGAACCCCATGGTCGCCAGCAGGATCGAGGCGACCGCGCCGAACGAAAGCCAGAATCCCGGGGCCAGTGGTGCCAGCGGATCGAGCGCCAGGACCGCGATGGCGCCGGCGGCGAGCGCGTCGCCCGGACCGAGACGGCGACGCAGCCTCAGCGCCAGCGCGACGAGTGCAATCATGATCATGGTGCGCTGGGTCGGGACTGACCAGCCGGCCAGGAGCGAATAGCCGAAGGCCGCCGCGGTGCCGACCAGCACTGCCGAGTCACGCCGCGTACCAAGTGCTCCGCGCCGCTGCCGCCAGCGCTGCACGGCCGCCGCCAGCCAGGCCGCCACTGCCGCGAACATGCCGATGTGCATTCCGGAGATCGCCATCAGGTGGCTGGTGCCGCTGCGCGCCAG
>DAOMFD010000015.1:0-20823 GCA_035429605.1 Steroidobacteraceae bacterium | reverse complement strand
CGGCTTCGCTGCCCGGCGCACCGTCGACGTCACCGAATACGACCGCGCTGTCCCAAAGCAAGGCTGTCGGGTGCGATGCCGCGCCCGGTGTCGGCGGCGGTCCGTCGTACTTGCCGTCCGCGAGCGCGACGGGTTCGCCGAACACGCCGGACACGGTCGCCGACTTCAGTTGCTGGACGGTCGGTGTCGGTGGTGGCCCCGCCTGGGCCACGGGAGCGGGCTCGGGTGCCTTCTCCCCGCATCCTCCGACGAACAGCAGCGACGCGGCAATCGCCACAGGGGCGTGTCGCACGTCGACATGGAGTCGCATGGCGTGGCCTCCGGATCCCTTCGTGCAGTGCCACTGATCGTAGCCGATCCACGCGCCAGCGGCGGACCCGGGTACCAAGGTCGGGAACCTCTGGACACGCCGCCGCGGTCCCGACATCCTTCGCGGACCTTGCGCATGGGGGGAGTGCACGTGGTCTTGAGGAGTTTCCTGCTTGCAGGCATTGCGGCAATCGCCGCCCCCGCCCTCGCCGATGTCGATCCCTACTCCTCCACCTACGTGGCGCATCCCGGCGCACCGACGCTCCTGCGCAACGCGACCGTGCTCGACGGCACCGGCAAGCGCCTCGATGGGGCGGACGTGCTGATCCGCGACGGCAAGATCGTCGCGGTCGGCCCGGGCCTCGATCCAGGCGATGCGGTCGTGGTGGACGCAACCGGTCGCTGGATCACGCCGGGGATCATCGACGTGCACTCGCACCTCGGCGTGTACGCGAGTCCCGGCGTGCGCGCGACGCAGGACGGCAACGAGGCGACGGACCCGGTCACGGCCGGCGTCTGGGCCGAACACTCGGTGTGGCCGCAGGACCCCGGTTTTTCGACCGCGCTCGCCGGAGGGGTGACCACCCTGCAGGTGCTGCCGGGATCCGCGAACCTGATCGGCGGGCGCGGGGTCACCCTGCGCAACGTCCATGCGACGACCTACCAGGCGATGAAATTCCCGGGCGCGCCGCAAGGCCTCAAGATGGCCTGCGGCGAGAACCCCAAGCGCGTGTACGGGAACAAGGGGCGAGCACCATCGACCCGCATGGGCAATGTCGAGGGCTACCGGCAGGCGTTTGCGGACGCGCAGGACTACCAGCGGCAGTGGGACAAGTACGCGCGGGAACTCGCCGAGTACGAGGGCAAGCAGGCCAAGGGCAAGGTGAAGGACGACGGCAAGGACGAGGGGCCGCCCAAGCAGCCGAAGCGCGACCTGCGACTCGAAACCCTGGCCGCGGCCATGCGCGGCGAGCTGCAGGTCCACATCCACTGCTACCGGGCCGACGAGATGGCGACGATGATCGACCTGTCGCACGAGTTCAATTTCAGGATCGCCGCCTTTCACCACGGCGTCGAGGCGTACAAGATCGCCGACCGGCTCGCGCAGGAAGGCATCTGCGGCGCGCTGTGGGCCGACTGGTGGGGCTTCAAGATGGAGGCGTACGACGGCATCCAGGAGAACCTCGCATTCGTGGACGCACCCGCGAATGGCTGCGCGATCGTGCACTCGGACTCCGAGGAAGGCATCCAGCGCCTGAACCAGGAGGCGGCGAAGGCGATGTCCCGCGGCCAGCGCGCCGGGCTCGACATCCCGCCCGAGCGGGCGATCCGCTGGCTCACGTCGAACCCCGCCCGGGCGCTCGGAATCGCCGATCGTGTCGGCACGCTCGAACCAGGGCGTGCCGCGGATGTGGTGGTGTGGAACAGCAATCCGTTCAGCGTCTACGCACTTGCGGACCTCGTCTACATCGACGGCGCCGTGGTGCTCGACCGCAAGTCGCCGCCGCCGGCCCCAGCCTCCGACTTCCTGCTCGGCCAGCCGACGGGAGGCGCGCGATGAGCCGCCGCACCCTGTTCCGGGCGCATCGTGGCCTGCTCGTCCTCACGGGCCTCGTCGCTTTTTCCGCGGCACACGCGCAGGACGTGCTGATCCGCGGCGCGCAGGTGCACACCGAAACCGAGCGCGGGACGATGGAGCGGGCGGACGTGCTGGTGCGCGACGGCCGGATCGTCGCCGTCGGTAGCGGACTCGCCGCCGGTCCCGGCGCCTCGGTCGTCGAAGCCAACGGCCGCCCGCTCACGCCGGGCCTGTTCGGTGGAATCACCGCACTCGGCATCGAGGAAGTGTCGGCCGAGCCGTCGACGGTGGACTCGTCGGTTTCGTACGGTGACGGCAAGCCCGGCCCCGAGTTCCAGCCGCGTCCCGAGTTCGACGTCAGTCCCGCATTCAATGCAGACTCGGTCGCCATCGGCGTGAATCGCGTCGAGGGCATCACCTACACGATGGTCGCGCCGACGGCGTTGCCCGACGGAACCATGTTCGCTGGCCAGGGATCGATTGCGCGACTGGACGGTCGCGCCGACGCGTTCCTCCCCGCCAGCCGGACGCTGTTCATCGACCTCGGCGGCAACGCGACCGAGGGCTCCGGCAAAAGTCGCGCAGCGCAGTTCATGCTGCTCGACCAGGCGACGCGCGAGTCGCTGCCGGGACGTCCGCTCGCGGCCGGCGATATGCGACTGCTGACACCGACCGGCCGCGAGGTGCTGGCCCGCTACCTCACCGGCGGACGGATGGCATTCGATGTCGATCGCGCGGCCGACATCCGCCAGGTACTGGCTTACGCCGCGCGAAATGGCGTGCACCCGGTCATCGTCGGCGGTGCGCAGGCGTGGCAGGTGGCTGCGCTGCTCGCCAAGGCGCAGGTGCCGGTCGTGCTGAACCCGCTCGTCGACCTGCCCGGGGATTTCGACCAGCTCGGCGCGACGATGGAGAACGCAGCGCGGCTGCATCGCGCGGGCGTGAAGGTCGCCTTCACGACCGGCGAGACGCAGAACGCGCGCAAGGTGCGGCAGGCAGCGGGCGTGGCCGTCGCGCACGGGCTGCCCTGGGACGCCGCGCTCACCGGGCTCACCAGCGCACCTGCCGAGATCTTCGGCGTCGGTGCCCAGCTGGGGCGCATTGCGCCCGGCTACGCCGCAGACCTCGTGCTCTGGTCGGGCGATCCCCTCGAGGTGACGACGGCAGCCGAGATGGTGTGGATCGGCGGCCAGGCGCAATCGATGCGCTCGCGGCAGACGGAGTTACGCGACCGGTATCGGCCGAAGGCGACTGCACCGACCGCCAACTGACCCCCGGCGTCGATCGTTCGGCTGTGGAGCGCACGCGGCGCGCACAGGCTGCAAGGCTGAGCGGGTCGTGCGGTGCAGGCTGACGCGCCCACCGAGATCACGGCACCGCCGCTGGGTCAAGCCTCCCGTGGAGGGGGGACGGGTTTTTCGCGTTTCCCCCTCGGCGAGAGGAGGGCAATTCGTGACCCAGTTCGCCATTCTTGCCCCCACTCGTGCCCGGCTTCGCGCCGGGCACGCTCGTTTCAATCCTCGAGAGGGATTCTGTCAAATGATTTCCAGTCACTTCAGCCGGCGGATGCGCGTCTTCGCGCGCGCGTCCCTCGCGGCGCTGGCGCTCGGAGCCGCCAGCCCATCCAGCCACGCGACCAGCGTCATCCCGATGACCGTCGTTGACCTGCTCGGCCATTCGGACACCATCGTGGTGGGCCAGGTCCAGTCCGTGACGGACGGGTTCGATGCACACGGCCTGCCGTACACCGAAGTCACGCTCAGGGTGTCGGACACGATCCGCGGACAGTCGGCCGGCACCTACACCTTCCGGCAATTCGGGCTGGACAAGCCTCGCACGCTGGAGGATGGCCGAATCTATCTCGGCCGCCCGACCGGCTGGCCGACCTGGCGCAAGGACGAGTCGGCGATCGTCTTCCTCTACGGCAAGTCGCGCACGACGGGCCTGCAGACGAGCGTGGGCCTCGGCCAGGGCAAGCTGAGCGTTGCGAACGGCGTGGCCGTGAACAGCAACGACAATGCCAGCCTGTTCTCGGGCGTCCGAGCCAAGGCTGGCCTGCTCGACGCGAACGAGCAGCAGATGTTCAGCACGAAGAAGGGCCCGGTGGATGCGGACACGTTCCGCAAGTTCCTGCACCGTGCGGTCGGTGGCAACTGGGTCAAGAACGGGAGTCTCTCCAATGCGCGTCACTAACCCGATGAGCCGCGTACTGCGCGGCGGCATCGCCGCCTTCCTCGCGGCCGGTTCGATCGCGCCGGCGCTGGCGGGCGGCCCGCTCTACGTCACGCCGGTCAACGGCGTGATGACGCCGCTCCACTGGGTCGGCACCGTGCCGGTCCACCTCGACAGCGGCAACCTCAACGTCGGCACCGACTGCGTGCGGGACCCCGTGACGTACGAGTGTGTGCTCGATGGCGCCGGCAACCCGGTGATCCCGGTGCTGGACCAGAAGGCCGGCGACGATCTCGTGGCCGCGACCGTGTACCAGTGGTCGCACGTGCCGACCTCGTCGTTCCGTGCGCAGGTCGTGGACCGGTCGCCAGTCGACATTACCGGCGCCAACGTGTCGGATTACATCGGCACGTACAACGGCGGTGGGATCCAGACCATCTACGACGCCGACAACAGTGTCATCGACGCGCTCACCGGCGGCGACGGCTACGGTGTGCTCGGGATCGCTTCACCGGAGTACGCATCGGACTCCGATCCGACGCAGATCATCGAGGGCTGGCAGGTCATCGGTGGCTCGTTCCTCAATGCGACGAGCACCGAGCAGATCTCGGGCGTCGTGACGCACGAGTTCGGGCATGCCATCAACCTGGCGCACACGCAGGTCAACGGGTTCCTGCAGATGAACGACCCGACGTCGTGGTCGTTCTACGCCGGCGGCAATGAACAGGCTGGCCCCGACCAGTGCGGGCCGGCAGCCGCGGGCTATCCGGCGGCGAACCAGATCGAGACCATGTACCCGATGATCGATCCGTTCCCGCAGAGCCCGACCTACAACAGCCCCGAGATGGCCAAGGTGCTCGACGACGCGGACGACATGGCAGCGCTCTCTTCGATCTATCCAGCGACCGGATATGCCGCCACGACTGGAACCATCCACGGCAGGATCGTCGCGAAGGACGGCAAGAGCCAGCTCACCGGGATCAACGTGATCGCGCGCCGCGCGGACAAGCCGCTCACTGGCGCGATCTCGCGCATTTCCGGCGACTCGACGCAGGGCCTGCTCGGCGCGGACGGTAGCTTCACGATGACGGGACTCGTGCCCGGCGTGAACTACCTGCTCTACATCGACCAGTTGCGCGCCGGCGCCTACAGCACGCCGAAGGCGCTGCTGCTCGGGCCCGAGGAGTACTGGAACGCGGGCGAGAGCGGCGATGCCTCCAAGGACGACGCCTGCGCGTCGACTCCGATCTCGGTGGCAGCCGGCGAGACCCGCGAGATCACCATCGCGGTCAACGGCATTGCGCGCGCTCCAGGCTTCACGGTCATCCCGTACGTCATGCCGCAGGTCGTTTCCGACAATGGCCAGAAAGTCGCGGGAATCTACGGACCGTCGAACGAGTCGCCGTACTGGGTGTGGGACAAGACTAGTTTCGCGAAGACCGGTGACGTCACGTTCATCGGCGGCAGCGGCGTCACCATCGCGATGTCCGGCAATGGCCGGGTCGTCGGTGGCACGGTTGCCGGACCCACTGTCACCACCAGCTGGGGCGACGTCGTGCAGCAGCGTGCCGCGCTCTGGACCAAGGAAGGCGGCTGGAAGACCATCACGAAGGACAACTGGCCGGGCTGCGACATCTTCCACACGTCGATCTTCGACCTGTCGACCGACGGCTCCACTGCGGTGGGACTCGCCTTCAAGGATTGCACGCACGTCTACGGGTTCAAGTGGAATGCGCGCACCGGTGTGAAGCTGCTGTCGAAGGTCGGCACCGACTCCGCGCGCGCCAACGCCGTCTCCGGCAACGGCGGCGTGGTCGTCGGCTGGCAGGACATGAACGACACGTTCCCCTACCGCATCGGGTCGATCTGGCAGGGCAGCGAGCAGACGATCCTGCGCGAGCCTCGCAGCGTCAGCGACTACAACCCGACCGGCTACGTCGGCGAGGTGCTGGCCATCAATTCGGCGGGCAACGTCGCGGTGGGCTACAACGCGGGCCCGGACCTGAACGACTCGTTCATCTGGACCCCGTACGCCGGCACGCGCAACCTCGGTGGCGACCGCAAGCCGTTCTGCTTCAAGACGTGGGACGACACCGGGGCCGAGACCACGGTGTGCAACCGGCGCCAAACCATCGCGTACGCGATCTCCGACGATGCGCGGGTCATCACCGGCGAGACCAGCTACAACGACTTCTGGAATGCTTCCGCCATCGACGGGGCGATCTTCACGCCGAAGCTTGGCTGGATGCAGCTCTCGGCGTTCCTGCAGTCGCAGGGCGTGCTCGAGGCCACGAACTGGGTGTTCCTCGGCACCAAGGTGTCCGCCGACGGCAAGACGCTGATCGGCACCGGCGCCCCGCTCGGCGCCGACTACTACCAGGGCTATCGCATCGACCTCGACCAGGTCTTCGTCTGTGCCGGCCGGGGGCGATACGCGAAGACTCTCAAGGTCGACTTCCCGATCGGCATGGACATCGCGCTCGCGGCCGGCGCCAAGATCGGGCTCTGCCCGGGCGACGCACCGCTCTGAACGCTGGGGGCTGTCGGCAGGCGACGAGCCGGCCGGCAGCCGCCGCGCAAACGGGGGGAATTGGGGTCAGACACCATTTACGGGTCCGGCCATGACGGCGCCCTTCGCGGGCGCCGTTTTCTTGTGCGCCCCCCCCTGTGAAACAATTTCAGCCGCCGCCGGGTCTACTGGCCGGAGCACCGTCATTTCCTGCCCGGATCCGGGCGCGGTGCCGATACGCATCATTCACGCAGGAGGAGAACACTCGATGGACGTCAAGAAGATCGCGATTGCCGCTGCCGTGGGCAGCTTCCTTGCCGTGGGCGCCAGCGGCATCGCCGCCGCGGGCGACACGCCGAGCAAGGACAAGTGCTATGGGGTCGCCAAGGCGGGCAAGAACGACTGCGCCGGCAACGGGCATTCGTGCGCGGGCCAGGCGAAGAAGGACAACGACCCGAACGAGTGGAAGCACATGTCCAAGGAGGACTGCGAGAAGGCCGGCGGCAAGACCACCCCACCCGCCAAGTGATCGCATCATGAGGGACGCGGTGTCCAGCCGGGTCCCCGGCGCGTCGATCCCGGCCAGCGCCGGGATCGGCCTGCGCTCCCCGCACTACGCCCACGTGGCGGCCGGGACTCCGGCCGTCGCGTGGGTCGAGGTGCACACGGAAAATTACTTCCACGACGGCGGCCCGCACCTGCACGAGCTCGAGCGCGTCCGCGAGTCCCATGCGTTGAGCCTGCACGGGGTCGGACTGGGGCTCGGGTCCGTGGAATCGCTCGATCGCGCCCACCTCGAGCGCGTCAAGCGCGCCGTTCGCCGTTTCGAGCCTGCGCTCGTGAGCGAGCACGCCTGCTGGGGACACTCGGGCGGGGAACATTTCAACGACCTGCTGCCCCTGCCCTACACCGAGGAAGCCGTAGAGCACCTGAGCGCGCGCGTCCGCGAAGTTCAGGACTTCCTCGGGCGGCAGATCCTCATCGAGAACCTGAGTTCCTATTTCGCGTATTCGGCATCGCGGCTCACGGAGTGGGAATTCCTCGCGGCCGTCGCCGAACGATCCGGCTGCGGCCTGCTGCTCGACGTGAACAACGTCTACGTCAACTCGGTGAATCTCGGCCTCGACGCCGCGCGCTTCATCGACAGCGTGCCGGCATCCGCCGTGCAGGAGATCCACCTGGCCGGGCACCGGCGCAATCCGGTCGGGGGCCGCGACATCCTCATTGACGACCATGGGTCGGCCGTGTGCGAAGACGTCTGGGCCCTGTACGCGCGAGCGATCGACCGGCTCGGTCGCGTGCCGACGCTGATCGAATGGGACACGGACCTGCCCGAATTCGAAGTCCTGCTCGCCGAGGCCCGGAAGGCCAACGCAATCCTGGAGCGCTGCGGTGAACTCGCGGCCTGAAGTTGCTCCGCTGCAGGAGCTCTTGACCCGGTTCGCAGCCGCGCTGCGCACCGGGACCGCCGCGGACGACGCGGCTCGCGACATGGCCTCGCAGATCGTCGACGACGGACTCGAGCCCGGGAGGCGACTGCGGATCTATCGCAACAACGTGCAGGCGATGTTCTACGGCGCATTGTCGCGCACCTATCCGGTGCTCAAGGCCACGCTGGGCGACGCAACCTTCGAGTCACTCGCGCGCGAGTATCGCGGCGCCCACCCGTCGCGCAGCGGCGACCTGCACTGGGTCGGTCAGGCCTTGCCGGACTGGCTGCACGAGCGGCTCGCCGACGACGAGGACGACTCGTGGCTCGCCGATCTGGCACGGCTCGAGTGGGCCTGCGAGGAAGCACTCGTCGCGCGCGCGATGCAGCCGCTGCAGCGCGACGCGCTTGCGTCCGTGCCTCCTGAGCAGCTGGCGGACATTGGACTCGAAATACAGCCCGGGGTGCGAGTGGTGAGTTCGCCCCATCCGATCTGGTCGGTGTGGCGCGCGCACCAGCCTGGCTGCGACGTCGAAGGCATGGACTCCGCCGCTGGCCCGCAGCACGTGGTCGTCGCCTGCATCGCGGGACAGCTCGCGCTGCGCTCGGTTCCGCGCGAACCGGCCGACTTCATTCGCCACCTTCGCGACGGTGGAACTCTCGGCGCGGCGCTCGACGCATCGACCCTGCCCGTCGCGGCGCTTCCCGGAGTGCTCGACTGGATGTTCGAGGATGGGCTGGTGGTTGGCTTGCGGCCCGCGGCAACTCCGGCGTGTACCGGGGGGGCCGAAGCATGATCGGCGGCCCAAGCATCGTTCGTCTCAATGACCTCGCGTCGCGCGTGGCGGCGGTGTTCCAGGACCTGCTGCTCCTGGCGATCCGCTGGTACGTCGCCTGGCAGTTCCTCAAGTCCGGCTGGCTCAAGCTCACGACGTGGGACACGACGCTGTACCTGTTCCAGGAGGAGTATCACGTGCCGGTGCTGCCACCGGGCATCGCCGCGATCGCCGGAACGACCGGCGAACTGCTCTTCCCGTCACTCCTGGTCATCGGGCTGCTGTCGCGATACGCCGCCATCGGACTGTCGTTCGTCAACGTGATGGCGGTCGTCTCGTACGCGCACGTGCTGCTGAGCCCGGGATTCGAGGGCGCGCTCGGCCAGCACTACCTCTGGGGCAGCCTGCTCCTGGTGGTGGCCGTGTTCGGTCCCGGGCGCTGGTCGCTGGACGAGTACGTGGCGCCGCGCCTGCGCTGACGAACCCCGGGATGCGCGGACGGCCCCGCGCGCGGTCCGTGGACCGGCCGCGAACCCGCCGTCAGGTGGGCTCGTGACCCGTCACGACCATCTGGCGCGCGGCCTCCGCGAACTTCCTGGCCGCCGTTGCGTCAGCACCCTTGAGCGGATTCGGCGGGATCTCGATGCCCCGCTGGCACGCCGGCCGCGCAGCCAGCTGGCGTTTCCAGCGCGTGAGGTGCTCGAGCCCGTCGAGTTCCAGGCCCGACCAGCGGTGCGTGCGCACCCACGCCCAGTTCGCGATGTCCGCGATCGAGTAATCGCCCGCCAGGTATTCGTGGTCCGCGAGGCGGGCGTCCAGCACCTCGAACAGCCGGCGCACCTCGGCGTGATAGCGGTCGATGGCCGGCTGGATCTTCTCCGGGAGATAGCGGAAGAAGACGTTCGCCTGCCCCATCATCGGTCCGATCCCGCCCATCTGGAACATGAGCCACTGCATCACCAGCGAACGCCCCTTCACGTCGGCCGGCATGAGGCGCCCGGTCTTCTCGGCGAGGTAAATGAGAATCGCACCGGACTCGAAGACCGCGAAGTCGCCGAGGTCCCGGTCGACGATCGCCGGTATCCGGCCGTTGGGACTGATCTTCAGGAACTCCGGACGCCGCTGCTCGAGCTTGTACAGGTTGATCACGTGCACGGTGTACGGCAGCGCCAGTTCCTCGAGCGCGATCGATACCTTGTGGCCGTTTGGAGTCGGGGCGGTGTATAGGTCAATCATCGTAGTGACGGCCTTGCCGGCTTCTGACAGCATGCAAGCATGATCGAATTCTTCTTCGATTGCTCGAGTCCGTGGACGTGGCTCGCCTTCCACAACATCCAGCCCATGGCCCGCGAACTCGACGTCGCGATCCGCTGGCGCCCGGTGCTGGTGGGCGGGATCTTCAATGCGGTCAACCCGAGCGTCTACGAGTTCCGGGAGCGCGGCGTGCCCGCCAAGCAGGCCTACCTGAAGAAGGACCTGCAGGACTGGGCGCGGCTGGCCGGGCTCAAGATCGTCTTTCCGCCGACGGTCTTCCCGGTGAACAGCGTCAAGGCGATGCGCGGCTGCATCCTGCTCGAAGCGGAGGGCAAGCTCGTGCCCTTCGCGCAGGCGGTGTTCGAGGCGTACTGGACGCACGATCGCGACATCTCGCAGGACGCGGTGCTCGCCGGAATCTGCGCACGGGTCGGCGCGGATCCACAAGGTTTCTTCGCGGGCATCGCCACGCCGGAGATCAAGGCGGCACTCAAGGCGAACACCGAGGAAGTCATATCGCGCGGTGGCTTCGGGTCACCGACCATCTTCGTCGGCGACGACATGTATTTCGGCAACGACCGCCTTGGCCTGGTGCGCGAGGCGGTGCTCAGGCGCAAGGCCGCAGGAGGCCAGTGATGCTGAACGCCATGCAAATCGTACCAGCTGCGTTGCGACGGCTTGTGATCGACGGAGCCGAGGTGCCCGCTGACCTCGCGAGCGTGACCACCGCGGCGACCGCCGAGGAGTCCAATCCTGCCCTTGTCGGGATGACGCGCGAGGGCGTCGATGCGATCTGGAAATCCGTCGAGAGTCTCTACGCGACCGGCATGCACCCCGGAATTTCCGTGGTCCTGCGCCGCAACGGCAGGATCGTCCTGAAGCGCGCCATCGGTCACGCCAGGGGCAACGGCCCGGGCGAAGCGGGCGAGCCGAAGGTCGCCATGACGCCGGAGACCCCGGTCTGCATCTTCTCGGCCAGCAAGGCGATGGCCGCGATGACGGTGCACCTGCTGTCCGAGCGCAAGCACCTGAGCCTGCTCGACCCGGTGAGCCACTACATTCCCGAGTTCGGGCAGAACGGCAAGCGCGACATCACGATCTACCAGCTGCTGTGCCACAAGGCCGGCATCCCCACCATCCCCACGGAAGGACTCGACGTCCCGCAGCTGCTGCTCGACTCCAAGGAGGTCCTGCGGCTCATCTACCGGACCGCGCCGGACCGACCCGGGCAGCACCACGCCTATCACGCCCTGACCTCGGGCTTCGTGATTGCCGACCTGGTCGAGAGGGTTTCCGGCGAGAATTTCCGGACGTTCTTCCGCCGCAACGTGAGCGAGCCGCTCGGACTCGCCACGCTCGATTTCGGCGCGCGCGGACGCGCCCTCAGCCGCGTCGCACGGAATTACGTGTCGGGCTTCCGGCTGACTGGCGTCACCGACATGTACCTCAAGCGGGCGATCGGCACGTCGCTGCGTCACGCCGTGGAGGTGTCCAACACGGCTGCTTACTACCGGGCGGTCATACCGGCAGGCAACGGCGTTGGCACGGCGGACGAGTGCTCGAAGTTCTTCCAGTGCCTCCTGGACGGCGGGAAGCTGGGTCGCACGCGCGTCTTCCAGCCGCTGACGGTGCGTCGCGCCATCGCGGAAGTCGGCAAACCGGAAATCGACAAGTCGCTGATGGTGCCGCTGCGCTACTCGGCCGGCATGATGCTCGGCTCGAGCCGATTCGGCTTGTACGGCCCGGACACCTCGAAGGCGTTCGGCCACCTGGGGTTTGCGAACATCTTCGCCTGGGCCGACCCGGAGCGCGGGATCTCGGCGTCGCTGCTCACGACGGGCAAGCTGCTGCTCGGCGTGCACGCGCCGCAGCTCATCGCGTTTCTCTGCAACATCTCGCGGCACTGCCCGAAGCTGAGCGAGGCCGAACAGGAGCAGCAACTCGCCGCCGCCGGAATGGCGTAATCGTATTCGGGGACATTCTCGTATTTTCGATGGGCGAAAATACGAGAATGTCCCCTCATCCCCTCAGCGGGCGTATTTTTCCTGCACGAAGCGGATGTTCTGCTTGAGTTCGTAGGCGGGTGCGGCGAACGAGTCTGGAAGGCGAATGGCCGCCGCGCGCACCTCCAGGTCATCCAGCTTTCGGAGCATTTCGACACGCTCCGGGCCGGGTGACGCCCGGCGCAGCGCCTGTTCGATGCGCAGCAGTTCGCGATACATGCCTCGCAGGCGGCGTCCCATCTCCCAGCGCCACGCCTCGGGCACCAGCCGGGAAAGCGGATAGACAAGTCCTGCGAGCGGTATCAAGAGGATGAGCAGGCGCTGCGCCAGCTCCGCGAGCCAGAACGGCAGGTGCCTGCGCAGGAAGCTCGGGCCACTGCGGTACACGTGATTCGCCTCTTCGCTCAGCGGCAGGTCCATCATCTCGGCAGCGGGAAATTCGCCGGCGCGGTTGAACACGCCCGGCCCGCCGTGGATCTTCATTGCCGCGTCGATGAGCAGGTACTGCAATGCCGGGTGCAGGTCCTCGCGCACGACGAGACTCGCCTTTGGTGCGATCAGCGTGACGTCGGCCGGCGGTCGGTTTTCCGACAGGCTCGCCACACCCATCGGCAGCACGACCTTGCTCAAGTACGGCAGCAGCGCGATGTAGGCATCGGCCCTGGGAAACCCCTGCACGCTGACGCCAGTGTCGGCCAGCAGCCCGCGGACCACCGGCGAGTCCCAGGCAGTGTCGATGATCGCGACGTCGATGCGACCGCTCTCGAGTTCCTCGGCGGCCCGCTCCGGCGGGTACTCCTCGAGCTGCAGGTGCGCCGGGTCGAGGCCGTTCAGCCTCATGAGCCGCAGCGCGAGCTCATGTGTCGCGCCGCCGCGCGGACCGATCGAAATGCGGCGGCCGACCAGGTCATGCAGGGCGAGCTGGTCCGAGCCGGACCGGCTGAAGATCCACAGCGGTTCGTAGAACATCGTGCCGAGCGACACGAGCCCTGGCGACTGGTCCTCCGTCGTCGAGCCAGCCTGCACGAAGGCGGCCTGGACCCCGGACTTCGCATCGAGCAGCCGCGCGAGATTGTCCTGTGCGCCGCTCGTCTCGACGAGCCGCACCTCGACGCCCTGCTTCGCGAGCAGCGTCCGGTAGCGCTCGCCATACAAACGGTAAGCGCTCCCGTCCGGTCCGGTCGCCATCGTGAGGCTGCGCTCCGGGAGCGGCCGCAACGCGGCGATCGCGGCCCAGACCAGTGCGCCAGCCAGTACAACGACCAGTGCTATCAGTATGCGTCGAGTCGCGGTGTTCACGGCAGCGTCCGGCGACCCTGCTTGACTGCGTCATGGTCTGCCGAAGAGTCGAGGAAGCGCTCGCGCAGTGTGCGCTGAACCACCGGACCGAGACCGAGCCCTGCGGAGAAGTAACCGTCGATCGATCCGTACATCCGCTGCATTTCGTGCAGCGAAGCCGCGAGGTATTCCTCGCGCACCGTGAGCACGGGCAGCAGCAATTCGGGATCGCCTCCCGCGACCGCGAACGCCCGCAGGTGTGGCTCGTACTTCGGCAATATGTAGCGGTTGCTCGCCAGGAAATCCTGCAGCACCGCCTCGTACGGCACGCCCAGCCACAGCTGGAGCGACGCGCAGGCCCAGCCTGTACGGTCCTTGCCCGTGGTGCAGTGGACGAGCGCAGGGACCCGCGCGGCGTCCGCGAGTTCGCGGTACAGCTGGCCGAAGCCTGCCCGCGCGCTCTCGAGCTGCAGGAACGATCGATAACTCTCGGTCATCAGCGCGGCCGCCTTGCCGTCGCCCAGCACGTCGCCGGCGGCTCCGGCGTTGCCGAGGAGCGCGATCACCTGCGCCGGCGTGGCGCGGCGATCGTCGGCGAGCACGTCCAGCACGACGTGCGTCGCGCCGGGGATACGCTCGGTGGACAGGGTCGCGCGCTCGCCTGCGGTGCGCAGGTCGTAGACGAAGCGGATGCCGATGCCGGACAGGCGCCGGGCGTCTTCGTCACTGAGCTTGCCGATCTGGTCCGAGCGGTAGAGGACGCCGGTGCGGATGCGCCGGCCGTCGGCCGTGGCATGGCCGCCGGCATCGCGGAAATTCGGCATGGCTTCGAGGCGCATGCTCATGCAACGACGACGATGGTCGAGAACACGCACCGCATCAGCGGCCCCGCAGTCTCCGGTAGCGCCCGATGAGCGCGCCGGTCGAGCTGTCGTGGCCCGCAGGGTGCACGCCGGCTTCGAGTTCCGGCACGATCCGGCTGGCGAGCGCCTTGCCGAGTTCCACGCCCCATTGGTCGAAGCTGTTGATCCCCCAGATCGCGCCCTGCGTGAAGACATTGTGCTCGTAGAGCGCCACCAGCCGGCCGAGCGCCGCCGGTGTCAGCCGCTCGAGCACCAGGGTGTTCGACGGGCGATTGCCCTCGAACGATCGATGCGGCACCAGAGGCTCCGGGCAACCCTCGGCACGCAACTCGGCCGCGGTCTTGCCGAATGCCAGCGCCTCGCCCTGCGCGAACACGTTGGCCGCGAGCAGGTCGTGATGCGACCCGACCGGGTTCGACGGCTGTGCAAACAGGATGAAATCGCACGGCACGAGGTGCGTGCCCTGGTGGATGAGCTGGTAGAAGGAATGCTGGCCATTCGTCCCCGGCTCGCCCCAATACACCGGGCCCGTGTCGCAGCCGACCGGCTGCCCGTCGAGCCGGACGCTCTTGCCGTTGCTCTCCATCGCAAGTTGCTGCAGGTAGGCGGGGAACCGCTTCAGGTACTGGTCGTAGGGCAGGATCGCGACCGTGCGTGCCCCGAGGAAGTTCACGTACCAGACGGTCAGCAGGCCGAGCAGTGCCGGGAGATTGCGTTCGAACGGCGCCGTCCGGAAGTGCTCGTCCATCTCGTGGAAGCCGGCGAGCATCTCGCCGAAGTGGTTTGGCCCGATGGCCAGCATCGTCGACAGACCGATCGCGGAATCCATGGAGTAGCGGCCGCCGACCCAGTCCCAGAAGCCGAACATGTTGGCCGTGTCGATGCCGAACGCGGCGACCTCGCCGGCGTTGGTGGACACGGCGACGAAATGCCGTGCGACCGAGGCCTCGTCGCCGCCGAGACCGGCGACCGACCACGCCCGCGCGGTGCGTGCATTCGCCATGGTCTCCTGGGTCGTGAATGTCTTGGACGCAACAATGAACAAGGTCTCGGCGGCGTCCAGGTCGCGCACGGCCTCCGTGAAATCCGTGGCGTCCACGTTCGACACGAAGCGGAACGTCAGTTCGCGCGCGCTGTAGTGTCGCAGCGCCTCGTAGGCCATCACCGGGCCGAGGTCGGACCCGCCGATGCCGATGTTGACCACGTTGCGTATGGGCCGGCCCGTGTGCCCCAGCCAGTCCCCGGCACGGACCTGCGCGGCAAACGCGGCCATGCGATCGAGCACGGCGTGCACCTGCGGCACCACGTTCTCCCCGTCGACGACGATGTGCGCCCCGCGCGGCGCCCGCAGCGCGACGTGCAGCACGGCCCGGCCTTCGGTGGCATTGATCTTCTCGCCCGCGAACATCGCGTCGATGCGCTGCCGCAGCCCCGCCTCGTCGGCGAGGCGCACGAGCAGGCGAATCGTCTCGTCCGTGACGCGGTTCTTCGAGTAGTCGAGGTAGACGCCGGCGGCCTCGCGCGCGAGACGGTCACCGCGTCCGGCATCGTCGGTGAACAGCGAGCGCAGGTGAACGCCGCGCATGCGCCCGGCATGCTCCTCGAGCGCTCCCCATGCGGGGCCGGACTGGACCGATCGTACTGCGACCATGAGACTCCTTGCACCGGACTCCGCGCCCGCCGCCGTGTACGGCCGGCGGCGTGCCGGTTCCTGTCGAGAGTCTAGCGTGGGATCCTGCCTGCCATGCAAGCACGCGGCGAGCCCGCTCAGTCGTGCGCGCGGCCCATGCGCGCAAGTTCCTCGGCGAGGATCGGCACCCCGAGGTTGCACGACTGCACGCCCTGCACCACGCACAGTTTCAGCACTTCCATGATTTCCCCGACCGTCGCCCCGGCCTGCAGCGCGCCCTTGATGTGTCGGCGCGTGCCCGGCGCATACATGTGGGTGTAGGACGCATCGAAAGCAATGCTGAGCAGCTCGACTTCCTTGGGCGTCAGCAGGCCGCTCGCGTAGACCGCCGCGCCCGTCGCCATGAACTGGTCGGTGAACACCGGGTCGAGCTCGTAGAACGGGTCCCAGGCGGCGTTCCACTGCCCGATCGCCCGCATCCTGTCGCAGAACGGCGTCGGCTCGCCGGCCATGCCCGGACGGAGCTCGACCGCAGCCGCGCGGGCCTCCTCCAGCAGCATCGGCGCACCGAGACTGCACGAATGGATCGCGCCCAGGGACGCCATTTTCAGCACCAGGAGCACCTCCTCCCGGCTGGCGCCTGCGGCGAGCGCAGCGCGGATGTGCCGGCGGGTACCCTCCGGGTCGAGGCTGGTGCACTGGGCATTGAGCATCACGCCGATGAGTTCCACGAGCTTGCGGGGCAGCACGCCGCTGCGCCATGGATTCGTCGCCATCGCCGTGCAGGTCGTTGCCCACGCAGGATCCCACTCCTGCAGCTGCCGCAGCGCGTCGCCCCAGGGACCGGTCTCCTCACCCGGCGCGCGTTGCGAGCCGGCTCCCGATTCGTGCGTCGCCTTGTTCGTCATGTTCGTGTCACCCGCTGTCATTCACGTTGCCGCGTGGCTCTCGGCCGCGGCGCCCTCAGTGTCCGCCTGCCGCCTTGACCTCCGCCATGCGCTTGCGTATCACGGCACGCAGGTCTTCGCCGAAGCCGGTGAGCAGCCCCCCGTCCACCGCGATCGACTGCCCGGTAATCATCTGGGCTCGCTCGCTCGCCAGGAAGCTCACCGCCTCGCCGATCTCCTCCATCGTCGTCATCCGCCCCAGCGGGACCATGCGTTTCGTGACCATGTCGCGGAATGCCGGGGAGATGTTCTCCTCCATGAGCGGCGTGATCACGCCGCCGGGGCAGATCGAATTGACCGTGATGCCGCGGTCCGCCAGCTCCCAGGCCAGGTGCCGGGTCAGGCCCTCGACTCCGTACTTCGAAACCGTGTAGTCCACGCTGCCGAAGAAGGTCATGCGCTGCGAAGCGATCGAGCTGATGTTGACGATCCGCCCGCGACCACGCGCGAACATCGCCGGCAGCACCGCCTTGCAGCACAGGAACACGCCGCGGAGATTGACTCCCAGCACCCGGTCCCACTGGTCGTCAGGCAGGTCCTCGACGAGGCACGGCGGTCCCTCGATGCCGGCATTGTTCACCAGCACGTCGATCCCGCCGAACCGATCGACCGTCGCGCGAGTCATCGCATCGAGCGAGTTCCGGTCGGTGACGTCGGCCACCACGGCATGCGCGCTGCCGCCCGAGGCGCGAATCGCCGCCGCAACCGCGTCCACCTCGTTCGCGTGGCGTCCCATGACGACCACGTTGGCACCTTCGCGGGCGAGCACGTGGCAGATGCCCTCCCCGATGCCCCGGCCTCCACCCGTCACGATCGCAGTCTTGCCAGCCAGTTCCATGAGCTTTTCTCCGGTCAATGCACCAGTGCCGGTCCCGCCTCGGAGTCCGCGGGCTCCTCGTAGCGGCCGGTGTCGTTCGGGTAGTGTCGCGAGGCGAGCGCAAAGAACGCCGCCGCGACCAGGCACGCGAGAGGGGCCACGCCCAGCGCGAAGCGCAGGCCGAATGCGTCGGACAGGGCCCCGATGACGACGGGCCCGGGCGACAGCCCGATCAGGTTGTTGCCGAGCACGATGGTCGCGAACGCCGTCGCGCGCAGGCCCGGGTGCGTGACGTCGCCGATGATCGCGCCGGTCGCCCCGGTGTGCGAGCCGCTGACGAACACGCCCGCCAGGATCAACGCGTACTGCAACTGGCCCGGCGGCAGCGCGAAGGCGACGACCAGCAGCACGCAGGCCGCCACTGCGTACGCCGCCGGCGCACGCAGCTTGTTGATCGGCACCTTGACTGCGAAACGGTCGACGCTCCAGCCGCACACGATCATGCCGACGCCCGCGACGAGCACCACGATCGCCGCCTGCATCGCCGCCTTGTCCGGCGCGAGCCCGTAGTACCGGCTCATGTAGCTCGGGATCCACGCATTGATCACGCCAATCGTGAACATCTGGGACCCGCTGGCGAGATAGGTGAACACCGCCGTGCGCGTGGCGAACAGTTCACGCACCACCTCGCCGAGGCGGAGCTTGCGCCCGGACTCGCCGGGCCCGGACTTCGTCAGCGCGACGGTCTTGTAGTCCCGCACGACGACGGGATAGAGCGCAACCAGCAGCAGGCCCGCGACGCCCACGATCACGAAGGCGTGCCGCCAGCCGAAGTGCGCCGAGATCATGCCGCCCGCGACAACGCCGCCGACGGAACCGAACAGCGCCGCTGCCAGGAACGCGGCGAAGATCATCGCCCGGCGCCGCGGCGGGAAGACGTGCATCAGGATCGCGCCACCGGCGCTGCCGTAACCGGCTTCGCCGAGACCGACCAGCGCGCGCGCGACCATCATCTGGCCGTAGCCTCGCGCCATCCCGCAGGCGATGGTCGCGAGTCCCCACAGGCCCGCCATCACCGTGATGCTCTTGACGCGGCCCCAGCGGTCCGCGAGCAGCGCGATCGGCAGCGAGGCGACACCGACGATCAGCGCCACCACGCTGACCAGGGCTCCGAGCTCGGTGTCGCTGAGCGACCACTCGACCTTGAGGAAGGGAAAGATCGGCGTGATGACCTGGCGCGACACGTAGTCGGAGAGCATCAGGCCGAACGTCAGCGCAAACACCGCCCACGCATAGACCGGCGAGTGTTCGCCATGCGGCTGGGCTGCGCTCGCCTGCCCCTGGACCGGAATTGCCATCTCTTCGCCCCCTGGCTTCTTGTCTTATGTCCGTCGCGCGGCCAGGCGTCCCGGAGACGCCGCTCGCGCGATGCCGGGACGCCGGCGCCGGCCGGCCCCGGGTGTCACGCCGTTCCAGCGCTTGAATGCGCGCACGAAGCTGCCTGCATTGCCGTAACCGAGCGCGGTGGCGATCTCGCCGACCGGCAGGTTGGTCTGCTCGAGCATGCGACCCGCCAGCTCGCGGCGCGCATCGTCCAGCAGGTCCTCGAAGGTCGTGCCCTGCTCGCGCAGGTAACGGTGCAGCGTGACGCGGTGCATGGAGAACATCGCCGCGACGCGCACGATGGAGCACTCGCCGGACGCCAGCAGGCTCTCTATGACGCGCCGCACGCGCGACACGAAGTCCGGCTGCTCGCGCGCCTCGAGTTCACCCATGTACTGGCGCAGGAACGAGTCGAGGTTCGCCTGCGACCCCGGGCGCACCTCGTCGAGTGCCGCCGCGGGAAAGAACACCGCGTGGCGGAGCTGGTCGTAGAGCACCGGCGCCCGGAAGAACCGTGCGTAGGCTTCCGCCTGCTTCGGCCGACGGTAGGAAATGTGCACCTGCGACGGCCGCCAGCTGCGCGGGAAGATCGCCTCGAGGTGCTTGACGGTCGCAGCGAGCATCCAGGTGAGCACGTGGTCGCGGCCGACGAACTGCCGGTCCGAGGACAGCGCGATGCACGCATATCCTTGTTCCAGCGTCATGGTGATCTTGAGGCCGTGGTACCACAGGCCGCCGTACCGCACGTAGCTCTCGACGGCTTCACCCGTCGTACGCGAATTGAGCACCAGCAGGCGCAGCGGGCCTGCGTTTTCCATGGTGGCCCGCTGCCCGAGCAGCAGCCCGAGGTCGTCGCGGCCGATTGCGTCTGCCGCCGCCTGCAGGATCTGGCCGTACAGCGTGAGCGGGATCGGCGTCATCGGCTGCGCCATCATGGCCTGCGTCACGCCGAAGGACTCGAGCAGGCTCCACGGATCGTGGCCGGCCTCGCGCATCAGGTCCGGCAGCTGGACCAGTGCGCCGACCGGGCAACCCTGCTCCGCGGGGCCAGCCGCAGGCGCCGGTCGCGCCGGGCCCGCAGGCTCGACGCGACCAGACTCGCCAGCGGACGCCTTCAGGATTTTCGCCTCACGCGGCAAGGAAGCCTCTCCGGCCGGGCTTGCGGTTCGGGGTCATGCCGAGGGCCTCGAGCGTCTCGTCCACGCTGTGGTACCAGGTGCCGATCTTGTAGATGCGACGGGTATCGTCCGCAGTCGCGACGTCGCGGCCGAGCTCGCGCGCGATGCGCACGACCTGCTCGACCTGCTGCACGGACGTGAACCGCTCGCCCTTGCGGCGCCAGATGTTGTCCTCGATGCCGACGCGCACGTGCAGGCCCATCGCGATCGCCATCGCCATCATCGGCGGGCCATTGCGCATGATGCCCTCGATCTGCAGCACGCTGCCCTGCGGCGAGCGGCGGATGTAGTCCATCATCGCGAACGGGTCGGGGCCCGAGGCGCCGCCGCCGATCGCGACGTAGCAGTGATTGAGCGGGCCCATGTACTGGCCGCGGCGGATCAGCCGCTCGACCGTTTCGAGCTGCGGCGTGTTGCCGAGCATGAAGTACACCTGGATGCCTTTCTCGCGCAGCCGCTTCAGGTGCTCGAGGTAGAACGTGGGCGTCGCATCGACGACCATGTCGGCCCACGCATTGCAGATGGCCGGGTTCTCGAATTGCGTGCCCCTGACGTCATCGGGGGTCATCAGCTCCGTGATGTTCATCTGCATCGTGTTGATCGCGATGGTCACCTGGTCGGGCTTGGGCGTGAGGTCCGCGAGCAGGTGCCGCGTGTCGTAGCCGAGCCACTTGGCCTGGTCGCCCTCGCCCTCCG
>DAOMFD010000014.1:17231-21679 GCA_035429605.1 Steroidobacteraceae bacterium | reverse complement strand
CGACACCGGGCACGTGTGGGACAAGGACCTGCGCGAGTACAACAACCCGCTGCCGCGCTGGTGGCTCTGGGTCTTCTACATCACGGTCGCATTCGGCCTGGTGTACCTGGTGCTCTACCCGGGCCTCGGCAATTTCAAGGGCATCAAGGGCTGGTCGCAGGCCGCCCAGTACGACCAGGAGAAGGCCGCGGCGGAAGCGAAGGCCTCGACCTACTACGCGCAGTTCGCCGGGATGACCGTGGCGCAACTCGCCGCGGATCCCAAGGCCATGGCCACGGCGCGCAACCTCTTCCAGGTGAACTGCGCGCAGTGCCACGGCTCGGACGGCGGTGGCGCCAAGGGCTTCCCGAACCTCACCGACAAGAACTGGCAGTGGGGCGGCGACCCGGACACCGTCGTGCAGACGATCACGGCCGGGCGCATCGCGGCGATGCCTCCCTGGGGCCCGGTGCTCGGGCTGGCGGGCGTCGATTCGGTCATCGCCTACGTGCAGCAGATTTCCGGGCAACCAACCGACGCGACGGTCGCAGCGGCTGGCAAGACCGTCTTCGAGACCAACTGCGTCGCGTGCCACGGGGCCGACGGCAAGGGCAACCCGCTCGTGGGTGCGCCGAACCTGACGGACGACATCTGGCTGTACGGCGGCGACTCCGCGACGCTGCACGAGACCATCACCAACGGCCGCAATGGCCAGATGCCGGCGTTCGGCGAGCGCCTGGGCGCGGAGCGGGTGCGACTGCTCGCGGCCTATGCGATCCACCTGTCGGAGTCCGGCTCGTAGGAGGCCCCCCGGAGTGCTGTTCGGGCGTCATCCCGGGGAATACACGGGCAAGCTGCGGTGGCCACGCCTGGGCCAGGACGTGGCCATCGTGCTGTGGCCCGCCTTCCTGGTCGCCAGCATCGCGACCATGGTCTGCTTCGCCTTCATCGATCCCCTGCTGGTCGGTAACGACGACTACCCGCCGCCGGCGTTCGCGTCGCGGATGAGCGGCTATGCCGTCGGCTTCTTCTTCTTCTGGCTGGTGGCCACCTCGTCCAGCCTGCTGACCCTCTACCTGGTCCGCACCGCTCACCCGGAACCCCCGGAGACCGACGAGAACGCCTCAGGCGGGTCTCGGAGCCCCGAATGAACGCGCCAGAGACCGAGGTCGATGGCGGGCTGTACGCCGCCCGCCAGAAAATCTATCCGCGCGAGATCGACGGCCGCTTCCAGCGGCTGCGCACGATCGCCGCGTGGGTGCTGCTCGGCATCTTCTACCTCATCCCGTGGATCCCGTGGGGCGGGCGGCAGGCCGTGCTCTTCGACCTGCCGGCGCGCAAGTTCTACATCTTCGGCCTGACGCTCTGGCCGCAGGACTTCTATTTCCTCACCTGGCTGCTGGTGATCGCGGCGCTGTCGCTGTTCTTCTTCACCGCGCTCGCGGGGAGACTGTTCTGCGGCTACGCCTGCCCGCAGACCGTGTGGACCGAGACGTTCCTGTGGATGGAGCGGTTCGTCGAGGGCAGCCGCTCGCAGCAGATGAAGCTGGCGAAGGCACCCTGGACCGCCGACAAGGTCCTGCGCAAGGCCGCCAAGCAGGCGCTGTGGATCGTCTTTTCCCTGTGGACCGGATTCACGTTCGTCGGTTACTTCACGCCGGTCCGGGAACTCGCGGGCCTCATCGCGAGCTTCTCGACGGGACCCTGGGAGACGTTCTGGGTGCTGTTCTACGGCGGCGCCACCTACGTCAACGCCGGGTTCATGCGCGAGCAGGTCTGCAAGTACATGTGCCCGTACGCGCGCTTCCAGAGCGCGATGTTCGACCGCGACACGCTCATCATCACCTACGACGAGAAGCGCGGCGAGCCGCGCGGCGCGCGCAAGAAGGGCGTGGATCCGAAGGCGAAGGGGCTCGGCGACTGCGTGGACTGCACGGTGTGCGTCCAGGTCTGCCCGACCGGCATCGACATCCGCAAGGGACTGCAGTACGAGTGCATCGCCTGCGCCGCGTGCATCGACGCCTGCGACGAGGTCATGGACCGGGTCGGCTACCCGCGCGGGCTGATCCGCTACGACACGCAGCACGGTCTCGAGGGCAAGCCGAAGCACAACGTGCGGCCGCGCACGATCGTGTATGCGAGCCTGCTCGTGCTGCTGGTCGCGGGATTCGCATACGCGATCACGCACCGCACGGTGGTCGGCGTGGACATCCTGCGCGACCGCAATGCGCTCTATCGCGAGCGGCCCGGCGGCCTCGTCGAGAACGTGTACAACGTCAAGATCCTGAACAAGGACAGCGAACCGCACGAGTTCACGATCCGTGCCAGCGGCCTCGAGGACATCGAGGTCGACTACGCGGGACCGACGGTCTGGGTGGGTCCCGGCCAGGTGCAGGGGGTGCCGACCCGCATCCGTGTGCCGCGCGACGAGGTGGAAGGCGGCGCCGACATCCGGGTCGAAATCCAGGCGACCGACCGCCCGGACCTGCACGCCGGGGGCAAGGCGCGTTTCCTGGCACCCACGGACTGATACCCTGCGCCCATGAACCCGAACGCCCCGCGACCGTGGTACCGCCAGCTGTGGCCCTGGCTGCTGATGCTGCCGCCGGCTGGCGCCGTGGTCGGCGGCGCCCTGACGTACTACCTCGCCGTGACGCGGCCGGACACGCTGGTCCGCCAGGACTGCGTGCAGGACGGCGTGACCATGAAATGCGGTGAGACCGACGAACACCGGGCGCCATGACCCCTGCGGGTCCGGCTTGTTTTCACTGCGGCGAGCCGATACCTGCCGGCCTCGTCATCCACGCCCGCGTCGGCACGGCTGACGAACCGGTCTGCTGCCACGGCTGCAAGGCGGTCGCCGAATTCATCGCGGGCGCCGGGCTCGGGGACTACTACCGGTACCGTGACCAGGCGGCGGCACGCGCCGACGAGGCCGCGCGCCCCGACCAGTGGGCAGCCTACGACCGCCCGGAGCTCGTCGAACGGCTGACGCGACCGGAGCCGGGCAATGCCCGCTCGATCACCGTGCTGCTCGAAGGCATGCGCTGCTCGGCGTGCGGCTGGCTCGCCGACCAGGCACTGCGCCAGCAACCGGGCCTGCGCGACGCGAGCATCAACCCGGCGACCGCGCGGGCGCGGCTGGTGTGGGATCCCGCAGCCGTTCGCCTCGGCGACCTGCTGCGAGTGCTCGAGCACGTGGGGCTCAGGCCGCATCCGCTCGCCGGTGACGCGGCCGGCCAGCTCGCGCTCGTCGAGCGGCGCACGGCGCTCAAGCGGCTCGCGGTCGCGGGCTTCGGCATGATGCAGGTGATGATGTTCGCCGTGCCGCTGTACATCGGCGCGACGTCCGGCATGGATCCGGGGATCCGCGAACTGCTCCGGCTCGTGAGCATGCTGGTCTCGGTGCCCGTCGCGCTGTATTCCGGCTGGCCGTTCTACGAAGGCGCCTGGCAGGCGCTGCGCGCGCGCGGCATCAACATGGACGTGCCGGTGAGCCTCGGCATCGTGCTCGCATTCGCCGCCAGCGTGTGGAACGCGCTCACCGGCCACGGCGACGTGTACTTCGACTCGGTGACCATGTTCGTGTTCTTCCTGTCGCTCGGGCGCTACGTGGAGATGACGGCGCGCCACCGCTCGGGCAGCGTCGCCGACGCGCTGGCACGGCTGGCCCCCGTCACGGCGAGGCGCGTGCACGGCGTCGACGTGGAGGACGTGCAGGCCGCGGAGCTACAGCCAGCGGATGAGATCCTGGTGCGGACCGGCGAAGTCTTCGCGGCCGACGGCGTGGTGGTGGAAGGCAACGGCCGCGCCGACGAGTCCATGCTCACGGGCGAATCGACGGCAGTCGCGAAGGGCCCGGGTGCCACGGTCAATGCCGGGACGCAGAACCTCGGGGTGCCGCTGCGCGTACGCGTGACGGCCGTCGCGGACCAGACGGTGCTGGCCGGCATCGTCTCGCTGCTCGAGCGCGCGCAGGCGGAGAAGCCGCGCCTGGCGCGCGCGGCCGACCGCGCTGCGAGCTGGTTCCTCGGCCGCATCCTGGTCGGCGCCGCCGTCGTGTTCGCGGTCTGGTGGTTCGTGGACCCATCGCGCGCGTTCTCCGCGACGCTCGCCGTGCTGGTCGTCACCTGTCCCTGCGCACTGTCGCTCGCCACGCCCGCGGCGATTGCATCGGCCACCGCTGCACTCGCGCGACGCGGCGTGCTGGTGGCGCACGCCGACGCGCTCGAGGCCCTGGCGAAGGCCGACCACGTCCTCTGGGACAAGACCGGCACGCTGACGCGCGGCCTGGTGCGCATCGAGGAGGTCCGCCCGCTCACGGGCCTTGCGGAGACACGGTGCCTGGAGCTGGCCGCCGCCCTCGAACGCATGTCGGAACACCCGATCGCCAAGGCATTCCTCACGCCGGGAGCGGCCGCGGCAGTCGCGACCGACGTCGAGGTCCACGCGGGGCTCGGCATCGAGGG
>DAOMFD010000014.1:0-17131 GCA_035429605.1 Steroidobacteraceae bacterium | reverse complement strand
AGCTGGGTCTGCCTCGGTGACGAGAGGGGGCTCGTCGCAGGCTTCCGTCTCACCGACCCGCTCCGCGCCGAGGCGGCCACGTGTGTCGGCGAATTGCAGCGACTGGGCCTGCAGTCCGAGATCGTGAGCGGTGACGAGGAGGCCTCCGTCGCCCGCATTGCAGCCCGCTGCGGCGTCGAGCGCCATGCCGCCCGCCTGACACCGGATGCCAAGCTCGCGCGTGTCAAGGAGCTGCAGGCTGCCGGCTCCGTCGTCGTTGCGATCGGCGACGGCATCAACGACGCGCCGCTGCTGCGCGGCGCGGACGCGGCCGTCGCGATGGGCCGCGGGTCCGCGCTCGCGCAGACCAGCGCCGGCATGATCCTGGTGCGCGACTCGCTGGACGAGCTGCCCCATGCCGTCGAACTCGCGCGGCGTACCCAGCGCATCGTCAGGCAGAACCTCGTGTGGGCGATCGTGTACAACCTCGCGGCGCTGCCGGTCGCGGCATTCGGGCTCGTCCCGCCGTGGCTCGCGGCCATCGGCATGGCCGTGAGCTCGATCGCGGTCGTGCTGAATTCGATGCGGCTCTCGCAGGGCGGCGGCGACCGGCGCAACACCGGGTGGTCGCTCCAGGCGCCGGTGGAGGATTCGTGACGTGAGCATCGTGTACCTGCTCATCCCGCTCGGGCTCGTGCTGGTCGGCATCGGGCTGTGGGCATTCTTCTGGGCCGTGGGCAACGGCCAGTTCGACGACCTCGACAGCCCGGGCTGGTCCGTGCTCTCCGACGACGAAGGGCCGCCGACGCGTCCCGCCGATGTGACGAGCCACGACACCAAGGAGCAGGACTGACCGTGGAAATGAACTCTTCCATGAGCCTCGGCGCCGCGCTGCTCGCGGGCATCGCCGCGAGCGGCCACTGCATCGCCATGTGCGGCGGGGTCGCCGGCGCGCTGGCCATGCGCAATCGCGACGCCGGCACGGGCGCCCGCATCGCCAACGCGCTCGCCTACAACCTCTCGCGGATCGCGAGTTACACCGTCGCGGGCGCGATCGCGGGCCTGCTCGGAGGGGCGCTGCTGCAGGCCGTCAACGTCGGCGCGCTGGTCGTCACGTTCCGCACGCTGTCCGGGCTGATCATGCTCGCGGCGGCGGGCAAGCTGCTGTTCGGCTGGCGGTTGCTCGACCCCGTCGAAGCGGCCGGCTCCTCGCTCTGGAGGCGGGTCGCGCCTTGGGCCGGGAGACAAGGCCACACCGCTGGCGTGCGCGGTGCCGTCGGCCTCGGCCTTGCCTGGGGATGGCTGCCCTGCGGCATGACGTACTCGATGCTGCTGCTCGCCGCGACCAGCGCGAGCGCGCCCACGGGGGCCGCGGTGATGCTGGCGTTCGGCGCCGGCACGCTGCCGTCCATGGCCACGGCCACGTTGGCATTCGACCGGGCGGCGCGGATCCTGTCGCGGCGCGCGGCCGTGAAGCAGGTGGCAGGGCTCCTGCTGCTGGTCTTCGGCCTGTGGACCGCCGGCTACGCGCTCTACCACGCGCTCGCGCCCGGCGCCACGCATCAACATCATCACGCGACGACGAGTGACCCGCCCGCCGGCCGGATGGACTGCGGGCACGGCTGAGCGAAGAACGGCCGGCAATGCCGGCCGCTCTTCCTCCTTTGGCAACGGTCACCGCTCAGCGGTGGCCCGCCACGCCGCTGGCCGCTCCTCGCGGCCGCGATCCGGTCACTGGATCGTGATCGCCAGCGGCTTGGCCTTCGGGGTCTCCACCTTCGGGATGTGGACCACCAGCACCCCTTCCTTGGCCTCGGCGCGGATCAGCTTCGGATCGATGTCCTCGGGCAGCACGAAGCTGCGCTCGAACGCCCCGTAATACCGCTCGGTCCGATGCAGCTTCTCGCCTTTCACTTCCTTCTCGACCTTGCGCTCGCCCTTCACGGTGAGCACGCCTTCTTCGAAGAGAACCTTGACGTCCTCTTTCGGCACCTCCGGCAAGTCGATCTTGATCAGGTACTCCTTCTCGTGCTCGACGATGTCGGCGAGCGGCATGAACTCATGCATCCCTTCGAGGGGACGGGTGGCGGGCATCCGCCCGAACATGGGCGTAAACCCCTTGAAGAACTCATCCATCTCTCGGAAGGGTTCCCATCGTGTCAGTCTCATGGCTCCCTCCTCGGGTCACCCGGGTAACTTGGCGCGGCCGGGACCCGCCGGGCCGCGGATTCATTCTCCGCGGCTGGGTCGGTGCGCGTAATTCGCAACGGCGCGTAAGGGGCTCTCCTGTAATACCTAGTCCGTCCGGGCGGCATCACTTAGCATTGCGTCTCAAAGAGGCCCCCGCCGATGAATCGCCGCCATACCCACGAAGGAATGCACCGCCGGGAGCCGGCCGCCCGGGCGTCGCGAGGCAACCGCGACTTCCGCGCGCTGCTCGACGCGGCGGTGGACGCCATCGTCGTGATCGACCACCGGGGCATCGTCGAGGACTTCAACCTCGCCGCGGAGCGCATGTTCGGCTACCAGGCCGCCGAAGTCGTCGGGCACAACGTCAGCATGCTGATGCCGGAGCCCTACCGCAGTCAGCACGACGGTCACCTCGCGCGCTACGTGCGCACCGGGCAGGCGCGCATCATCGGCGTGGGACGCGAGGTCGTGGCCCAGCGCAAGGACGGTTCCACCTTCCCGAGCGAACTGGCCGTCGGGCGCGTGCCGGACGTCGAGCCCGCGCGCTTCGTCGGGTTCCTTCGCGACCTGACCGAGCACAAGGCGGCCGAGGAGCAGCTCAAGCGCAGCGAGGCGGAACTCAGGCTCGCCCAGGCGCTGGCGAACCTCGGCAACTACGTCATCCACCTGCAGGGCGACGGGCAGGACTACTACTCGACGCAGCTGTACCGGATCCTCGACGTGCCGGTGGACCAGCCGGCCATCGCGCGCGACGAGTACTTCGACAAGTGGGTCCATCCGTCGGACCGGGCGCGAGTGGTCGAGGCATTCCATCGCCTGGACGCCGGTGGCACCGCACTCGACATCGAGTACAAGGTGGCGCTGCACGACGGGCGGGTGCGGCACGTGCACCACATCGCGCAGGCGGTGCGCGACGAGCAGGGACGCGTCGTGAAGCACGTCGGCGCGATCCACGACATCACCGACCGAGCGCACGCGGAGGACGAGGCACGCCAGCTGCAGGAGCGCCTCACGCACTTCAGCCGTCTGTCGACGATGGGCGAGATGGCGGCCGGCCTGGCACACGAGATCAACCAGCCGCTCTCCGCGATCGCGACCTACGCGCAGGCCTGCCAGCGCATCCTGCGCCAGCCCGAGCCCGACGTCGCGGACGTCGCGGCGGCGCTCGAGCAGATCAATGCGCAGGCGCTCAGGGCCGGCGAGGTGATCCGCCGGCTGAGAAATTTCGTGAAGAACCGCGAGGTCAAGCGGGAGCCGGTCGACTGCGGCCGGCTGCTCGAGGACCTCCGGACGCTCGCCGAGACCGACGCGCGCCTGCACAACGTAAATCTCCACATCGAGTCGGACGAGGACCTGCCTGCGGTCCATGCCGACCCGATCCAGCTGCAGCAGGTGGTCCTGAACCTCGTGCGCAATGCCATCGATGCCGTCGCCGACTGCCCGGAGGGTCGCCGCGAGGTGCGGCTGCGGGCCAGCCGGGCGCCGGAGGGCGAGATCGAGATCACGGTGGCGGATCGCGGCAGCGGACTCGCGCCGCAGGCCGCCGAGCACCTCTTCAACCCGTTTTTCACGACCAAGGTGAGCGGCACGGGCCTCGGGCTGGCGATCAGCCGCTCCATCGTGCGGGCTCACGGCGGTCGCCTGTGGCACACTCCGAACCACGAATTCGGCGCGAAGTTTCATTTCACGCTGCCGGCATCGCCGGTGACGAAAGGGGAATGACCAGTGATGAAGGAAGTGAAGCCCACGGTCTTCGTGGTCGATGACGATGCGGCGGTGAGGGATTCCCTGCGCCTGCTGCTGAAGTCGGTGGGACTGCCCGTCGAAGTGTTCGAGTCCGGCCAGGAGTTCCTCGACGCGGATCGCGACGACCGGCCGGGCTGCCTGGTGCTCGACATCCGCATGCCCGGGATGAGCGGCCTCGAGCTGCAGGTCAAGCTGAACGAGCGTCACTCGATCCTGCCGATCATCTTCATCACCGGCCACGGCGACGTGCCGATGGCGGTCGAGGCGATGCAGGCCGGCGCGGTGGATTTCATCCAGAAGCCGTTCCGCGACCAGGACCTGCTCGACCGCATCAACCAGGCGCTCGACAAGGACGCCGGCAGCCGGCGCATGCTCGCCGAGCGCAACATGATCCGTAAGCGGCTGGAGTCGCTCACGCCGCGCGAGCACGAGGTGCTCGACCTCGTCGTGGCCGGCAAGGCGAACAAGGTCATCGCCGGCGACCTGAACCTGAGCCAGCGCACGGTGGAGATCCACCGGGCGCGCGTCATGGAGAAAATGGAGGCGCACTCGCTCGCGCACCTGGTCCGCATGGTGCTCGAGGTCGAGCGCCCCGACGAGTGACGTACTGCGGCGCAGCACCGCGGAATTGTCGCCGCGGTTTAGGTATAAGCCCCGATTCTCCGGGATTTTGCGGGCGGGAAAACTCGCCCCCATGCGACCACAGTTCGCTGCGCAGTTCGCCGCAACCGATCCTCCCTGCGGCTGGAATTGAACTGGCCCGACCTGTGGTCGCGCCTTATCTATGGCAGAGAACAAGGCCGCGCAGGACGCTCCGCCCCACGTCGGAGTCATCGACCCCGATCCGGTCGCACGGAACGGGCTGCGCGCGCTCCTGCATCGCAACGGCGTGGACGTCTCCACGTTCGACAGCGCGGAGAGTTACCTGCTCGCCGCGAACGGTCGACACCTGGCCTGCCTGATCGTGGACCTGCTGCTGCCTGGCATGTCGGGCCTCGAGCTGCTGCGCCGGCTGCGCGGCGCCGGCAACGACGTGCCGGTCGTGCTGCTCGCCGACGAGTCCGACATTCCCACGGCCGTGGCCGCGATGCGTGAAGGCGCCACGGACTTCATCGAGAAGCCCTACGTCGACGTCGCGGTCCTGAAGCAGGTGCAGAAGCTGCTCCACCGGCCGCCCGCCGCCACGCACGGCTGACGTGAGCGGCCTCGAAAGCTGGCGCGAGGAAAAGCAGTCCGCGTGGCTGTACCGCGCGCTCGCCGAATGCGAGCCCGATGCGCGGATCGCGACCTTGTTCCGCACGCTGGCTTCGTCCGCCGAAGGCCAGGCCGACAAGTGGCGGGCGGAATCCGGCGGCGAGCCGCCCGCGTTCGCGCCCTCGGTGCGCGCGAGAATCACCGCCAGCCTGGCGCGCACGCTGGGCCCACGCCGCATCAGGCCGGTGCTCGTCGCGATGAAGGTGCGCGGCGTGTCCGCGTACGACGCCCGGACCGCCACGCCCGGCCACACGATGCCGACGTCCGTTTCGCAGGTCGGCGTCCGCCACAAGGGCTACGGCGGCGGCAACCTGCGCGCCGCGGTGTTCGGCGTCAACGACGGCCTCGTCTCCAACGCCAGCCTGATCATGGGCGTCGCCGGTGCCGGTGCAGGTATCGGTGGCGTGGTTACTAGCGGCGTGGCAGGGCTGCTCGCCGGCGCGCTCTCGATGGCGGCGGGCGAGTACGTCTCGATGCGCTCGCAGCGCGAGATGTTCGAGTACCAGATCGGGCTCGAGCGGGATGAATTGCACGAGTACCCGGAGGAGGAAGCCGAGGAACTCGCGCTCATCTACAACACGCGCGGCATGGAGCTCGAGGAAGCGCGCCGCATCACGCGCGAACTCGTGAAGAACCACGACGCGGCGCTCGACGCGCTGGCGCGCGAGGAACTCGGCCTGAATCCGGACGACCTCGGCTCGCCATGGGGCGCCGCGATTTTTTCGTTCCTCGCATTCGCCGCCGGAGCGTCGCTGCCGTTGCTGCCGTTCCTGCTCGGCTTGCCGCTCGAGCGCGCGGTCACCGTCGCGGCCGCGACCGCGGGCATCGCGCTGTTCGGCGTGGGCGCCGCGCTGAGCCTGTTCACCGGGCGCAACGCGTGGCTCGGCGGATTGCGCATGGTCGCGATCGGCGGCGGCGCGGGCGCGGTAACCTGGATCATCGGCCACCTGCTCGGCGCGGCGATCAGCTAGACGCCGCAATCCACGGATCGGCCGGATCGGGCTCCCGAGCCCCCCGCTGACCGTCAATCAGCCCTTGGGTCGAACGGCAACTCGCGCTTCATCTGCTCGAAGAAGCGCCGCGCCTTCGGACTGTCGGGCGGCAGCACGATTTCCAGGATCACGTACTGGTCGCCGCAGGCCGGGCCCGGCAGTCCGCGGCCGCGCAAGCGCAGCTTCTGCCCGGCGCGGGCGCCGGCCGGCAGCTTCATGTCCACCGGGCCGCCCAGCGTCGGGACCGACACCGATTCGCCGAGTGCCGCTTCCCAGGGCGCAACGGGTAGCGTCAGGGTGATGTCGCGTCCCTCGGCCTTGAAGCGCGCGTGCGGGCGGAAGCCGATCTCGAGCAGCAGGTTGCCCGGAGGGCCGCCGCCCAGCCCAGGGCTGCCCTGCCCTGCGAGGCGGATCTGCTGCCCCTCGGTGACGCCCGCCGGAATCGTGACGCGCAGGGTGCGCGGCCTGGTGAGCACGTGGCCGTCGGGCGTGATCTCGGGCGCGCGCAGTTCGATGTCGCGCGTGCCGCCCCGATAGGCGTCCTCGAGGTCGATCTCGACGCGGGCGAGATGGTCCTGGCCCTGCGCAGCGAAGCCGTGGCCAGCACGAGCCCCGCCGCCCGGACGACCGAACGGGCTGCGCTCCCCGAACAGCTCCGCGAAGAAGTCGCTGAACTCGCCGAGGCCCTCGCCGCCTCCGCCACGCGCGCCGCGCGAGAATTCGAAGCCCTTGCCCCAGTCCGGGGGCGGGCGGAAATCCTGGCCGGGTCGCCAGTCGGCGCCGAGCTGGTCGTAGGCCGCACGCTTCTCGGGGTCCTTCAGGACCTCGTGGGCTTCCTGGAGTTCCTTGAACTTCTCCTCGGCGTCCTTTTCCTTGCTGACGTCCGGGTGGTACTTGCGCGCGAGCTTGCGGTACGCGCGCTTGATGTCCTCCTGGCTCGCGTCGCGCGCCACGCCCATGACCTTGTAGTAGTCCTTGTAGCGCATGGTCGTAATCTACGGGGACATTCTCCATTTTCGCCAGCGGCCGAAAATGGAGAATGTCCCCATTATCCGGATCAGCCCCTACATGGTGGCGTGAACCTCGTCCGGCAAGGGGGGCTTGTCCCAGGCCGGCTCCGTCCCCATGCAGCGGGACAGGCGATTCCATCGTTCGGAGCACCCATGTCGTCGCGCAAGGTCGTCTGCCAGAAGTGCAATGGAGTCGTCGGTGTCCCGGAGGGCCGCCTGGGCGACGATCCACGCTGCCCCCGCTGCCACGAGTCCCTGTTCTCCGGTCACCCGGTGGAACTCGACAGCGGGAATTTCGACTCCCACATCACGCGAGGCGACCTGCCCGTGGTCGTGGATTTCTGGGCACCGTGGTGCGGGCCGTGCCGCATGATGGCCCCGGCACTCGAGGAAACTGCGCGGCAGATGGAGCCCGCCGTGCGCTTCGGCAAGCTCAATACCGACGAGGCGCAGGACGTCGCCGCGCGCTACGGCATCCGCAGCATCCCGACCCTGATCGTGTTCAAGGACGGACGCGAGGTGGCGCGCCAGTCGGGCGCGATGGGCGCCCAGCAGCTGAACCGCTGGGTGAGCGCGGCTATTTCCTAGTCGCGCAGGTATTGATCCCCAGCAGCGTGTACAGCGGGCAGAAGCGGACCAGCCCCGTGAACAGCGCAACGAGCCCCAGCAGCCCCACGTAGCGAGCCGGGCCCGACAAGACGAAATAGAGCGCGATCAGCACGATCCCGACGACGATGCGCAGCGTGCGATCGACGCCGCCGACGTTTGCAGCCATGTTCGAATGCTCCTTGCGAATGGTCTCGATGCCGGCCTGCGGCCGGATCCCGGAGTCGATGCTATTGGGACGCTGCATCCGGGTCTGTAACCAAAGTCACCGAGCCGCCCTGCCGTCCTCGCGGAACCTGCGGGGGCGCCGCGCTAGGCGCCCTCCGCCACCTGTCGCAATTTCACGGCGTCCAGGATCTCGATCGAGCCACGCCCGAGCCGGATCACGCCCTGGTCCGCGAGGCTCCCGAGCACGCGGGTCACGATCTCGCGCACGCTGCCGACGGCGTCGGCCAGTTGCTGGTGCGTCATCTCGACGACGGGACCGTGGCCGAGCAGCGCGCTCGCCACGCGCCGGTCGAGCCGGTGAAACGCCACCGCCTCGACCAGGCCCATCAGGTCGGCCAGCCGCTCGGCGAACAATCCGAACACGTAGTTGCGGAACGGCGGGTGTCGCGCCATCAGCGACTCGAACTCGGCCTGGGGCATCACGACGAGCCGCACGTCGCTTTCCACGACACCGGTGGCCGGATAGTCGCGCCCGCCGACCAGGCAGCTGCTGGTGAGCACGCAGCATTCGCCGGGCGTCACTCGGTACAGCTGCAACTCGCGTCCTTCGCCGCACTTCGCGACCCGGATCGACCCTTCGATCACCAGCGGGAACTGCCGGCACGCCGACCCCTCGCCGAACAGCTGCGCCCCGGCTCGCAGGCTGAGCACACTGCACCTCGACAGCAGGATTTCGATGTCACGCTCGGGCAATCCAGCCAGTGCCGGGTAGAGCTCGCGCAGCTGGGCCCCGAGCCCGGAGCCGTCCGTCTCCGTCACTTGCCGGATTCCGCGAGCACCACCAGCAGGTCCTTCGCGTCGACCTGCTCCCCGGGGCGCGCGACGACCTCGACCACGGTGCCGTCGCGCTCCGCGCGCACGCTGGTCTCCATCTTCATCGCCTCGATGGTGACCAGCACGTCGCCACGCTGCACGTGATGGCCGGCGACCGCGTGCACGGTCGCGATCGTGCCCGGCATCGGCGCGCCGACCTGGTCGGGGTGATCCGCCTCCGCCTTGCGGCGCGGCGGCCGCTTCGCGACCTTGCTCCGATCGGTGACCTTTACCGACCGAGGCTGGCCGTTCAGCTCGAAGAACACCGTGCGAGTTCCGTCGTCGTGCACCTCGCTCGTCGTGACGTAGCGGATGATCAGGTGCTTGCCGCGCTCGAGGTCGAGCGTGATCTCCTCGCCGGCCCCGAGCCCGTAGAAGAAGGTCCGCGTCGGCAGGACGCTCGTGTCGCCGTACTGCACGCGTTCGGTCATGTAGTCCGTGAACACCTTCGGGTACATCAGCCAGGACGCGAACTCGCGGTCGCTGATGGGACGCGGCATCTTCGCCTGCAGCTCCTCGCGCTGCCGGGCGAGGTCGACCGGCGGCATCACGGCACCCGGCCGCACGGTGAGCGGCGTGGCGCCCTTCAGGACCTTCTTCTGCAGCGCCGGCGGGAAGCCGCCCTGCGGCTGCCCGATGTCGCCGCGGAACAGCGACACCACGGACTCCGGGAATGCGACCTCGGTGTCGGGATCGAGCACCTCCCCGACGCTGAGACCGCTGGTCACCATCATGATCGCCATGTCGCCGACGACCTTCGACGAGGGCGTGACCTTGACGATGTCACCGAACATCTCGTTCACCTGGGCGTAGGCGCGCGCGACCTCGTGCCAGCGCGTGTCGTCGATGCCGAGCGAACGTGCCTGCTCGCGCAGGTTCGTGTACTGGCCGCCGGGCATGCCGTGCACGTACACCTCGGACGCGCCCGCGCGCATGTCGCTCTCGAAGGCGGCATAGCCGTGGCGCACCTGCTCCCAGTAGTTGGACAGCAGCCGCAGGTTCTCCGGGTCGAGCCCGGTGTCGCGCGGCCCGTGGCGCAGCGCCTCAACGATCGATCCGAGGTTGGGCTGCGAGGTGAGGCCGCTCATCGCGTCGAGCGCGCCATCCACCGCGTCGACTCCCGCCTCGACCGCCATGAGTACGCTCGCCGCGGCGATGCCGCTCGTGTCGTGGGTGTGGAAGTGCACCGGGATGCCGATCTCGTCCTTGAGTGCCTTCACGAGCGTGTACGCGGCGCGCGGCTGGCAGAGGCCCGCCATGTCCTTGATGCCGAGGACGTGCGCGCCGGCCCGCTCGAGCTGCTTTGCCAGCCGCACGTAGTACTCGAGGTCGTACTTCGTCTGCCTCGGGTCGGTGAGGTTACCGGTGTAGCAGATCGCCGCCTCGAGCAGCCGGTCGGTCTCGAGCACGGCGTCCATCGCGACGCGCATGTTCTCGACCCAGTTGAGGGAGTCGAACACGCGGAACAGGTCCACGCCGTTCGCCGCCGCCTGCGCGACGAAATAGCGCACGACGTTGTCGGGGTAATTGGTGTAGCCGACGGCGTTCGCCGAGCGCAGCAGCATCTGCAGCAGCAGGTTCGGCATGGCCTCGCGGAACGCGGAGAGCCGGTCCCACGGACATTCCTTCAGGAACCGCATGGCGACGTCGAACGTCGCGCCGCCCCAGCATTCGACGGACAGCAGATTCGGAACCAGCCGTGCATAAGCCGGCGCCACCGCCGCCATGTCGCGCGTGCGGAAGCGCGTCGCGAGCAGTGACTGGTGCGCGTCGCGGAACGTGGTGTCGGTGAGGAGCACCGGCTCCTGCGCCAGCATCCACTGCGCGAACCCGCGCGGGCCGAGCTCGTCCAGCCGCTGCTTCGTCCCCGGCGGAGGCGGTGTCGCCAGGTCGACCCTGGGCGGTCGCGGATCCAGCGTGCGCGTCGGCCGGGCGCGCCCGATCACCTCGGGACTGCCGTTCACGATCACGTCGCCGATGTAGCGCAACAGTCGCGTCGCGCGGTCGCGCTTGCGCGGGAAGCGGAACAGCTCGGGCGTCTCGTCGATGAACCTGGTCGTGTACTCGGCGTTCTCGAAGCGCGGGTGCGTGATCACCTGGTCGAGGAAGCGCAGGTTCGTGACCACGCCGCGCACGCGGAATTCCCACAGCGCCCGATGCATGCGCGCGATGGTCTCGTCCGGCGTCGGCGCCCAGGCGGTGACCTTCACCAGCAGCGAGTCGTAGGAACGCGTGATGAATGCGCCGGTGTAGGCCGTGCCGGCATCGAGGCGGATGCCGAAACCCGCCGGGCTGCGATACGCCGTGATGCGGCCGTAGTCCGGGATGAACGCGTTCTCGGGATCCTCGGTGGTGATGCGGCACTGCATCGCATGCCCGTTCATGCGGATGTCGGGCTGCGAGGGAACTCCACTCCCGGGCTGTCCTAGCACCGCACCCTCGGCGATGCGGATCTGTGCCTTGACGAGGTCGATGCCCGTCACGACCTCGGTGACGGTGTGCTCGACCTGGATGCGCGGGTTGACCTCGATGAAATAGAACTGGCCGGTGTCGGCGTCCTGCAGGAACTCCACGGTTCCCGCGTTCAGATAGCGGACCGCACGGCCGATGCGCAGCCCGAGTTCGCACAGCTCCGCGCGCTGCGTGCCGGTGAGAAACACGGCCGGCGCGCGCTCCACCACTTTCTGGTTGCGCCTCTGCACCGTGCAGTCGCGCTCGAAGAGGTGCACGAGGTTGCCGTGCGCATCACCGAGGATCTGCACCTCGACGTGACGCGCCCTGCGAACGAGCTTCTCGAGGTAGACCTCGTCGTTGCCGAATGCCGCCTTGGCCTCGCGCCGCGCGGTCGCCACCATCTCGGCGAGCTGCGCCTCGCCTTCGACGACGCGCATGCCGCGCCCGCCGCCGCCCCAGCTCGCCTTCAGCATCACCGGGTAGCCGACCCCTGCCGCAAGCCGCGCGCACTCCGCATCGTCACGCGGCAACGGCGGCGTGGCGGGCATCACCGGGACGCCGGCCGACACGGCGAGCGCGCGTGCGGTCACCTTGTTGCCGAGGCTCCGCATGATCTCGGCGGTCGGCCCGATGAAGATGATCCCTGCCGCCGCGCAGGCTTCCGCGAACTCCGGGTTCTCGGACAGGAAACCGTAGCCGGGGTGGATGGCGTCGGCGCCGGCTTCACGGGCGACGCGAATGATGTCCGCGATGTCGAGATACGCCTCGACCGGGCCCTTGCCTTCCCCGACCAGGTAGCTTTCGTCGGCCTTCATCCGGTGCAGCGAGAAGCGGTCCTCCTGCGAGTAGATCGACACCGTCCGGATGCCGAGTTCGTTGGCGGCACGCATCACGCGGATCGAGATCTCGCCGCGGTTGGCGACGAGCAGGGTCCTGATGATTCCGGGCTGGCGCATGGCGGTGTCGGGATGGCAGGCAGGCGGCGGAATCCGGATGATAAGCTGATTCCAATGGAGCGGCCGGCCCCGATCGAGCACCCGATGGTGCAGGCTGGCCGCATCGACAGCCACGGACGCGGGACACGCGAGGGGACCCAGTCGTGATCGCAATTGCCGTGCACGGCGGTGCCGGGGTCATGCCCGGAAAGGACCTGACGGCGGCCCGCCAGCAGGCGTTCCACGACGGACTCGCGGCTGCGCTGCGCGCCGGATTTGCCGTCATGGAGTCCGGCGGGCTCAGCCTCGACGCCGTCGTGGCGGCGGTGAAGGTGCTCGAGGACGATCCGCTCTTCAATGCCGGACGTGGCTCCGTGCTTGCAGCAAACGGGCTGCACGAACTCGACGCGTCGATCATGGACGGCCGCGACCTGCGCGCCGGATCCGTGTCGGGCGTGAGCCACGTGCGCAATCCGGTCGAACTCGCCCGCCTGGTGATGGACCGCTCGCCGCACGTCATGCTCGCGGGAGCCGGCGCCGATGAGTTTGCCATCCAGCAGGGGCTGGAGCCGGTTCCCAACGAGTACTTCGCGACCGAGCGGCGCCGCCTCGAACTCGAGCGGCACCTGCACGGCGAGGCGGACGTCGAGGACGAAGCGGTCCTTGGCACCGTCGGTGCCGTTGCGCTGGATGCCCACGGCAACCTGGCTGCCGCGACGTCGACGGGCGGTATGACCGCAAAGAAATGGGGACGGGTCGGGGACTCGCCGATCATCGGCGCCGGCACCTACGCCGCGAACGACTGCTGCGCGGTGTCGGCGACCGGCCACGGCGAATACTTCATCCGCGCCGTCGTCGCGCACGAGATCGCATCGCTGATGCGCTACCGCGGGATGAGCGTGTCGGAGGCGGCGGACGAGGTCGTGATGCAGCAGCTCGTGCGGCTCGGCGGTTCCGGCGGCGTGATCGCGGTCGGTCGCGACGGCTCGATCGCGATGCCGTTCAACTCGCCGGGCATGCTGCGCGGCGCGATGGACTCCCGCGGCCGCTTCGAGACCGGCATCCTGCGGAAATAGGGGACATTCTCCTATTTCCCGCACGGGAAATAGGAGAATGTCCCCTATTTCTCAATCGGTGCCAGGCACCTAGCCGGCGAAATACTGCGCGAGGTACTGGTCGAAGCCGATCGTGTCGGACGCCTCGATCTTCGCCTGCGCCTGCAGCGATTCCTCCGCCTCGGCGGCGAACGCCTGCTGCCGCGCCTCGTGCGGCGGGTGCAGCTCGAGGAAATACGACTTGTGCAGCTTCGACATGCGCAGTGCGAAGTTGAAGAACGATTCCTCGTTGGTGCGCATCTCCTCGAGCGAGCGCGCGGACGGCGTGAGCGCCACCTCCCGGACCTTGGCCGCCTGCACCTCGAGCGCGGCCGAGTGGTGGCGCTGCGGGTCGCCCTCGTCCAGCAGCTCGCAGACACCGCGCATCGAGTCGACGATCTCGGACGCCCAGTCGCGCAGCGACAGGTCGCGCCCGTCGCGTCGGAGCATGAGGCCGGGCTTGCGGCCCTCGCGCGCCACGAGCGCGTGGTTCCCGTCGAGTTCGGCCTGCTCCGCTGGCTCGATCGGCGGGCTCGCCGCGAGGACGCAGTAGGCCGCGAACGCCTCCAGGAACCGGAGCTTCATCTGGTTGACGCCCACCGGGTCGAACGCGCTGACGTCCAGTGAGCGCATCTCGACGTACTGCACGCCGCCGCGCCGCAGGGCCTTGGTCGGCCGCTCGCCGGACATCGTCACGCGCTTCGGGCGTATGAAGCTGTAGTACTCGTTCTCGATCTGCAGCAGGTTGGCATTCAGCTGCCGGTATTCGCCGTCCACCTTCACGCCGAGCTTCTCGTACTCCGCATGCGGCGTGCTGATCGCCTGCGCCAGGTCGCGCACGTAGTGCTCGAGGCTGTTCACCGAGACCGACATTCCTGCCTGGCTCTTGTTGCGGTAGCCGAGGTCGCTCATGCGCAGCGACGTCGCGTGCGGCGCGTACAGGCTGCCCGGCTCGAGCGGCTCGAGCCAGTCCACCTTGCGGCCCTGCAGGAACGAGGGGCAGATCGCCGGCGAGTTGCCGAACAGGTACAGGACGATCCAGCCGTGGCGCCGGTAGTTGCGCAGCAGCGCGAAGTACGCATCCGACTGGAAGGCCTGGCCGGTGTCGCGGCTCTCGAGCAGGTCGCCCAGCACCGGCCAGAAGTGCTCGGGAAACGAGTAATTGAAGTGCACGCCGGAGATCGCCTGCATCACCCGGCCGTAGCGATGGCCGAGACCGCGGCGGTACACGGTCTTCATCCTGCCGACGTTCGACGAGCCGTACTCGGCGATCGGGATGCTTTCCTCGCCCTTGATCGCGCACGGCATGCTGGTCGCCCAGAGCAGCTCGTCGGCGAGGTGCCGGTACACGAACTGGTGCAGGTCGCACAGGTACTGCACCAGCTCCCACGTCTGCGGAAACGGCGGCGTGACGAGCTCGATGAGCGCCTCGGAGTAGTCCGTCGTGATGTGCTCGTTCGTGAGGGCCGACCCCAGGGCCCTGGGGTGGGGAGTCGTCGCGATCAGTCCCCGGGGCGTGACGCGCAGGGACTCCTTCTCGACGCCCTTCAGGCCGCCCTGCAGCGCTCGGGTCGCCTGGCGGTTGACCAGGGCGGCCAGGCGGCGGTCGAAGGTGCGGGAAGGAGCCATGGTCACGGTGCCGACAGGGGGAGCCGCAAAGCGTACCAGACTCACCCGCCGGCCCGACCGCCGCAGGGGTGTCCGGCCGGTGCGAAGGCCCGATTCCTCCGCTGGATCATCGGGTTAGTGCGGATACCCGGCGGGCCCGGGAATCGCCGTAACATGAAGCATGCACTCGCCGCCTCGACGCAGCCTTCGTGCACGACGGACCGCCAGCCAGGGGACCGTGCTGGCCCTGCTGGCCGCGCTGGCCGTTGGCGTGTTCGCGGCCCCGACCGCGAGCGCCGACGACACCATGCGCTGCGGCACGCGCCTCGTGAGCGAGGGCGACGGCAAGGACAAGGTGCGCACCCTGTGCGGCGAGCCCACCAGCATCAGCCTCGCCGGCTACATCAGCGGGCCGCTGTACGAAGACGGACCTTACGGCTACCAGTACTTCTGGCCGGGCTGGACCGCGCTGCCGGTCGAGATCTGGACCTACAACTTCGGGCCGAACAAGCTGATCAGGACCCTGCGGTTCGTCGGCGACGAACTCGACGAGATCCGGACCAACGGTTATGGCTATTGACCGGTCCGCGGCCCGAAGCCTCGTCGCCGGCGCAGGCGCCCTGCTGCTCGTCGTGTGCGGCGCCGCGCGTTCCGACTCGATGCGCTGCGGCAGCCGCATCGTCAAGGACGGCGACACCATGGAAAAGGTGCTCGCGGTGTGCGGCGAACCCGCGATCCGCAGCCGCACCTGGATCCAGCGTCCGCCGCAGTTCGCGCTCGGCGGGTGGACCTATTCGTTCCCCGGTACCGAGGACGTGCCGGTGGACTCGTGGACTTACGACTTCGGGCCGAACAAGCTCATGCAGCGCGTGCGCTTCGTGGCCGGGGAGGTCGAGTCCATCGTGACGCTCGGCAAGGGCACCAGCGAGTACTGAACCGGGGACATTCTCCTTTTTCGGCTTCGCGAAAAAGGAGCATGTCCCCCATTTGATATCCTATTCATTCGGTCCCGGCGCAGGTTCCGGGGCTCCCAGCAGGACTCGCAGCCATGCCATTCACCCTGAAGGACCCCACGCTCCTCCGCCAGCAGTGCTACGTGGACGGCACCTGGATCGACGCGGACGGCGGCGGCAAGATCGACGTCACGAACCCGGCGACGGGCGAGGTGATCGGCACGGTGCCGAACCTGCAGGCGGCGGAAACTCGCCGCGCCATCGAAGCGGCGGCGGCAGCCTTCCCCGCGTGGGCGGCGAAGACCGCCAAGGAACGCTCGGTCATCCTGCGTCGCTGGAACGACCTCATGCTCGCGAACGCGGACGACCTCGCGGTGATCATGACCGCCGAGCAGGGCAAGCCGCTCGCCGAGGCGAAGGGAGAGGTCGCCTACGCGGCCTCCTTCATCGAGTGGTTCGCCGAGGAAGCCAAGCGCGTCTACGGCGACGTGATCCCCGGCCACCAGCCCGACAAGCGCATCGTCGTGCTGCGCCAGCCAGTCGGCGTCGTCGCGGCCATCACGCCGTGGAATTTCCCGGCCGCGATGATCACGCGCAAGGCTGGTCCGGCGCTCGCCGCTGGCTGCACGTTCGTGTGCAAGCCCGCGACGCAGACGCCCTACTCCGCGCTGGCGATGGCCGAGCTCGCGCACCGTGCCGGCGTGCCGAAGGGCGTGTTCAGCGTCGTCACGGGCTCCGCGGCCGCGATCGGCGGCGAGATGACCTCGAATCCCATCGTGCGCAAGCTCACCTTCACCGGCTCCACCGAGATCGGCAAGAAGCTCGTGGCGCAGTGCGCGGGCACGCTCAAGAAGGTCTCGATGGAGCTCGGCGGCAACGCCCCGTTCATCGTGTTCGACGACGCGGACCTCGATGCCGCCGTGCAGGGCGCGATCGCGAGCAAGTACCGCAACACCGGGCAGACCTGCGTGTGCGCGAACCGGCTGCTGGTGCAGGAAGGCGTGTACGACGCGTTCGTCGCGAAGCTGGTCGAGGCCGTGCGCAAGCTGCGCGTCGGCGACGGCCTCGCGGGCGCGACCGAGCAGGGCCCGCTGATCGACGCCAAGGCGGTCGCCAAGGTCGAGGAACACATCGCGGACGCGCTCGCCAAGGGCGGCAAGGTCGCGCTCGGTGGCAAGCGTCACGCGCTCGGCGGCACGTTCTTCGAGCCGACCATCGTCACGCACGTGACGCCCGACATGATGGTCGCGCGCGAGGAAACCTTCGGCC
>DAOMFD010000013.1:19346-22172 GCA_035429605.1 Steroidobacteraceae bacterium | reverse complement strand
CCACGATTTCGTGGCTGTTCCTCACGATGGGGATCGCGGGCGGCAGCTGGTGGGCGTACTACGAGCTCGGCTGGGGCGGCTGGTGGTTCTGGGACCCGGTCGAGAACGCGTCGTTCATGCCGTGGCTGGTCGGCACGGCGCTCATCCACTCGCTCGCGGTCACCGAGAAGCGCGGGCTCTTCAAGAGCTGGACGCTGCTGCTCGCCATCATCGCGTTCTCCCTGAGCCTGGTCGGGACGTTCCTGGTGCGCTCCGGCGTGCTGGTGTCGGTGCATTCGTTCGCGTCGGATCCGAAGCGCGGGCTGTTCATCCTCGCGTTCCTCGGCCTCGTGATCGGCGGATCGCTCGCGCTGTTCGCGTGGCGCGGTCCGGCGCTGCGCGCCAAGGGCGGTTTCGAGATGCTGTCACGCGAGTCGTTCATCCTGTTCAACAACATGCTGCTGGTCGTCGCCTCGGCGCTGATCCTGATCGGCACGCTGTACCCGTTGTTCCTCGACGCGCTCAACCTCGGCAAGATCTCGGTCGGGCCGCCGTACTTCAACGTCGTGTTCCTGATCCCGATGGTGCCGCTCATGGTCCTGCTCGCGGTGGGCATGCACGCGGCCTGGAAGAAGGGCCGGCTCGCGGACATGCGCAAGCCGCTGCTCGTGATGCTGGGAGCCTCGGTCGCATTCGCGCTGCTCGTCACGGTGGCGGCATACCGCGACTTCACGGTGATGAGCGCCGTCGGGATCGCGGCCGGCACCTGGGTGATCCTGTCGTCGCTCTACGAGCCGGTGCAGCGCTGGCGCAAGAAGCAGACCATCTCGCGCGGGATGGTCGGCATGACGCTGGCGCACATCGGGGTCGGCCTGTTCGCGCTGGGCGTGACCATCACGCAGAACTACCGCATCGAGAAGGACATCGCGCTCAAGCCGGGGCAGTCCGTGAGCATCCACGGCTACGAGTTCCAGTTCGTGAGCACCCGCGAGGTGCCGGGACCGAATTACCAGGCGATCGAGGCCGAGGTCGCGATCAAGCGCGACGGCCGGACCGTGAAGGTGCTGCATCCGCAGAAGCGCGTGTACCGCGTGCAGCGCAGCCCGATGACCGAGGCGGGGATCGACGTGAACTGGAACGGCGACCTGTTCGTGGCCATGGGCGAGGACCTCGGCGCCGGGGCGTGGAGCATGCGCGTCCAGTACAAGCCGATGGTCCGGTTCATCTGGCTGGGCGCCATCGTCATGGCGCTCGGCGGACTGATCGGCATCACCGACCGCCGCTACCGCACGCGGCGGGAAGCGGCGACCGAGAAGGTGGGCGCGGGCGCCCCGGCCCGGGCGCGGTGACGAGGCAGCGGCGCATGTGGAAATTCATCATTCCGCTGGGGATCTTCGTCGTGATCGGCGGGTTCCTGCTCGTCGGCCTGAACCGCGATCCGTCTTACATCCCGTCGCCGCTGATCGGCAAGCAGGCCCCTGCGTTCTCCCTGCCCAGCCTGCAGGATGCGTCCTACCCGGTCTCGAGCGGCGACCTCAAGGGCCAGACCTGGGTCCTGAATGTCTGGGGCACGTGGTGCGGCGGCTGCCGGCAGGAGCACCCGGTGCTGCTGGAGATCTCGCGGCAGAAGGCGGTCCCGATGATCGGGCTCGACTGGAAGGACGACAGCGTGGCGGCCCGGCAATGGCTGAGCGAGCTCGGCAATCCGTACTCGGCCGTGGCCTCCGACCAGGAGGGTCGAGTCGCGATCGACTGGGGCGTGTACGGCGCCCCCGAGACGTTCCTGATCGGTCCGGACGGCGTGGTGCTGTACAAGCACATCGCCCCGATGACCATGGAAGTGTGGGTTCGCGAGTTCCTGCCGCGCATCGAGGCGGCCAAGGCCGGTAAGGGAGGCGCGACGTGACGAAGATGCTGCGTGCACTGCTGCTGGCGATCGCGTTCGCAGCGTCGGGAACGGCCCATGCGATCGATACCGAGCGCGCCTTCGAGGACCCGGCGCTGCAGGCGCGTTACGAGAACATCACCCGCGAATTGCGCTGCCTGGTCTGCCAGAACGAGACGATCGCCGATTCGAACGCCACGCTCGCCGGCGACCTGCGACGCGAAGTGCGCGAGATGATCGCGGCCGGCAAGACCGACGACCAGATCCGCCAGTTCATGCTGGACCGATATGGCGACTTCGTCCTGTACCGGCCGCGCATGACACCGCTCACGTTCCTGTTGTGGTCGGCGCCGGTCCTGCTGGTCGCGCTCGGCGCGTTGGCCGTGGTGCGCGTCATCCGTCGTCGTTCGACCGAGGCAGACACCGATCCCGAAGGCCAGGAGGACGGCCAGTCGTGACAGCATTCATCGTAGCCTGCATCGTCATGGTCTGCGCCGCGGTAGCGCTCGTCGCCGTACCGCTGGCGCGCAAGCAGCCGGTCGCGGCGAAGGGCGAACCCGCGTCGCCACGCTCGACGTCGGCATTCGCGGTCGTCGCGATCACCCTCCCGCTCGCGGCGGGCGCCTTGTATTGGGGCATCACCAACTTTCCCTGGAAGAATCCCGAGGCCGCGAGCGCCGTGCCGGCTGGCCATGGCGAAGGAGAGGCTGGCTCACTGGCCGACGCGGTCAAGCAGCTCGAGGCGCGCATGGCCGCCAACCCGCAGGACGCCGAGGGCTGGCAGATGCTGGGTCGGAGTTATCTCGTGACCGGCCAGGCCGGCAAGGCGGTCACCGCCTATGAAAAGGCGGATGCCATCGTCGGGGGAACGGATCCCGGGCTCAAGCTCGACCTCGCCGAGGCACTCGTGCTGACCGACGATCCTTCGCTGCAGGCGCGTGCGAAGGACATCATCGACGCGA
>DAOMFD010000013.1:10562-19246 GCA_035429605.1 Steroidobacteraceae bacterium | reverse complement strand
GTGCTGACCGACGATCCTTCGCTGCAGGCGCGTGCGAAGGACATCATCGACGCGACCCTCGTCGCCGACCCGAACAACGGCAAGGCGCTCTGGTACTCGGGCGTGATGGCCATGCGCCGCGGCGACAAGGACACCGCGAAAGCGGCATTCCAGAAGCTGCTCGAGCAGAACCCCCCACCGCAGATCCGCCAGATCGTCGTCGAGCAGCTCGCGGGCCTCGGCGTGCAAGTCCCGGCGGCTGAGGGCGAGGGCGCGTCCGCCATGGCAGGCTCGGCCGACGCGCAGTCGGGCCAAGGGCAGGGGAACGTGACACCCGCCGGACGCACCTTGCGGGTCTCGATATCCGTGGATCCGTCCGTGGCAGCGAAGCTCAAGCCGGGTATGCCATTGTTCGTGGCAGCCCGGGAGCCCGGAATCCCCGGGCCGCCGCTGGCGGCCGTCAGGCTGTCGAGCGACCAGTTGCCGACCACCGTCGTGCTGAGCGACGCGAATTCGATGGTCGAGGGCCGCAATCTGTCGTCGGTGGATACCGTGGAGATCGTCGCGCACGTCGCGATCGGCGGGACTCCCACCGTTGCGACCGGCGACCTCGTCGGCCAGGTGAAGAACTCCAAAGGCGGCCCGACCGACGTCGCGATCGTGATCAACCAGGTCGCTCCCTGACCGTGGCCGCGTCGGTCCACTTGCGCCTGCGCAAGCTGCCGACGGGGCTTGCGACGTATCCGCGCGTGGTGTTGACGAAGCGGCCCGCGATCACCGAGGTCGTTGATCCGCCGGTGTTCACCGCGAACGTCAGCGGTGTGGCGCTCTCGCGGGTCAGCGTGGCGAAGTATGCGAAGGTGTGCGGCTACGGCGACTGCATTCCGCCGACGTACCTGCACGTGCTCGCGATGCCGCTGCACCTCGAGATCTTCGCCTGCGCGTCGTTTCCGCTGCGGCCGATGGGGCTGATCCACCTGTCTAACGTCATCGAGATCCGGTCCGCGCTGCGTTACGGCATGCGACTCGACTTCAGCGTGTCGGCGCGCAATTACCGGCGCACCGACGCGGGGCTCGCTTTCGACATGGCGACCGAGATCAGCCACGAAGGGCGGCCCGTCTGGCTGGAGACCTGCGTGTTCCTGTCGCGCTGGCCGGAGTCCGCCGAACGCGGCGGCGTTCGCCCCCCGCGACCGCCCAAGGCGCCGAAGGATGCCGCCGTGCTCGCGGAACTCGACGTGACGAGCCGGACGGCGTGGGACTACGCGCGCGTGTCCACGGACTACAACCCGATCCACCTGAGCGACCGGATCGCGCGGTACCTCGGCCTGCGCGGCGCGATCAGCCACGGCATGTGGTCGCTGGCGCGCAGCCTCGCCCAGCCGCCGGTGCCGGCGCTCGCGGCCGGGACGACGATCGAGACGCAGTTCCTGACCCCCGTACAGCTGCCGGCGCGGGTCGCCATCAAGGAATGGATGGCCGAAGGGCAGCAGCGGCGGGCGCTGTGCGACGTGCGCACGGGCCGGCTGCACATGTACTCGTCGTGGTCCGTCGTGCCGCCTGCGCAGCACGCGGCGTGACGCAAGAGTCTGCGGTGGCCTGACGACCACCGGCGCCAGCACACGATGTCGGACGACCCCAAACGCAAGCGCAGCGCGGTGCCGGCCTCGCGGGCCTCGCGCCTGCTGCGGTTCGGCCTGTTGAGCGGCGAACTCGCGCTCTCGGCCGCTGCGGCAACCGCGCGACAGCTCACGAGCGGAAAGCGCCCGGACCTGGCTGCGGCCGTGCTCACGCCGGGCAACGCGGGACTGCTCGCGCGCAGGCTGGCGGCACTGCGCGGTCCGGCGATGAAGGTTGGCCAGATGCTGTCGCTGCAGAGCGACGAGATCATCCCGGCCGAGTTCCGCAATGCGCTCTCGATGCTGCGCTCGCAGGGCTACGCCATGCCGGACTCGCAGCTGCGGCGCGTGCTCGGCCGCGAGTACGGTCGCGGGTGGGAGGCGAAGTTTGCAAGATTCGACATGGAACCAGCCGCTGCCGCATCCATCGGCCAGATACATCGTGCCCGGACGCATGGCGGCCGCGAGCTGGCGCTCAAGGTCCAGTTTCCCGGCGTGGCCCGCAGCGTCGACAGCGACGTGGACAACCTCGCGACCCTGCTGCGGCGCCTGGACTTTCTGCCGGTGACCATCGACATCGGTGCGATCGCCGCCGAGGCCAAGCGCCAGCTCCGGCTCGAGACCGACTACGAAGGCGAGGCTCGGAACCTCGAGCGTTACGCGCGGCTGGTCGCTGACATGCCCGAGGTGGTCGTCCCGCGCATCCACCGGGGGCTCACGACCCGGCGCATCCTCGCCATGGACTGGATGGACGGCGAGCCGCTGGAGGGGCTGGCGAGCGAGGCCGTGCCCCAGGCAACGCGCAACGCCGTGGCGAAGGTCCTCCAGGAACTCATGTTCCGCGAGCTGTTCGAGTTCCGGTTCATGCAGACCGACCCGAACTTCGCCAATTACCTGTACTTGCCGGCGACGCAGCAGATCGGGCTGCTGGACCTCGGCTCGGTGGGCGAGTTCTCGCGCGAATTCACCGACAACTACCGGCGCATCAGCCGCGCCGTGGTCGCCGACGACCGGGTGGCGATCCGTGACGCCGCTGCGGCGATCGGCTACCTGCACCCCGACGACGCAGCGGAGCGGGCGCGCGGCGTCGTGGACATCATCCGCCTGGTCTGCGAGCCGCTGGCGCACCGCGGGCCGTACGACTTCGCGGAATCGGGGATGATCGGTCGGGTGCGGGACCTCGGCCTCGCCGTCGCGTTCGACCAGGGGCTGCGGTCGCCGCCGCCGCAGACCATCTTCCTGCACCGCAAGCTGCTCGGGACATTCCTGATCTGCGCGAAACTGCGCGCCAGGGTCAACGTGCACGCACTCGTGGAGCGGTTCGTGTAGGCGCCGCCGCGGCTGACAGGCTTGCATGTCGCGGCGCGACACGGCTAGCCTGCAGACCTGTTCACGGGGGTGAGAAATGACCGGACCGAGAATCGCCGGCCGCCTGGCCGGACTGGTGGCGTGCGCGGGCTGTGCATACTCGTCGATGGTGTGCGCGGCCGCCGTGGCGAGCGACGACGGTGAGGCGACCTTTCGCTCGATCTACAAGGAACTCGTCGAGATCAATACGACCCTGTCGTCCGGCAGTTGCACGCAGGCGGCCGAGGCCATGGCCGCACGCCTGCGGGCAGCCGGCCTGCCGAAGGACTCGATGGAGATCCTTGCACCCCCCGACCGGCCGAAGAGCGGTGCGTTGATCGCGACCCTGCCGGGCCAGGACCCGTCGCTGGCACCGGTCATGCTGCTGGCGCACATCGACGTGGTCGAGGCGCGGCGCGAGGACTGGTCGCGTGACCCGTTCAAGCTGGTCGAGGAGGGCGGGTACTTCTATGCGCGCGGCTCGAGCGACGACAAGGCCATGGCCGCCGTGTTCACCGACATCCTGGTGCGGTTCCAGGCGCAAGGGTTCAAGCCGAAGCGCGGCGTGAAGCTGGCACTCACCTGCGGCGAGGAAACACCCGACACGTTCAACAGCGTCCACTGGCTCATGCAGACGCGGCCGGACGTGCTGCGCGCGGCGTTCGTTCTCAACGAAGGCGCCGGCGGGCTGCTCGGCCCGGACGGCAAGCCGGTCGCGCTGGACGTACAGGCAGGCGAGAAGACCTACCAGGACTTCATGCTCGAGACCACGAATCCAGGCGGGCACAGTTCGCGACCGATGCGCGTGAACGCGATCAACGAGCTGGCGGCCGGGCTCACGCGACTCGCCGCCTACCAGTTCCCGGTCCAACTCAACGACACGACCCGAGCCTATTTCCAGGCCCAGGCGCAGCTCCAGCCCCCCGACGTTGCCGGCGCCATGCGAGCCATCGTCGCAAACCCGGCCGATGCGGCGGCTGCCGGCAAGCTCTGGGATGCCAACCCGAGCTGGAACGGCATGCTGCGCACGACGTGCGTGGCGACCGAGATCGAGGGCGGGCACGCGCCGAACGCGTTGCCGCAGCGCGCTCGGGCCAACGTCAATTGTCGCATCCTGCCGGGCGTGCCCATCGAGTCGGTCAAGGCCGAGCTGGAGCGGGTCGTGGCCGACCCGGGCATCAAGGTGAGCCTCGTCGGCGATCCGGGCGTCATGGCCCCCGTGCCGCCGCTCACGCCCGCCATCATGGACCCGGTGCGCAAGGTGGCGGCCGGGATCTGGCCAGGCGTTCCGGTGATCCCCACGATGTCGACGGGGGCGACCGACGGACGATTCCTGAACGGCGCCGGCATTCCGACGTACGGCATGTCCGGGATGTTCAGCGACGCGGAGGGCAGCCGTGCACACGGACTGAACGAGCGCATGCGCGTGCAGTCGCTGATGGAGGGCCGTCGTTTCCTGTACGAGGTCGTGAAGATCTACGTGCAGTAGAACGCTCTCGGCCCGGCCCCGAGCGGGCCCGGGCTGACGGTTTAGTCAATTTCTACCGGGTGTAATCGATGAACAGCGAAGTCCGACCCGACGACCTGCAACTGCAGCGGCTCTACCGCTGGGAGCGGACCATCCCCGATCGCGTCGCGCTCACGCAGCCCATGGGCGGCGGCATCGTGCGCGACCTCACGTGGCGCGAGATGATGGACGAGACGCGACGCATGGCGGCGCATCTCAAGAGCCTTGGATTCGAGCCTGGTGCGCGCATCGGGCTGCTCTCCAAGAACACGGCGCACTGGCTCATGGCGGACTTCGCCATCTGGATGGCCGGCTACGTGTCAGTGCCGCTGTATCCGAGCCTCGCGGCCGGAACCATCCGGCAGATCCTCACGCACAGCGAGGCGCGCCTGCTCTTCGTCGGCAAGCTGGACGGCTGGGACGCCATGCGGGACGGCGTACCCACAGGGCTGCCGATGATCCGGTTCCCGTTGTCGCCGCCGGTCGACTGCCCGGCATGGGACGAAATCGTCACGTCGACGCAGCCACTGCAGGGCGAGCCGGTCCGGGACGGCAACGAGCTCGCGACGATCATCTACACCTCGGGCACGACCGGCACGCCGAAGGGTGTCATGCACAGCTTCGCGACCTTCGCGTGGTCCATCGGCACGGTCCTGCGGCGCATCGGCGCCCACGAGAACGGCCGCGTCCTGAGTTACCTGCCGCTGGCCCACGTGGCGGAGCGCACGGTGGTCGAGCACGGAATGCTCGGCCTCGGCCTGCACGTGTACTTCGCCGAGTCGCTCGAGACGTTCGCGGCGGACATCCGGCGTGCCAGGCCGACGATCTTCTTCTCGGTGCCTCGCCTGTGGGTGAAGTTCCAGCAGGGCGTGCTTGCGAAGATGCCGGCCGCGAAGCTCGACCGGCTGCTGCGCATTCCGGTGGTGCGCCGCATCGTCGCGCGGCGAATCCTCCGCGCGCTCGGCCTCGACCAGTGCGAGTTCGCTGCCGGCGGGGCGGCGCCGATGCCGGCGGAACTGCTCAAGTGGTATCGCAGGCTCGGGCTGCGGCTGTCGGAGGTCTACGGCATGACCGAGAACTGCGGCGTCTCGCACGCGACGCTTCCGGACGTGCCGCGGCCCGGGACGGTCGGCCCGGGTTACGACGGCATTCAATCCCGTGTCGACCCCGAGACGGGCGAGTTGCAGGTCAAATGCCCGGGCGTGATGCTCGGCTACTACAAGGAGCCGGAGTTGACCCGCCAGGCCATGACCGGGGACGGCTGGCTGCGCACCGGCGACAAGGGTGAGTTCGACGCGGAAGGCAACCTGCGGATCGTCGGTCGCGTGAAGGACCTGTTCAAGACAGGCAAGGGGAAGTACGTCGCGCCCGCGCCGATCGAGGACCGCCTGGTGACTCACGTGGCGGTCGAGGCCTGCTGCGTGACCGGCGCGAACCTCGGCCAGCCACTGGCCCTGCTGATGCTGAATGCCGAGACCTCGCAGCGGATTGCGGAGCCCGCGCACCGCGACGACCTCGAGCAGTCGCTGTCAGCGCACCTCGACGCGGTGAACGCATTGCTCGATCCACACGAGCAGCTCGACTGCGTCGTGGTGGTGCGCGACACGTGGACCGTGGAGAACGACCTCGTCACGCCGACGCTGAAGGTGAAGCGCAACCGCATCGAGGCGGTGTACGCCACGCACTACGAGAGCTGGGTCGGCAAGCGCCGGCCGGTCGTCTGGCAATAGGCGGTCCCGGGGCTCAGCCGGACGGATGCACCCCGAGCAGGACGCGGGCCTCCGAGGGCGTGGCGATTTCCCGGCCTGCATTGCGGGCGCAGCGCGCGAGAGCCTCGATCAGGACGCCGTTTCCCGACGCCCGCTCGCCACCGGGCAGGTAGAACGTGTCCTCGAGCCCGGTGCGCAGCATGCCCCCGAGGTCGGCCGCCTTCTGGTGGACCGGCCAGATCTCGCCGCGGCCGATCAGCGTGGCCTGCCAGACGGCGCCGGGCGGTGCGTATCCCGGCAGCAGCGCCAGCAGGTCCGCATCGCAGGGCATGCCACTCGCCACGCCCATGACGAAGTTCACCTCGGGCACGCCGGAGAACATGCCGGCCTTCAGGTACATGCCCACCGACCGGACGATGCCCACGTCGAAGCACTCGAACTCCGGGTGAATGCCCAGCTCGTTCATCACGCCGAGGTACTGCTGGATCTTCTCCACCGGGTTGTCGAAGACCATGGGCGGCCACGCCCAGCCGCCGTCGTCCTTGATCTTGAGGTAGTTCAGGCTGCCCGCATTGCAGGCGGCGGCCTCCGGCCTGACGCGCCGGAGACAGGCGAGCGGGCCCGAGATGTCCTTGCCGATCACGCCGGTGGTCAGGTTGATGATCACGCCGGGGCACGCCGCGCGTATCGCGTCGATGACGGCCGCCGCGACCTCGGGATCCCAGCTCGGCAGGTGACCCATGCCGTCTTCCTGCCGCCGCAGGTGCACGTGCATGACGCTCGCGCCGGCATTGAACGCGTCGCGCGCCTCGGCCGCCATCTGCGCCGGCGTCACCGGCACCGGGTGCTGCTTGGGGTTGGTGAGCACGCCGGTCAGCGCGCAGGTCAGGATCGCCTTGTCCATCACTCCGTTCCTTCCGTCTCGATCTCGACCAGGAGCACCCCGGCCTCGACGCTCTGCTTGATCTCGACGTGCACCGCACGCACCGTGCCCGCGCTGCGCGCCGTGAGCCACATCTCCATTTTCATCGCCTCGACGCAGACGAGCGGCTGCCCCGATTCCACACGATCGCCGGGGGCAACGCTGATGGCGGCAACCGCTCCGGCCACCGGTGCGCGGGCATAGCGTGGGTCCGCGTTCGCGTCGCGGGACGGCCAGGGAGACACCTCGCGAATCGTGAATACGGCGCCGTCGCTGGCGATGTGCAGCGCGTCGTCCTCCAGCACGCACACGGTCGTGTGCATTCGGCCGCCCTCGGCATACCGCAGGTCGTGGTCGCGCCAGGACAGGATCTCGATACTCGAGGTTGCATCGTGGCTCGTCACGTCCACGCTGCGTGCCTGCGCGCGCACCCGCAGGTTGCGCCGCTCGTCGCCGCTGATCAGCTCGAGGTCGTAGGACGCGACGCTGGCCGGGCGCCAGCCCGTGCCATTGCGCGTTGCGAGCACCGCGGCCGCGAGTCGCCACACGGTCTCCGGTATCGCGGGTGCCTGCAGCACGGGTTCGCCCGATTCCGACCAGCGATCCAGCGTCCCCGTGTCCATCCGGGACGCCGTGAAGTCCGGGTGCGACAGCAGGTCGCGCAGGAATCGCCCGTTGTTCTTCACTCCGACCAGCACGGCGTCCTCGACGGCGGTCGCGAGACGACGCGCGGCGTCGGCGCGATCGCGGCCGTGCGCCACGACCTTGGCCACCATGGCGTCGTAGTAGGGCGACACCGTCCCGCCCTCCGCGATGCCCGAATCGACGCGCACAGCGCGCGCTTCCGCGCGCTCGGGCCGCCAATGCAGGATGCGGCCGGTCTGCGGCGCAAACCCGGCGTACGGATCCTCGGCATAGAGTCGTGCCTCGATCGCGTGCCCTGTGAACCGCACGTCCTCCTGTGCCAGCGGCAGAGGCTCGCCCGCGGCGACGCGCAGTTGCCACTCGACGAGGTCGAGTCCGCAGATCGACTCGGTGACCGGGTGCTCGACCTGCAGCCGCGTGTTCATTTCCAGGAAGTAATGCTGGAGCCGCGCGTCGACGATGAATTCGACGGTCCCGGCCCCGACGTAACCGACGGCGCGCGCCGCAGCCACCGCGTCTGCTCCCATGCGGGCACGCATCGCCGCATCGACGATGGGAGAGGGTGCCTCCTCGACGACCTTCTGGCGCCGACGCTGCGTGGTGCAGTCGCGCTCGCCGAGATGAATCGCGTTGCCGTGACGGTCCGCGAACACCTGGATCTCGATGTGGCGCCCGCCCTCGATCAGGCGCTCGAGCATCAGCGCGCCATCGCCGAATGCGCTCAGTGCCTCCCGGCGTGCACCGGCGACGGCCGCAGGCAACTCGTCGAGGGATCGCACCAGGCGCATGCCCCGGCCACCGCCGCCGGCGATCGCCTTGACGAGCAACGGGACGCCCAGCTTCGCGCCCTCCGCGAGCAGGCGTCCGTCGTCCTGGTCGTCCCCCAGGTAGCCGGGTGCACAAGGCACGCCGGCGGCGAGCATGCGCCGCTTGGCGCCCGCCTTGTCGCCCATGGC
>DAOMFD010000013.1:0-10462 GCA_035429605.1 Steroidobacteraceae bacterium | reverse complement strand
CTGTAAACGGCGACGGTGCGGTACCCGAGCATTCGTGCGGTACGCACGACGCGGCAGGCTATCTCGCCGCGATTCGCGATGAGTATCCTCCGGAAGGTCACTGCGGGGCCCAGTTCGGCTTGCGCTTCTGCAGGAACGCGGTCGTGCCCTCGGTGCCTTCGGGGCCGAGTGCCGCCCGCGAGAATGCCGCCGCGGCTTCCTGGACGAGGTCGGCCCCTGGTGTCCAGCGGGCCCGGCGGAGCAGGGCCTTGGTCGCTGCCAGGGCTTGTGGCGCGCACGCCAGGATGTCCTGCAGCTGGCGCGCGAGCGCCGCGTCGAGGTCCTGCGCAGCGTGCACCTCGTGCACCAGCCGGATCGCGAGCGCCTCGCGCGCATCGAGCCGACTGCCGGTGACGGCGAGGCGCTTAGCCTCGGAGTAGCCCAGCCGCTCCACGAGGAACGGTGCGATCTGCGCCGGCAGCACGCCGAGCGACGTCTCGGGCAGCCGGAACACGGTGCTGTCTCCCGCGATCACCACGTCGGCCACGCACGTGAGGCCGAATCCGCCACCCATCACGGCGCCTTCGAGCACGGCGACGATCGCCAGCCCGGATGCGGCGTACGCGTTGCAGAGCGCCCCAAATGCCGCATTCACCTTGAGGATGGCGTCGGGGTCCTGCGTCAGCCGCGCCCGCGCACCCGCCATGTCCTTGAGGTCGGCACCGGCGCAGAAATGGCCGCCCGCACCGCGCAGCACGATCACGCGTGTCTCGCCGTCGCTCTCGGCCGCGTGCAGCGTGGTCGTGAGTTCCCGGACCATGGCGAGCGACATCGCATTGCGCAGCTCGGGACGGTTGAGCGCGACGTGCAGGACGGCGCCCGCACGTCGGATGGCGAGGGTGCTCGCGTCGTTCACGGTCAGGACGCGGCGCGCGGCAGCGTGCCTTCGAGCTTGGCGATGATGCCGAGCATGACCTCGTCGGCGCCGCCACCGATCGAGACGAGACGCGAATCCCGGTATGAGCGGGCGACGAGGTTCTCCGCCGTGTAGCCCATCCCGCCCCAGTACTGCAGGCACGAGTCCGCGACTTCGCGGGACAGCCGCCCGCACTTGAGTTTCGCCATGGAGGCGAGCTTGGTCACGTCCTTGCCCGCGACGTACTGCTCGACCGCCTGGTAGGTGAGGGCGCGCAGCGCTGCGATCTCGGTGCGCAGCTCGGCGAGCCGGAAGTGCACGACCTGGTTGTCGAGGATGCTCCGGCCGAAGGCCTTGCGCTCGCGCGCGTATTCGATCGTGAGGTCGATGATGCGGTCCATGCTGCGCAGCGAGCTCGCGGCGCCCCACAGCCGCTCCTCCTGGAACTGCAGCATCTGGAACGTGAAGCCCATGCCTTCCTGGCCGATCAGGTTGCGGCGGGGAACCCGCACGTCGTCGAAAAAGAGCTGGGCCGTGTCGGAGCTGTGCATGCCGATCTTGTGGATCTTCTGGCGCGTGACGCCCTTTGCGTCCATCGGCACGATGATCAGGCTCTTGTTCCGGTGGGGAGAGCCGTCGCTCGTGTTGGCGAGCAGGCAGCACCAGTCGGCCTTCATGCCGTTGGTGATCCACATCTTGGTGCCGTTCACGACGTAATCGTCGCCGTCCTTGCGAGCGGTCGTCTTCACGGCCGCCACGTCCGAGCCGCCCGACGGTTCGCTGATACCGAGGCATCCCACGACGTCGCCGGCGATCGACGGGGCGAGGTATTCCCGCCGCAGCTGGTCGGTGCCGAAGCGGGCGAGGGCGGGCGTGCACATATCGGTGTGCACCCCGATGGCCATGGGCACGCCGCCGCAGTCAGCCGCCCCGAGTGCCTCGGCCATCACCATCGAATAGCTGAAGTCGAGGCCGAGTCCGCCGTATTCCTCCGGATACTTGAGCCCGAGGAGCCCGAGGTCACCGAGTTTCTTGAAGATCTCGTGACTGGGGAACTCGCCCGCCTTTTCCCACTCAGGGATGTGCGGATTGATCTCGTTCGCGACGAACCGTGTGACCGTGTCGTCGAGCTGGCGGTGCTGGTCGGTGAACTGCATGCGGAACTCCGGGGAGCGGCGGGAAGAGGGTCAGTTACATGCGTGCGACGCCGAAACTATTCGGGTGGAGCGTGCGGGCGTCCGCCTCGCTGGCGATGGCGAGGCACAGTGCGAGGACGCGGCGCGTGTCGCGTGGGTCGATCACGCCGTCGTCCCAGAGCCTGGCCGTGCCATAGAGGACGTCGCTCTCGGCGTCGAGACGGCGCTTGAGCTGGTCGCTCATGGCTTTCAATCCCGCCTCGGCCTGCTCGTTCACGGGGACGCCGGACTTGGCGAGCTTGCCGCGGCTGACCATCTCCATGACCATCGCGGCCTGCGCGCCACCCATCACGGCGGTGCGCGCGGTGGGCCAGGCAAAGATGAAGCGCGGATCGAAGCCGCGTCCGCACATGCCGTAATTGCCTGCGCCGTAGGAGCCGCCGAGCACAATGGTGAACTTCGGCACCCGCGCGTTGGCGACGGCCTGGATCATCTTGGAGCCATGCTTGATGGCGCCGGCGCGCTCGGCGGCGGTGCCCACCATGTAACCGGTCGTGTTCTGCAGGAATACCAGCGGCGTGCCCGTCTGGTCGCACAGTTGCATGAACTGCGCGGCCTTGACCGAGCCGGTCGGCTGGATCGGGCCGTTGTTGGCGATGATGCCGACGCGGTGCCCGTCGATCCGCGCGTGCCCGCAGACGGTGTCCGTCGAGTAGGGCGCCTTGAATTCGAGGAAGTCCGACGCGTCCACGATGCGCGCGATCACCTCGCGCGCATCGTACGGCGTGCGCTCGTCGGTCGGGACGATCCCCATGAGTTCTTCCGAACTGTAGCGCGGGAGAACGGATGACGGGCGTGCTGCGACTTCGTCCCAACGCAGCGCCGCCACGAGTTCACGCGCAATCGCGATCGCGTGCGCGTCGTCCTCGGCGAGGTACTCGCCGAGCCCCGTGACCGTGGCATGCAGCTCGGCCCCGCCGAGTGCCTCGTCCGTCGCGTCCTCGCCGATCGCTGCCTTCACCAGCGGCGGCCCGGCCAGGTAGATGCTCGAGCGGTTCCTCACCAGCACGACGTAATCGGACAATCCCGGCAGGTACGCGCCGCCCGCGGTGGATGAACCGTGCACGACGGCGACCTGCGGGATCCCGGCGGCCGAGAGCCGCGCCTGGTTGGCGAAGCTGCGGCCGCCGTCCACGAAGATCTCGGCCTGGTACATGAGGTTGGCCCCGCCGGACTCCACGAGGGACACGAGCGGCAGCTTGTTCTGCAGCGCGATGGCCTGGACCCGCAGCCCTTTCTTCAGGCCCATCGGGGCGACGGTCCCGCCCTTGACCGCGCTGTCGCTGGCCGAGACCACGACCCGCTTGCCGGCCACGACACCGATGCCGACGATCGAGCCGCCGCCCTGGATGCTCTTGCGGCCGTCGTCGTCGTGCATGCCGAGCCCGGCCAGTGCGCTCAACTCAAGAAAATCGCTGCCGCGGTCGAGCAGTCGTGCGACACGCTCGCGGGGCAGCAGTTGCCCTCGCTCCTCGAACTTCGCCCGCTTCGAGGCGGACTCCTCGACGACTCGGGCCTCGAGCGCCCGGATCTCGGCGAGCCGTGCCGCCATGCGGTCCGCATTCGACTTGAACGTGGCGCTGCGGGGATCGAGCTGGGAGACGATGGCGGGCATCAGCGCAGCGCCTCCGGGGTCACCGCGCGATGGAAGCCGTCGAACGGCTGCGAGCGGTCGTGATCGATGCTCGGGAACACGGCGCTGCCGAGCGAGGCGCCACCGTCGATCTGCAGCGTGACCCCGGTGACGAACGCGGCCGCGGGGGACAGCAGGAACACGATCGCGGCACTGACCTCCGCCTCCGTCGCGAGGCGACGCAGCGGCACATGCGCCTTGAGCTTCGGGATCATGGCCCGGACCGCGCCCTGGTAGGTGTCCATGCCCGACGACGCGACCCAGCCCGGCGCGACCGCATTCACGCGGACACCCGCATGCGCCCACTCGAAGGCCGCGCTCATCGTCAGGTTGCTCATGCCGGCGCGGGCCGCCCCGGAGTGACCCATGCCGGGCATGCCATTGCGGAAGTCCGCGGTCATGTTGACGATTGCGCCGCCGTGCTTCTGCATCGACTGCCCGAACACCTCGCGCATCATCAGGAAGCCGCCGGTGAGGTTGTTCGCGACCACCGCGTCGAAGCCCCGCTTGCTGATCGCGACGAGGGGGGAAGGGAACTGGCCGCCGGCGTTGTTCACCAGCGCGTCGACGCGGCCGTGCCGCTGCACGGTCGCGGCGACCGACGCCTTGACCGCTTCCTCGTCGCGGATGTCGAAGGCGATCGTCTCGCAGCGCCCGCCGTCGGCGGCGATCTCCGCGGCCACGCCGTCCAGCCTGGACGCCGTGCGGCCGCTGATCACGACCAGTGCGCCGAGTGACGCGAGTTCGTGCGCGACGCAGCGGCCGATGCCGCTGCCCCCGCCCGTCACCCAGGCAATGCGGCCGGCGAACAGTCCCGGGCGGAACACGCTCCGGTAACGGGGGGTCGGTTCGGGATCCGGGGCGTCGGGCGCGTGGCTCATGTGCTGGCGGCGGAGCGGGGCCGGGTGGACCCGTATTAGGCATCGGGATGACGTATACGTCAACAGGCTTTCCCACTGTGCGGGGGCTTCCCTATCGGTGACCCGCCGATGCTAAGATGCCGCCCCTGCGCCATCACCCACCGGAGGAATTCCATCATGGACATGCAGCAGTGCACCGAGACGATCCGCGGCAAGGTCGGCGAGGCCAGCGGCCTCGACGCGGTGCTCAAGTTCGACTGCGGCGCCGACGGCGTCATCGTGATCGACGGCAAGTCGGTGCCTAACACCGTCAGCAACGAGAACCGCGATGCCGACTGCACGATCAGCATCACCCGCGAGAATCTCGAGGCGCTGCTCACCGGCCAGCTCGACTCGATCACGGGCTTCATGACGGGCAAGTTCACCGTCGCGGGCGACATGAGCATCGCGATGAAGCTGCAGCGGGTCGTCTGAGGTGGCGGCGGGGCGGACAGCGACCCGGGCGACGGCCCGGGCTCCGTCCCGCAGGCGGGCGCGGACGCCGGGCGGCGTCGCCCGGACCGCGCGCGAGGTGCTGGCCGCGCACCGCGACGACGCCACGGCCGAGCTCTTCGGCATCACCCAGCTGGTCCGGGAATTCGGCGTGTCGGCTCGCGCCATACGATTCTACGAGGACAAGGGCCTGCTTAGCCCCCGGCGCGTGAACGGGGCGCGGGTCTATACGCGGCGGGATCGGGCGCGGCTGGCCCTGATCCTGCGCGCCAAGGCGATCGGGTCGACGCTCGCCGAGACCAAGCACTACCTCGACCTGTACGGGGCCCGGGGCGAAGGGCGGGTCCAGCAGATGAAATACGTCCTGAGCCGCACCGACACCGCCATCGAGGAACTCGAGCAGCGCCGTGCCCACATCGAGACGACCCTGGCCGAACTGCGGCTTATAAACGACACCGTACGGGCGCACCTCGCCGGCAAGGCCTGACGCCGGCCGCGCGGAGTAGTATCGTTAGGGTTGCCGGGACGTCGGCATCGAGGTGGGGCACATGATCGGCGGCGCAGGCAAGGGACCAGGGCGCGAGGACGCCTGGCCCGTCATCGAGGAACTGGAAGATCCCGTGGAGGCGGAACTGGTCAGTCCGGCCAGCCTGCTGCGCTTCCTCGGCGAGACCAGCCACGTCTCGGAAGCCGGGGAACCCGAGCCGGCCCGATCGGAACCCGTCCCCCGGATCACGCGCATGCCGGAGGGGGTCCGTGTCGAGGAGCGGCGCTTCGGCCGTGCCGTCGCCCAGTGGATCCTCCAGGTTCGCTGCGAGTGCGGCCGCCGCTGGTTCGAGGTCGAGGAGATCGACACCGCCAAGTGCCCGAAGTGCGGCATGCTCGTCTACGTGGACATGGAAGCACGCACCCGCCCAAGCCGGCGGACGCCCTGACGGACCCCCTATGAGGGCGGCCCTGCTGCGAGGATGGCTCGCGACCGTATCTCTCGCGCTCGCGTCGTGCGCCGGCTTGCCCCACGGCGATCCGTTGCAGGTCTCGGTGGCCGGCATCGACTCGCTCCCTGGGGAAGGCCTCGAGGTGCGCATGGCGCTCAAGCTGCGCGTGCAGAACCCGAACGATGCCGAGGTCGACTACGACGGCGCTTACGTGGCCCTGTCGGTGCAGGACAGGACGTTTGCGACAGGCGTGAGCGACGCAACCGGTCACATTCCACGCTTCGGCGAGTCGGTGATTTCGATACCGGTCACGGTGTCCGTCCTGCGCCTGGTGGGGCACGTCGTGGGATCGGCCGGCGGAACGACCAGTGGTCCGATCCGCTTCTCGCTCGAGGGAAAGCTGAGCGGCAGCGGGCTCTCGACCTACCGGTTCAAGTCGCAGGGTGAACTGCAGTTGCCGGCGTCCCGGTCGGAGCCGGTCGAGCCCGACCAGCCCTAGGCGGATCCATCCGAGCCATGAGCCGAGCCTTCGTCAAGGAACAGGACGGAGCCGAATCCGACGACCTGCCCGAAAGGCCCGTCAGCAGGCATCGCAACCTCGTCACTCCCGAGGGGCTCATCCGAATCGAGCAAATGGTCCGCGGCCTGGGTCTGCAGCTGGCGGAGGCGCGGGCAGCGGATGACAGGGCTGCCGTCGCCCGCGTCGAGCGCGACCTGCGGTACTGGACTCGTCGCAAGGCCACGGCGGAACTGGTCCCGCGGACCCCTAGGCCTGAGCGCGTGCGGTTCGGTTGCCGGGTGGAACTGGAGACGGACACCGGCGAACGCGTCTCGTTTCGGATCGTCGGGGAAGACGAATCCGACCCCTCGCAGGGGCTGATTTCCTACGTCTCGCCGCTGGCCGAACTGCTCATCGGGAGCAAACCGGGCGACCGCGTTTCGTTCCGGCAAGGACAGGCGGAAATCGTCGGGATCGACTGACGTCTCACCGCTCTCGGTCTTTACGTATCCCAATTTGTGCGGTGCACACTTACGCTACACGCATTCTCCCCCTGATTGGCCCTCCTAGTGAGGGCCTCTTTTTTTGTCGCCGACTCACGCGATGGAATCGTTGGCGCGGCGCCCTTGCTTGCGCTGCCGCCGCTCGACGCCCGAATCGCGCGTCCGCCGCCAATTCTCGGCCGCGCGCCGGTCCGTGCCGGTGCGGCGATCCGCGTGGTGGATGTAGTGGCACAAACAGGCCGGCTGCGAGCAGTTCGGCAATGGCAGCCGAGGCGCGCTGGTCGACAGGAACCGCACGCCGGCGAGTTGCTTGGCGCCTTCACAGCTCTCCGCACCGGCCTTGATGGTCACGGCGTGGTAGGGCTCGGCGGATTTTCGGGCGGCAGGCGCCTCTTTGGGCTGCTCCGGCTCGTTGCGTCCGAGCTTCCCTGACAGCCACGCCGTGAATCGAGTCGCCACCTGGCGGACCTCTCCGTGCGTCGGACCGGACCGGGATCCGGCTACTCGGGAAGCATCTCGCCGGAGCCGCCGAATTCCTTCGGGAAATCCTTGAACTTCGGCAGCCCGTCGTGCACGGCCATGACTTTCTCGCTGTAATTGACGTGCAGCGCCGGGGAGAATGCCAGGCCCTTGATCGACACCGACGGCACGTCGGTCATGCCGATGGCGGGGTGGCCGACCAGTACGGCGGCGCCACAGGACTTGCAGAACTGGCGATGACTGGCGTCCGTGCGCTTGTACATGCCGAGATTGTCGGCGCCCTTCGTGATTTTCACGTTGGTGGTCGGCCACAACGTGGCGCCGTGGATCGGCGCGCTGAGCCAGGTACGGCACGAATCGCAGTGGCAGTAGACCTGCACCGCCGGTTCGCCGCTGAGTTCGAGCTGGACGGCGCCACACGGGCAGCCGGCCTTGTACGTTCCACCAGCCATTGGAAATCCCCCCTTATTCGAATGACGCGATTCTCCGCGGACCGCAAGGAATGTCAAACTTGCTGCGAGTGGTGTGCAATCGGCGTGCCGGTGGTCGTCCGGCGCCCGCGGGCACGTCGGAGCCCGGCAACCGCCGGGGACCATGTGGGGTCTGGCCATGAGAGTCCTGTTTCACGCGTCCATCGTCCCGGTCGTACTCATCGCAGCGGCGGGGTCGGCGCATGCCGACGACGACTTCCGCTGCAGCGGCCGCATCGTCAAGGCCGGCATGACGGACGCTGCCGTCCTGCAGGCCTGCGGTGCGCCGGAGTCCAGGCAGTCCGAGACGCAGGACGTGCGCAGCGGCAACCGTGTCGTGGGCAAGACCGTCATCTGGCGGTGGACCTACACCATCGCGGGCCGCACGCGCGTGCTCGTGTTCGACCAGGGCGCCCTGAAGTCCATCGAGTAGGCAGGAGGTATCCGCGATGACCGAGTCGGCACGCCTCGCCCTGGTCGGCCTGCGCGATTTCAGCACGCTGCAATGGTACGCAGTGCCGCTCCTCGCACTGGTCTTCTACGTGTACGTCGTCGAGATCCGGGCTGCCCGCCAGAGCGGCAACTGGGACGCGGTCATCGCCGGCGCGACGCTCTTCGGCGCCGACTTCGTGAACGAATCGATCAACGGCTGGATCTTCGCGATCTCCGGTTACAGCGCGCTCTGGCTCACGCCGGGTCCGACTGCGCTGCGCACGTTCGTCGGCTGGAACCTCGAGATCATGTTCATGTTCGCCATCGCCGGCATCCTGTACTGCAAATCGCTCGACGCAGACCCGCGGGCACGCGTGCTCGGCCTGCCGAATCGCTGGTTCTGGGCGCTCTTCTATTCCGCGGTGTCCGTCGCGGTGGAACTCGCCTTGAACAGCGGCGGCCTGCTGGTATGGGACTACCGCTGGTGGAATCGTGGCGTCCTCGCGATCGTGCCGATCTTCGTGCTCGGCTACCTGTGGTTCTATCTCGCCGCCAAGTACGCCATCGAGCGGCCCACGCTCGCGGGCAAGGTGCGCGTGCCGGTCGCGCTGTTCGCGCTCGCGGTGGCCCTCGATGTCGTCGGGCTCGGCCTGCTGGGCTGGACCTATTGAGGTGACCCCGCGCCTGCTCGCGGACCTGGTCCTGCTGCTGCATGCGGCATTCGTGCTGTTCGTGGTGCTCGGGGCACTGCTGGTGCTGCGCTGGCCGCGCGTCGCGTGGGCGCACGTGCCGGCAGCGCTGTGGGGCGCGTGCATCGAGTTCGCCGGCTGGATCTGCCCGTTGACCCCGCTGGAAAACCACTGGCGGCGACTGGCCGGAGAGGAAGGCTACGCAGGCGGGTTCGTCGAGCACTACGTCTTCCCGGTCCTCTATCCGGACGGGCTCACGCGCAATGCGCAACTCGTGCTTGGCGCCCTCGTGCTCTTGATCAATGTCGCCGCGTACGGCTGGGCGATCCGGCGTCGACGTCGACCGGCGAGATGACGTCGAGTCGCGCGCGGCGCACGTGGTCGCGGCACTGGTTCAGCCGCGCGGCGGACGGCGAGGCGGCCGTCGCCACACGGCGGCGAGCGCTCGCAGCTTGTCGCCGACGCCGAGGCGTTCGTCCGAGAGCGCCTCGAGGAAGTCCGACAGCGGCTTGGAGCGCGAGACCGTGTAGAAGGTCAGCAGCGTGGTCGGCACGAGCACCAGCAGCATGTAGGCGAGCTTGTGGCCGAACGACTGGTCCGCTGCCGCGATCAAGTTCATGCCGAGGAATCCGGTGACGACGGTGCCGATCAGGCCGAACGTCGTGACGACCGTCAGGCGCAGGACGGTGTTCGCCTGGCGGCGCAGGCTGTCGCTGTCGAGATACTCGTTCATGTCGTAGATGCGTTCCTTGACCTCGCCATACAGCGCATCGAGGCCCAGGTGCCGAGCGGTGAGTTCGAACAGGGCGCGGGCCTGCGCCTGGTCCGCGACCTCGTGGAACCAGTAGCGGTGCGTGAAGCGCAGGAAGATCTCGAAGTTCTGGCGGATCGAGCGCTTGAAGCGCTTCACGGACTCCGGGTCGTGGATGTCGAGCTTCTTGAGCGCCTGGACGAGGCGGTCCGAGAACATGAGCAACGCGGCCCGCTGGAAGTGCGCGATCAGGAACAGCAGGAAGTGCTGGTGACGGAACTGCGCCAGGACGCCCCGCTCAGGATTCAGGAATGCGGCCGAGCCGTTGCTGCCGACCACGACCAGCGCGTGGCCGCAGCACAGGTAGCGGGTCGACGGCCCGTCGGGCCGGCTGGACCAGAAGCGGTCGTAGCAGTAGCGATCCTCGAAGTCGGCCAGGTGGCGGTCGGAGTAGGGCAGGGGCGTGTCGGTGCCGGGCGCCGTGACGAGGCCGAGCCGGACGAAGTCGTCACGCGTCAGTGCACGCGGGTCGTCCAGCGCGAGATAGGCCATGAGCGGCATGCGGTAGTACTCGAGCAGCCGGAAGCGGATCAGGCCCGCTTCCTCGGCCTGCTCGTGCACCAG
>DAOMFD010000012.1:21856-23496 GCA_035429605.1 Steroidobacteraceae bacterium | reverse complement strand
TGGACGTCAGCACGCTGAAGGAACTCGCGCGCCGCTGGGCGCCCGACGTGCTCGCCGGCGTGCAGAAGGCTTCGACGCATTCGGCGCTCGAGGACGTTCGGGAGTCGGTGATGGAGCTGCGACATTATCGACGGGCGCTATTCAACGTCGAATAATCGAGCCAATCGCGAATTGACCGCGCTATCCAGCTGGGGTCATCAACGTTTTCAAATACCAGAAATCGAGCTGACGTAGGCATGAGCGCTGCCATTCAAGACAAGGTTCTCGCGGCAACAATGATGTGCTTGCGTCCGTTGGCGCGTCTGCTACTGCGGTCGGGCATCAATTACCGACAATTCGCCGACGCAGCAAAGATAGCGTTCTTGGAAGAGGCCGCGAGCGAACGAGACGCTCGGGGTAGGGTTGCGAATGTATCCAGAATGGCGATACGGACCGGGCTCTCTCGAAAAGAGGTCGCTCGAATAAGAGATCGGCGCACGTTGGAGAAAGGGACGGTTGTTGAGTTGGTCGGCGAGATCAAGCACGCAGGCCACGCGGCGCGAGTGCTTCAGCTCTGGTATTCGGACGCCCGCTTTGTGGACTCGTCCGGCGAACCTAGCGAACTGCGTTTCGCAGGCGATGGCGTGACATTCACTAACCTGGTGCGGTTGGTTGGCGGCGACGTGCCTGCAGGTGCCGTTCGAGCGGAATTGGTCGCTGCCGGGTCGGTCGAGGAGACCGCCGGTGGTGGACTCCGAGCAGTCAAGAGATATTTTGTGCCAGGCAACGTCAACGAGGACCTTGTAATTGGATTGACGCAGATCGTTCAGCCGGTAATTGAAGGGCTCGTTCGGAACACTGGCGACGAAAACGTCGAGCCATTTGTGCAGCGGCTGGCGTACTCCGATCGGTTATTGCCGGCGGCGGTACCGCTCTTCCGGCACATTGCGCGGAGCCGATGCTCGGACTTCGTTCAGTCCATCGATGACTGGCTGAGTTCCAATGAGATCGCGGCTGGGGCGCATGCCGATGAATCCCTTAGAGTCGGCGTAGGAGTGTTCTACTTCGAGGGGACCGCGCCGTCCGGAGCAGAATGAACGCCGCTACAGAACCATTTTGCAGATAAACAAAGGGCACCACACCTAGTGGTGCCCTCTATGCTTGCGCAGGTAGGCCTAGCGAAGTACGCGAAGTTGCAGCGCTTGGAGCGCCCCGCCTTTTGCGGCTTGGACGCCGACTATCGCGACCGTAGATCCGGACGCGACCTGGACACTTGAGTCCGCTAGCAGCGACGTGTAGTCGACTACGAGTTGTCCAACACTGAAATGACCCGTCGCAAGGCTGGTCGAAGACACACGACCTACAACGAGGACTCGTGAAGCTCCTGCGGCGTAAGGGCCCGAGTTGGCTGTCATGCTAATTGGGTGCAGATGGCCCGACTTGTCGGGAGCACCTGTAATGGTTGCAAGCACCGGTGTTCCGGATGCCAACTGCTCGGACATGCTTTGCAGCTGGCGGCTTCCCGCTGGCCCCTGGAATGTCTGGCCAAGAATCGTAACTTGGCCGGTGGCGACGCTGACCTTTTCGACCGGACCGACGACGAGGGCGTTGGACGGATAGGTCGCTAGCAGATCGCCACCAATGATGGCGTTGCCGCGGCG
>DAOMFD010000012.1:0-21756 GCA_035429605.1 Steroidobacteraceae bacterium | reverse complement strand
GCGTCACCGCCGATGATGGCGTCGCCACCGATGATGGCGCTGGGGGCCGCCTTGGCGAGGTCGCCGCCGATGATGGCATCGCCACCAATGATGGCGTTGCCGCGGCGAGCCTTGCGGGCGTCGCCACCGATGATCGCGTCACCGCCGATGATGGCGTCGCCACCGATGATGGCGCTGGGGGCCGCCTTGGCGAGGTCGCCGCCGATGATGGCGTTGCCGCGGTTGGCTGCGGATGTTGACCCTGCCGCCAACACGAGCCCCACAGCTAGCGCAATTGTTTGAACTCGACCGGCTGTGCTCATCCCCAATCCCCTTTTATCCTTGGTGTCGCTGTCGACCATTTGCGTGGCTGCCTCTATCGAAAGCTGTCGTCTGTGGTCGTTGGGAAACGATCGACGAAGTGGAAAACTCCGACTCCCGTCCGAATCGATGCGTCAGGTGGCAAGCGATGGCCGCCCTTGATCTCGTATTGACCAAGCCAGTCGTCTAGGATCTCTAGGAACTCCTGGCCTTTCTCTCGCACGAGTTGGTCAAAAGCTGCGAACGAATCGGGCGACAGGCCTTCCATCGTTATCGCGTATCGCTCGAACCGCCCTTCGCCTTGCCTCTTCTTCTGCAAGTTGAAGTCGACGGTATCTATGAAGTAATTGACGACGTTGCCGAGGCGCTCGAGACCAACCGGGTCCAATGGCGTCGGTAGATACGTCCGATTGAGGAGCCGCACATAGCCGTCGTCCGCTTCCACGGCTGCGCCGACGCGGATTAGCTCCCCGAGTAGCGGGCGCGGTTCGGCGCCTACGGCATAGCGGCCGACCAACGCCTCGAACGAGATTCGGTCGCCCGCAAATGGAACCTCCAGAGGCAGGCCGTACGGACCCAAGTACTCCGGGTCCTGGCTCCACCCTTGCAGGACTCGAGCGATTTGATTCAGACCGACTTCCGACTCCTGTGCCGCATCGGCTTCCCGGATTCGGTGCACTTCTTGGGCGCCAATTCCAGTGAGGATTCCGAGTCGCGCATCACTCTGCGGCTGATTCGGATTCATCAGTTCGGCCGAAGCGATGTCGATGTACGCGCCACGAACTGAGTCCGAAAATTCGCCGTAACCGACGCCGTGACGCAGCAGAATTCGAACCAGCGGGTGCAGCAGGTGCCGACACGCCGCAAGCAACGATTTTTTAACGTTCTCGCTCATTCCAAGCCCGAATTCGGGCGGCCCCGTCCAATGTGCAACTGCCGCTGTCATTACACTTATTGTTAACTCCCGCGTTGAACTATATCGGCGTGGCTGGGTCGGTCAAGAGTTCAACATATTCGGACACTTACGGCCTGGTTCTGATAGGTCGTCTTGAATGGGCCGGCCGGCGGGTCCGTTGCGAAATACCCGCAAATTCAAAGTAGTGAGGGTGCCTGCCTAGAAACGCTTGCAGCAGCGCTGGCTCAGCGGGAATTCGATCCCGGAGGCGTTCTATGTCAAGTCAGCGAGGGGCGCTGTTTTGACCTAATGAAGTGCCGCACCGGATAAATGTGAATCCCGTCACACTTTCCTGCCAGCCCAGAGGATTTTAAAAAATAGTCAGTGACTTATGCTGAAAACCTAGAACTTCTCTAGGCGGCTGCGAATTCTGGCTGGCGGCCGTCTGGAGCGCGCTGCCGAACGCTCCGTATGGGTCCGGCGAACAGCGGCCGAGGGGTCCGCCACCAAAGGCAGACGCTCGCAATTGTCGAGTGGACTACCTGGGTCCGGCGCGTACTGTCGAAGCCAAAAAAATACGGCCGGACGCCCGAGGGAATCCGGCCGTGCGGAGCCGAATGACGGCTTGACAGTTAACCTGTTTTCTGGATCTTGGCCGTCTTGCGAAGCTCGTCCAGGTAAGCCTGGAGCTTCTTGCGCTCGGCGAGCGTCTTGACCTGCTGCTTCACGTCGTCGAATGCCGGCGCGGTCGGCGTGCGGGTGTCCTCGAGCTGGATCACGTGCCAGCCGTACTGGGTCTGCACCGGCTGCTGCGTGATCTCGCCCTTCTTCAGGGCCGCCACGGCGTCCGAGAACGGCTTCACCATCGACTGCAGGCTGAACCAGCCGAGGTCGCCGCCATTCTTGCCGCTCGGATCCTTCGAGTCCTTGGCTGCGAGCTTGGCGAAATCGGCGCCGGCGTCGAGCTGCTTGATGATCGCCTCGGCCTGCTCCTTGCTGTCCACGAGGATATGGCGCGCCTTGTACTCCATCGGCATCTTCGCAACCTGCTCGTCGTACTCCGCCTTGACCTCGGAGTCGGACACCGGGTGCGCCTTCAGGTACTTCTCCGTGCCGGCCTGCGCGAGCACCTGCATCGTCAGCAGCGCGATGCGCGCCTTGGTGGCGGCATCGTTCTGCAGGCCTTCTTTCTCGGCTGCCTGGGATGCCAGCTCCATGTTGATGAGCTGGTCGAGCATCTGCGACTTCTGCTCGGGCGGCAGGTCGGTGCCTGGCTTCCCAGTCACCGCTTCGACGAAGACGCTGAACTGTTCCGCGGTGATCGGCTTGCCGTTCACGGTGGCGACGTCGGCCGCAGGCTTGCCGGCGGGGCTGGCGGCGCTGGCAGCGGGCTTTGCGGCTTCGCCGGCCGGCTTGGTGCAGCCAGCCAGCAATGCAATGCCGGCTATCAACACAACGAGGGGGAATCTTTGCGTACGCATCATGAGCCTCTGGGGTTGGAATCCTGTCAGGTGGTGGCCTCGCCCGGTGCGATGGCCTGGATCGAAAGGGCGTGAATGTCGGTGGTCATCATGTCGCCGACCGCGTCGTACACCAGTCGGTGGCGCTTCAGCGTCCCGAGTCCGGCGAATCGGTCCGAGACGATGAGCACGCTGAAATGACCGCGGCCATCCGCGGCTCCGGCGTGGCCCGCGTGATGATGGCTGTCGTCGACGACGTCGAGCTGCCGCGGCGCCAGCGCCTCGTTCAGCCGCTCCGTCAGTCTTTCGAGACGCGTGGCTGTCACGGCAACACCTTGATGAACGGGCAGACCTCGTGCGATTCGAATACGCCGTCGGTCACGTAGGGGTCGGCGGCGATCCAGGCCCGCGCAGCGTCCAGCGAGGGAAAGTCGGCCACGATGACGCTGCCGGTGAATCCGGCCTCGCCAGGCTCCGCCGAGTCGACGGCGGGGCACGGGCCCGCCAGTACGACACGGCCGGCGTCGCTTAGTTCACGGATCCTGCTCAAGTGCGCGGGCCGCGCGCGGCGCCGCGTCGCCAGCGAACCCGGTGCATCGCGGCCGGTGATCACGTAGAGCACGTCAGGCCTGCTCCGTGTCGGCGACGATGGCCCGGCGCGCGATCCAGAAGCCCTGCGCCACCGCGAACAGCAGCATCAGGCCCATCAGGCCGAACAGCTTGAAGCTCACCCAGGTCGACTCCGGGTAGTTGTAGGCGACGTACAGGTTCAGGACGCCGCTCACCAGGAAGAAGACCGTCCACGCCACGTTGAGTCGCGTCCAGTCGGCGGGCACGAGACTGACCTGCTCGCCCATCATTCGCTGCAGGAAGTTGGGCCCGCGGGCGAACTGGCCGTACAGCAGCACCGCCGCGAACAGCCAGTCGACGATGGTCGGCTTCCACTTGATGAAGGTCGCGTCGTGCAGGTACAGCGTGAGGCCGCCGAACAGCAGCACGAGCGCGGCCGACCCGAGCAGCATCGAGCTCACCTTGCGGAACCGCAGCCACGTCACCGCCGTCTGCAGCAGCACGCCCACGATGAGCACCGCCGTGGCGACGTAGATGCCCTTGAACTTGTAGGCGGCGAAGAATGCGATGACCGGTAACAGGTCGACGACGAACTGCATGCTGGGCGCTGTGGTGGCGGCCGGGGGCGGCCCGTGGGCGGGGCGCGTATCATATCCAACTCGACCGTCGGCCCCAACGACGGACCGTTAGGCCGATGGCACTGCTCCTGACCATACACCCGGTGAGTCCCCAGCCGAGGCTGATCCGCCAGGCGATCGCGGCCATTCGGGACGGAAGCGTGGTCGCGTATCCGACCGACTCGTGCTACGCGCTCGGTTGCCTGATCGGCGACAAGGCGGCCATGGAGCGGATCCGCCGCATTCGCGAGGCCGACAAGAACCACAACTTCACGTTCGTCTGCAGCGACCTTTCGCAGATCGCCAAGTACGCCCGGGTCGACAACCGCCAGTACCGCACGCTGCGCGCGTTCACGCCCGGACCGTACACGTTCCTCCTGGAGGCGACCCGCGAGGTGCCGAAGCGGCTGCAGAACCCGAAGAAACGCACCATCGGCATCCGCGTGCCGGACAACGCCATCGTGCGCATGCTGCTGGCCGAGCTCGGCGAGCCGATCATGAGCTCGACCCTGCTGCTGCCGGGGGAGCCGACGCCCATGACGGACCCGCAGGAGATCAAGGCGCGGCTCGAGCACGCCGTCGACCTCGTCATCGACGGCGGCCGCTGCGGGTTCGAGCCCTCCAGCGTGGTGGACCTGTCGGGCGAAGCGCCGGTCGTCGTGCGCCGGGCAAAGGGCGACGTCGCGGCGTTCGAATGACGCCGCCGCCGCGGCCGGCTGCGTATAATCCCGCCTCCCCGACGATTCCCAAGGGACCGCCTTGAGTTCTTCAGTGACGACCTCCCGACGCGTGCTGTCGGGCATGCGCCCCACGGGCGCCTTGCACCTCGGCAACTACTTCGGGGCCCTGCGCAACTGGACGGAGCTGCAGTACGAGTACGACTGCTACTTCTTCATCGCCGACTACCACGCGCTCACGACCGGCTACGACGAGACGGCCGGGATCGAGTCGAACGCCTGGCAGATCGTCATCGACTGGCTCGCGGCAGGCCTCAATCCCTCCGTCGCGACGCTGTTCATCCAGTCGAAGGTGCCCGAGCACGCGGAACTCCACCTGCTGCTCTCGATGATCACGCCGCTCGGCTGGCTCGAGCGCGTGCCGACCTACAAGGACCAGCAGGAACAGCTCAAGGAAAAGGACCTCGCGACCTACGGGTTCCTCGGCTACCCGCTGCTGCAGAGCGCCGACATCCTGCTGTACCGGCCGATGTACATCCCCGTCGGCGAGGACCAGGTCGCGCACGTCGAGATCACCCGCGAGATCGCGCGGCGCTTCAATTTCATCTACGGCCGCGAGACCGACTTCGAAGCGAAGGCGGAGCGTGCCGTGAAGAACCTCGGCGCCAAGAACGCGGCGCTCTACCGCGATCTCCGCAAGCGCTACCAGGAGCGCGGGGAGGAGGAGGCGCTCGGCAAGGCGCGGGCGCTGCTCGAGGGTAATTCGCGCCTGACACTCGCCGACAGGGAGCGGCTGCTGGGGTACCTCGAGGGCACGGGGCGGACCATCCTGCCCGAGCCCGAGGCGCTGCTTACGCCCACGCCGAAGGTGCTCGGGCTCGACGGCCGCAAGATGTCGAAGTCGTACGGCAACACCATCGGGATGCGCGAGGACCCGGATGCCGTCGCGGCCAAGCTCAAGACCATGCAGACCGACCCGGCCCGCGTGCGCCGCACCGACCCGGGCGACCCGGAAAAGTGCCCGGTCTGGGACCTGCACAAGCTCTATTCGAGCGACGAAACCCGCCGCTGGGTCGACCAGGGCTGCCGCACCGCAGGCATCGGCTGCCTCGAGTGCAAGAAGCCGCTCATCGAGCGGGTCGTCGCCGAGGTCAGCGCCCTGCGGCAGCGCGGCCAGGAATTCGAGGAGAATCCGGACCTCGTCCGCGGCATACTCGCGGAGGGCTGCGAGAAGGCCCGGGCCGTCGCCGGGCAGACCCTGGACGACGTGAAACAGGCCATGGGTCTCGGATACCGCTGAGGTTCGCGATGCAGAAGCCAGACCTGCGACTGGTGGAGAAGGTGCCGCCGCCGGCCCCGGAGGCCCACGTCGTCGAAGTGCACGAGCAGGCGGAGATGCCCTTCGCAGTGGTCGAGGGCGAGCCGCTCACCGAGATGCCGCGCGACCTCTACATCCCTCCGGACGCACTGCAGGTGTTCCTCGAGGCGTTCGAGGGCCCGCTCGACCTGCTCCTCTACCTGATCCGCCGCCAGAATCTCGACATCCTCGACATTCCGCTCGCGGAGATCACCCGCCAGTACATGCAGTACATCGAGGTGATGCGCGACCTGCAGCTCGAACTCGCCGGTGAGTACATGCTGATGGCCGCGACGCTCGCCGAGATCAAGTCGCGCATGCTGCTGCCGCGCCCGCAGGGCGAGGGCGGGGCGGAGGAGGACGACCCGCGCGCCGAGCTGGTACGACGCCTGCAGGAATACGAGCGCTTCAAGCGGGCTGCCGAGCGCATCGAGGAACTGCCGCGCGTGGATCGCGACACGTTCCCGGCGTCGGCCGAGCTCACCGAGCGTCGCGTCGTGCGCATCCTGCCGACGGTGACGATGCAGGAGATGCTGGTCGCGCTGAAGGACGTGATGTCGCGCGTCGACATGTTCGCGCACCACCACGTGCAGCGCGAGCGGCTCTCCGTGCGGCAGCGCATGTCGGACGTGCTGGCGGCGCTGCGTGCGCAGGCGTTCGTCGAGTTCTCGCAGCTGTTCCGGCCCGAAGAGGGGCGCATGGGAGTCACCGTGACCTTCTCGGCGCTGCTGGAACTCCTGCGCGAAGGGTTGATCGACATCGTGCAGGCGGAGCAGTTCGCGCCGATCCACGTGCGCGCGGGCGCGCCGAGGCACGTCACGCTCGTCGTAGACAACGACCGGCCGGAGGCCGGAAACCGGACGGAATCATGAGCGACCATCCACTGTGCAACGTCGTCGAAGCGGTGCTGCTGGCCGCGGGTCGCCCGGTCACGGTCGACCAGGTGCTGGAGCTCTTCGACGAACACGAGCGGCCTGCGGCGGAAGACGTGCTCGAGGCACTGGCGGAACTCGGCAGCCGCCTGGAGGGCACGGGCGTCGAGCTGCGCGAGGTGGCGAGCGGCTGGCGCGTGCAGGTGCGCCCGCAGTACTCGGCCACCGTGTCCAGGCTCTGGCAGGAGCGTCCGAGCCGCTACTCGCGTGCGCTGCTCGAGACGCTGGCGCTGATCGCGTATCGGCAGCCGATCACGCGCGGCGAGATCGAGGACATCCGCGGCGTGACGGTGGCGTCCACGATCATGCGCACGATGCAGGAGCGCAACTGGATCCGGGTCGTCGGCCATCGCGAGGTGCCTGGCCGGCCGGAACTCCTCGGCACGACTCGCGAGTTCCTCGACTATTTCGGGCTCAGGAGCCTCGACGACCTGCCGACGCTGGCAGAGCTGCAGGACCTCGGGGACATCAAGGTGCAGCTCGAGCTGCCGGGCGGGGCCGACGGCGAGGAAATGCCAACGATGCCTGAGGCCCTTTCGGGAAAGGTGCTGGCGACGGCTGGTTCGATGGTCGCGGACGAAGCCTCCGACGACGAGGCCGCGCCGGACGACGAACTCGAAGCGGGCCGCGCCGGACCGGAAGACGAGGCTCCGACACTGGTGGCGCTGCCTCCCGGCGACGACCAGCGCTAGACGCGATCCTTGGACGAGCGCCTGCACAAGCTGCTGGCCCAGCACGGCCTGGGTTCGCGACGGCAGGTCGAGTCCTGGATCGGCGAGGGTCGCGTGCTGGTCAACGGGCGGCCGGCGGAGATCGGCCAGAAGGTGCGCCCCGGGGACCGGGTGGTCGTGGACGGCCGCGACGTCACGAAGCGGCTCGCGTCGACGCCGTCCCAACGGGTGATCGTCTATCACAAGCCGAGCGGCGAAATGCTGCGCCGACAGGCCGGCGACGAGCGCGCCGGCGTGGAAATGCGCCTGCCGAGCCTGCGGGCGGGTCGCTGGTTGCCGGTCAATGCGCTCGGGTTCGGCGAGGACGGCCTGCTGATCATGGCGAGCGACGGCACGCTGGTGTCGGCCATCACGCGCCGGGCTGCGGCGATCCCCGTCGAATACCGCGTACGGGCCCTGCGACCGCGGCAGGCGGACGACTGGCCGGCGCTGCCGCTCGAGACCGAGGTCGAGGGCCAGCACGTCGCATTTTCCGCCGTCGAGCGCCTCGAAGGCGGCTTGACCAACGCATGGTTCAAGGTGACGGCGGAGCGGACCTTGCCACGCGGCGCGGTCCGCGCGTTGTTCGACGCCGCCGGGCTCAAGGTCAGCCGCACGATGCTCGTCCGATGGGGTCCGGTATCGCTGCCGCGCGACCTGCCGCGCGGGCGCTCGCGTGAACTCGTCGGCACGGAACTCGAGGCCCTGCTGGGCCTGGCCGGGCGCCAGGCCGAGGCGCGACCGGCGGCGCGCCCGAGACGCCGCCCTACTGGGCGTCGAAGCGGCGGCCGGTGATGCCGCGACTCGCGGGGCCGAGCAGGTAGAGGTAGGTCGGCAGCGCCTGCGACGGGAGTGGCACGGACGCGGCATCCTCGCCCGGATAGGCTTTCGCACGCATCGACGTGCGGATGCGGCCGGGATTGACGCTGTTCACGCGGATGTGCGTCGAGGTGTCGGTCTCGTCGGCCAGGACCTGCATGAGCCCCTCGAGCGCGAACTTGGACACGGCATACGCGCCCCAGTAGGCGCGGGCGCGCTGTGACACGCCGCTCGTCGTGAAGACCACGGATGCGTCCTGCGAGACCCGCAGCAGGGGCAGCAACGCCTGCGTCAGGATGAATGCGGCATTGACGTTCACGTGCATCACCCGCATCCAAGTCACGACGTCGTAGTGCTCGATGGGCGAGCGGTCACCGAGCAGCCCCGCGACGTGCGCAAGCCCGTCGAGCCGGCCATACTCCGCCGCGACCGCATCGACGAGCGCGGAGTAGTGGCTCGCATCAGCGCGCTCGAAGTCGAGCGGCACGATCGACGGACGTGGCCCACCCGCGGCGCGGACCTGGTCGTAGACCGTTTCGAGCCGCTTTACATGGCGTCCAGTCAGCACCACGCGCGCCCCGAGCACGGCGCACGTGCGGGCGAGTTCGGACCCCAGGCCGCCGCTGGCGCCCGTCACGAGGATGACCCGGTCCTGCAGCGCGCCAGGAGGCGGCACATACGCGCGCGGGTCGACCTCACTCATCGGCACCGTCTCCGTCGCCGGACTTCGGCACGCGCGCGAGCTTATCTACCGGCGCAATGTCGCCGATTTCCTTGCCGGGCCTCAGTCCGAGTTCGGTGAACTTGCGCGCGCCGGGCAGGACCTGCCGTTCGAGCGAGCCGACCGCGCTGTTGTAGGCGTCCACGCTCTGTCCGAGCGAGCGCCCGATCCGGGCGAGGTGCTCGCCGAACGTCGCGAGTCGCTTGTAGAGTTCCTCGGCGAGTTCCTGGATGTGCGCCGCATTCTCTGCGAGCGCGTTCTGACGCCATCCGTACGCGACCGCCTTCAGCAATGCGATGAAGCTCGTCGGCGTGGCGATGATCACGTGCTGCCGGATCGCGTCCTCGAGCAGCGTCGGCACTTCGCCGATGGCGGCGCTCACGAACTGGTCGCCGGGGATGAACAGCACCACGAAGTCGGGGCTGTGCTCGAACTGGGTCCAGTAGGACTTCGACGCAAGTTGCCGGACGCGCTCCACGACGGCCTGCGCGTGGCGACGGATCGCGGCCGCGCGGTCCTCGTCGGTCGTGGCCTCGACCGCGGAGAGGTACGCGTCGAGCGGCGTCTTGACGTCGACCACGAGCTGCCGGCCATCCGGCATGTTGACGATCATGTCCGGACGCAGCGACCCGTCCTCGCCCTGCACCGTGACCTGCTCGGCGAAGTCGCAATGCTCGATCATGCCCGCGAGTTCCGCGAGCCGGCGCAGAGTCATCTCCCCCCACTGGCCCCGGACCTCGGGTCGACGCAGCGCCGTCACCAGGTTGCGGGTCTCGCGCTGCAATGCCTGCTGGCCGAGCGCGACGCCCTCGATGGAACTGCGCAGCGCGCCGAATGTCTCCGCCCGTTCCTTCTCGATGCGCGCGATCTGCTCGTGGGTGCGCTGCAAGGCATCGCGGACCGGCGCGAGCATCGTCTCGACGGCCTTCTCGCGCTCGGCAAGGCTGCGCGTGGCGAGTTCGTGCTGCTGGCCGAGCACCTGGCGGGCGAGTTGCAGGAACGTCTCGCTGTTGCCGCGCAGCGCCTCGCCCGCGACGGTGTCGAAGCCGGTTCGCAGCCGCGTGAGCGCCAGCTCGAGGGCCTGCTCGCGTTCGCGCGCCACGTCGGCAGCGGAGCGAACCTCGGCGCGGGCCGCAGCGAGCTCGAGTTCGAGCGCGTGGCTCCGGCGGCGGCCGATCAGCCAGCCGACACCGAAGGCGAGGAGCCCCACCAAGATGACCCACAAGGTTGCACCGCCGGTCATGACCGACCTGCGACGGCCCGCGCCGGGTCGGTGCCGAGCCAATCGAGCAGGTGCTCGGGCCGCGTGACGATCCCCGCGGGCTGCCACGCGAGCGGGTCCTCGTCGGAGCCGATGTAGCCGTAGGCCGCGACCACCGTCGTCATGCCGGCGGCGCGTCCGGCCTGTATGTCGCGCTCCGCATCGCCGGCATAGACGCACTGCACCGGTGGCACGCCGAGCAGTCGCGACGCGTGCAGCAGCGGCAGCGGGTGCGGCTTGCGCTCCGCGACCGTGTCGCCGCTCACGATGCAGGCGGCGCGGTCGAACAAGCCGAGCTCCTGCATCAGCGGGTCGGTGAGCCAGCCGGGCTTGTTGGTGACCACGCCCCAGGGGATCGCGAGACGCTCGAGTTCCGCAAGCAGGCTCTCCGCGCCGGGAAAGAGACTGGTGTGCTCGGCGATGTTGGACGCATACAGCTCGAGGAATCGCTGGCGCAGCCGTTCGTATTCGTCGCCGACCGCCTGGGGGAACCCCAGCGACACGAGTCGGGCCGAACCGTGCGAGACCACCGGGCGGATGGTCTCGTGGGGGAGCGGATCGAGCCCGTTTTCGCTGCGGAGTCGATTCAGCGCGCCACCCATGTCCGGCGCCGTGTCGAGCAACGTGCCGTCGAGGTCGAGCAGCAGGGCGGCGTGGCTGCGCATCACTCGCGGGCCGCCGCAGATTCGGGCTTCATGAGGTGCATGACGTAGTTGATGCGCGCGTCACTCGACAGTCGTGCCTTGCGGGCGAATGGGTCGTAATCGAGCCCGGCCACGTCGACCGTCTGCAAGCCGTGCATCTTGCCCCAGGCGGCCAGCTCCGACGGACGGATGAACTTGTCGTAGGTGTGGGTGCCCGGCGGCAGGAGTCGCAGCACGTACTCCGCGCCGACCACGGCGTGCAGGTAGGCGCGCGGCGTGCGGTTGATCGTCGAGACGAACACGTGGCCGCCCGGGCGCGCCAGCGACGCGAGCGCTGCGATGACCGACCGCGGGTCGGGTACGTGCTCGAGCATTTCCATGCAGGTGACGATGTCATAACGCCCCGGATGCGCCGCCGCGTGCTGCTCCGCCGACTCGAGGCGATAGTCCACCGTGATGCCGGATTCCATCGCATGCAGCGCGGCGACCTGCAGCAGCTCGGAGGCCATGTCGAGGCCGGTGACGCGTGCCCCTTGTCTCGCCATCGCCTCGGCGAGCAGGCCGCCGCCGCAGCCGACGTCCACGACGTTGCGGCCGGCGAGTGGTCCGCCGCGCTCGACGTACCCGAGGCGCACGGGATTCAGGTCGTGCAGCGGGCGCATCTCGCCCTCGGGGTCCCACCAGCGGCTCGCCGAGGCCTGGAACCGCGCGATTTCCGCACGATCGACGTTGGCGGTTTCAGCCATCTGCCGCACTCTCCATGGCAGGCGAGTCGAACCTTCGACGCCAGTTCTCGGCCCGATCGAGTACCTCGTGCTCGTCGAGGTACAGCAGCGCGTCGTCCGCGAGCAGTCGTCGCCCGGCGACCCACGTGTCGGTGACCTGGCACGACGAGGCCGAGTACACCACGGTCGCGGCCACGTCGTGCACCGGCCAGCTGCGGGGCCGGGACAGGTCGAGGCAGCAGAGGTCTGCCCATTTCCCCGTCGCCAGGCTGCCGGTCACCTCGCCGAGGCCCAGTGCCCGTGCGCCCTCGAGCGTGGCCATGCGCAGCAGGTCCGCCGCGATCAGGGTGCCAGGCACCCCGGTGATGCCTGCGGCGAGCAATCCCGCCGCGCGCGCCTCGGCCAGCACGTCGAGGTCGTTGTTCGATGCGGCGCCGTCGGTCCCGATCGCCACTCGAACGCCGCGACCGAGCAGGTCGGGCAACGGGCAGGTGCCGGCGCCCAGCTTCAGGTTGGATTCCGGGCAGTGGACCACGCTCGCGCCGCATCCGGCCAGCGTGTCGAGGTCCTGCGGCACGACGTGCGCCATGTGCACGGCGACGAGCTGCGGGCTGGCGAGCCCGAGCGATGCCAAACGTGACAGCGGCCGCCGGCCGAATTTCCGTTCGCTGTGCTCGATCTCCCAGGCCGTCTCGTGCAGGTGCATCGCGACCGGCAGGTCGAGCTCGTCCGCCAGGCGTCGCACCCGCGCCAGGGTCGCGTCGCTGACCGAGTAGGGCGCATGCGGAGCGAAGTGCGTGGACACGAGCGGGTCGCCGCGATACTGGTCCCGCAATTGCATGCCGCGATCGATGTACTCGTCGGCCGTCGCAGCCCAGCCGGTGGCCGCCTCGGTGACCACCAGCCCGATGCTCGCGCGCATGTGGCATTCGGCGGCGGTCTGCGCCGCCACGTCTGGCCACAGGTGCATGTCGCCGAAGCAGGTGACGCCGGCGCGCAGCATTTCGGCGATCGCCAGTTCCGTTCCGTCGCGCACGTACTCGGGATCGGCCCAGCGTCGCTCGAGCGGCCAGATGCCGTCGCGCAGCCACGGGCCGAGCCGCAGGTTCTCGGCCCTGCCACGCAGCAGCGTCATGGCCGCGTGCGTGTGGGCGTTGACGAACCCGGGCATGAGCACGTGGGTCGGACGGTCGATGACCTCGCGGGCTGAATAGCGGGCAGCGGCGTCATCCGCCGGCAGCAGGTCGACGATGCGGCCGCCGCGGATGGCGAGCGCGTGGTCGTCGAGCACGCGTCCGTCGGGCTCGACGGGCAGCACCCAGCGTGCGGTCACGAGCGTGTCGATCGATTCCATCGCGCGGTGGCAGGGAAGGGGGCCGGCAGTATACCGAGGCGCCTCGTACGGCACGCGTCCGCAGCGTGCCCGCAGCGCCGGTCCGGGGCGACCCTTGTGGTATCATTCCGGGTCTTTGGACCGGCTTCGCCGGCACCCTGGTCCACGCCGCTCACATGACCGAAATCGCGCGCGAAATCCTGCACGTCAGCATCGAAGACGAGATGAAGCAGTCGTACCTCGATTACGCGATGAGCGTGATCGTGGGCCGCGCGCTGCCCGACGTGCGGGACGGACTGAAGCCCGTGCACCGCCGCGTACTCTACGCGATGCGCGAGCTCGGCAACGAGTGGAACAAACCGTACAAGAAGTCCGCGCGCGTGGTGGGCGACGTGATCGGCAAGTACCACCCGCACGGCGACACGGCGGTGTACGACACGATCGTGCGCATGGCGCAGCCGTTCTCGATGCGCTACCTGCTGGTGGACGGTCAGGGCAACTTCGGTTCGGTGGACGGCGACGCCCCGGCGGCGATGCGCTACACCGAGGTGCGCATGTCGCGGCTCGCCTCCGAGTTGCTCGCGGACATCGACAAGGAGACCGTGGACTTCGTCCCGAACTACGACGAGTCCGAGAGCGAGCCGTCGGTGCTGCCGACACGCGTACCGAACCTCCTGGTCAACGGGTCGTCCGGCATCGCGGTGGGCATGGCGACCAACATTCCGCCGCACAATCTCTGCGAAGTCATCGACGCCTGCGTGGCGGTGATCGACCACCCTGCGATCACGATTCCGGAACTGATGGAAATCGTTCCTGGACCGGACTTTCCAACGGCTGGCATCATCAACGGCGCGCGCGAGATCTACAGCGCCTACACGACGGGCCGCGGCCGCATCCTGGTGCGCGCGAAGACCGAGGTCGAGGAAATCGACGACAGCGGGCGCGAAGCCATCATCGTCACCGAGCTGCCGTACCAGGTGAACAAGGCGCGGCTGCTCGAGCGCATCGCCGAACTGGTGCGCGGCAAGCTGATCGAGGGCATCTCCGAGCTGCGTGACGAGTCCGACAAGGACGGCATGCGCGTGGTGATCGAGCTCAAGCGGGGCGAGGTCGCCGACGTCGTCCTGAACAACCTCTACAAGCAGACGCCGATGGAGTCCGTGTTCGGCGTCAACATGGTCGCGTTGCAGGACGGCCAGCCGAAGCTGCTGAACCTGAAGGAACTGATCGAGGCATTCCTCCGCCACCGGCGCGAAGTCGTCACGCGGCGGACCGTGTTCGAGTTGCGCAAGGCCCGCGAACGCGGCCACATCCTCGAGGGGCTCGCGATCGCGCTCGCCAACATCGACGAGGTGATCGCGCTGATCAAGGCGTCGCCTTCGCCGGCCGAAGCGAAAGCCGGCCTGATGGGTCGCGCCTGGGGTCCCGGCGCGGTGCCGGCGATGCTCGAGCGCGCCGGGGCGATCCAGACGCGGCCCGACGGCCTCGGCGAGGAGTTCGGCCTTCGCGGCGGCGCGTACCGGCTGTCGGAAGCGCAGGCACAGGCGATCCTCGACCTCCGCCTGCACCGGCTCACCGGACTCGAGCAGGGCAAGATTCTCGACGAGTACGCCGAGCTGCTCGACCTGATCCGCGACCTGAGCGACATCCTCGCGCGGCCCGAGCGGCTGCTGGCGGTGATCCGGACGGAGTTGCTCGAGATCCGCGAGCAGTACGGCGACCAGCGCCGCACCCGCATCGAGGCCGACGAGTCCGACCTGACGATCGAAGACCTCATCGCGCCGCAGGACGTCGTCGTCACGCTGTCGCACGGCGGCTACGCCAAGGCGCAGCCGGTGAGCGAGTACCGCGCGCAGGGGCGCGGCGGACGCGGCAAGTCCGCGACCTCGGTGAAGGACGAGGACTTCGTCGACAAGCTCTTCGTGGCGAACACACACGATACGTTGCTGTGCTTCTCGAGCCACGGGCAGCTCTACTGGCTCAAGGTGTACCGCCTGCCGCAGGCCGGCCGCGGTTCGCGCGGCAAGCCGATCGTCAACCTCCTGCCGCTGGAGGAAGGCGAGCGCATCACCGCCGTGTTGCCGATCCGTGAGTACGAGAGCGACCGCTACGTGTTCATGGCCACCGCGCAGGGCACCGTGAAGAAGACGCCGCTCGCGGCGTTCTCGCGTCCGCGCGCCGCGGGGATCATCGCGGTGGGCCTCGAGGCTGGAGACAAGCTGGTCGGCGTCGCCATCACCGATGGCACGCGCGACGTGATCCTCTGCTCGTCGGGCGGCAAGGCGATCCGTTTCGCCGAGGACGACGTGCGCCCCATGGGCCGCACCGCGGCCGGCGTACGCGGCATCCGCGTGCCGGAGGGCGAGGTCGTGATCTCGCTCATCATCCCCGACAAGGACGGGCTGATCCTGACCGCGTCCGAGAACGGCTACGGCAAGCTGACGTCGGAGGCCGAGTTCCCGGTGCACGGACGCGGAGGGCAGGGCGTCATCGCCATGCAGACGAGTGAGCGCAATGGCCGGCTGGTCGCGGCCACGCAGATCGCGACCACCGACGAGCTCATGCTCATGAGTTCGAGCGGGACGCTGGTGCGCACGCGTGCCGAGGAGATCTCGGTGCTCGGCCGCAATACCCAGGGCGTCCGGCTGATCCGCCTCGACGAGGGTGAGCGGCTCATCGGCGTCGAGCCCGTCGAGCCGGAGACCGAAGAGGACGCCGGGGAGGCCGATGCCGGTGACCCGGGGGTCGTCGACTCGGAACCCGACGCGCCGGGGTCGCCCGCCATCCACTGAGCGCCGTGCGCCCGGGGTGACCGCCAGGCGATGTGCGCTGCTACACTGCACTGCAACATCGTCCGGGAGAGTCCCAGCCCATGAGCCGTGTCTTCAACTTCAGCGCCGGTCCGGCCGCATTGCCGGCCGAGGTCCTCGAGCAACTGCGCGACGAGATGCTCGACTGGCACGGCCAGGGCATGTCCGTGATGGAAATGAGTCATCGCGGCAAGACGTTCGTGGGCATCGCACAGCGCGCCGAGGCGGACCTGCGTGAGCTGCTGGCGATCCCGGCCAACTACAAGGTCCTGTTCCTGCAGGGTGGCGCGACGGCGCAGTTCGCTGCGATCCCGCTGAACCTCGCCAGGGCAGATTCGACCGTCGACTACGTCAACACCGGCGCCTGGTCCAAGAAGGCGATCGGCGAGGCGAAGCGCTACTGCAAGGTCAACGTCGCAGCCGACGCCGCCGGGGACAACTACTCGAGCGTCCCCGAGCGGGCGTCGTGGCGCCTGACGCCAGAGGCTGCGTACGTGCACTACACGCCGAACGAGACGATCGGCGGCGTGGAGTTCGGATTCATTCCTGATGTCGGCGACACGCCGCTCATCGCGGACATGTCCTCGACCGTCCTGTCCCGCCCGATCGACGTGAGTCGCTTCGGCGTCATCTACGCCGGCGCGCAGAAGAACATCGGCCCGGCCGGCCTCGTGGTCGTGATCGTGCGCGAGGACCTGCTCGGGAGGGCGAGACCGGACACGCCGACGGTCTTCGACTGGACGGCCATGGCGGCCGACGGTTCGATGCTCAACACACCGGCCACCTACTCCTGGTACGTCGCCGGCGCGGTCTTCCAGTGGATCAAGCGGCAGGGCGGCCTCGCTGCAATGGAGCGCCTGAACCGCGCCAAGGCGGAGCGCCTGTACTCCGTCATCGACGGCTCGGGCTTCTACCGCAACCCGGTGCGCACCGATTGCCGGTCGTGGATGAACGTCCCGTTCGTGCTGCCATCGGCGGACCTCGACAAGCCGTTCCTCGAAGGCGCGAAGGCCGCGGGACTCGTGTCGCTCGAGGGACACCGCTCCGTGGGCGGCATGCGCGCCAGCATCTACAACGCCATGCCGATGGCAGGCGTCGAGGCGCTGGTCGCGTACATGCAGGAGTTCCAGCGCAAGAAGGGATGAGGCCGAGGCCATGTCGTACAAAATCCTGACCCTGAACAACATCTCCGTCCGGGGCCTCGAGCGGCTGCCCCGCGAGCGCTACGAGGTCGCCTCCGAGATCGGCCATCCGGACGCCATCCTGCTGCGCTCGGCCGACATGCACTCGATGGACATCCCCGCCAGCGTCCTGGCGGTGGCACGCGCCGGCGCCGGCACGAACAACATCCCGGTGGCGAAGCTGAGCCGCCGCGGCGTCCCGGTATTCAACGCGCCCGGGGCCAACGCGAACGCGGTGAAGGAGCTGGTGCTGGCGGGACTGTTCCTCGCCGCGCGGAACATCTGCCAGGCCTGGGGCTTCGTGCGCGCGCTGGAAGGCGACGACCACGCCATCGAGGCGGCGATCGAGAAAGGCAAGAAGAAGTTCGTCGGCCACGAGCTGCCTTCGCGCACGCTCGGCGTCGTGGGCCTGGGCGCAATCGGCGTCGAGGTGGCGAACGCGGCGCTGGCGCTCGGCATGAAGGTGCTCGGCTACGACCCGCAGATCACCGTGCAGCGCGCCTGGCAGCTGTCGTCGGGCGTCGAGCAGGCGCTCAGCCTCGACGACCTGTTCGCGCGCAGCGACATCGTCACGGTCCACGTGCCGCTGGCGGACGCGACTCGCGGGCTGGTCAACGAGGCGCGCATCCGCCTGATGCGCCGCGGCAGCGCGGTGCTCAACTTCGCCCGCGGGCCGATCGTGGACGAGGCCGCCATACTCGCGGCGCTCGAGCAGGGCCAGCTCGCGACCTACGTCTGCGACTTCCCGACGCGCGCCGCCAAGGACCACCCGCGCGTCGTGGCGCTCCCGCACCTCGGCGCGTCCACGGACGAGGCGGAGGAGAACTGCGCGGTCATGGTCGCCGACACCCTGCGCGATTACCTCGAGAACGGTAACATCCGCAACTCGGTCAATTTCCCGGAGGCGGTGCTGCCGCGCGTCGGCGAGAACCGCATCGCCATCGCCAACGACAACGTGCCGAACATGGTGGGACAGATCTCGACGTGCCTGGCCGAGGCGAAGCTCAACATCGCGGACCTGCTGAACAAGTCGCGCGGTGACATCGCCTACACCCTGATCGACACGGATTCCCGGATCGCGCCCGACGTACTGGGACACCTTCGCGCCATCGAAGGCGTGCTGGCCGCGAGGCTCGTCTGACGATGGCACGCCGGCCAGTCCGCAGTCGCAAGCCGAAGAAGGCGGCGGCGCCGGCTGGCTCGCGCGGCGTGCGCGCCGTCCCGGTTCGAAAGGGGCCGGCCGGATTGACGCCCGCCAAGCAGGCCCTCGAGGAGATTCGCGCCCGCATCGACACGATCGACGTGAGGCTGCACGAGTTGATCAACGAGCGCGCCAGGCTCGCTCAGCAGGTCGGCCTGTCCAAGCACGCGGCCGGGCACACGGTGGATTTCTACCGGCCCGAGCGCGAGGCCCAGGTGCTGCGCATGGCGATCGAGCGCAATCGCGCCGAGCGGGGCCCGCTGCCGGACGAGGAGGTCGTGCGCCTGTTCCGCGAGATCATGTCCGCGTGCCTCGCCCAGCAGGAGCCGCTCAAGGTCGCGTTCCTCGGCCCGGAAGGCACGTTCACCCAGCAGGCGGTGCTCAAGCACTTCGGGCACTCGGTCCGCGCGCTGCCGCTGACCTCCATCGAGGAAGTGTTCCGCGAGGTCGAGTCGGGGACGGCCGACCTCGGCGTCGTGCCGATCGAGAATTCGAGCGAAGGCACGGTGAACAACACGCTCGACATGTTCCTCACCTCGCCGCTCGGCGTCTGCGGCGAAGTCGAACTGCGCGTCCACCAGAACCTGATGGGACGCATGGCCACGCTGGAGGACGTCAAGCGCATCTGCGCACATCCGCAGGCACTCGCCCAATGCCGGGGCTGGCTCGCGGAGCACCTGCAGGGTGTCGAGCGCCTGCCGGTGGCGAGCAACGCGGAAGGCGCGCGCCGCGCACGGGACGAGGAGGGCACGGCCGCCATCGCGAGCGCAGCCGCCGCCGAGGTGTACGGGCTCAACATGCTCGTGCCGGAAATCGAGGACCGACCGGACAACACCACGCGATTCCTGGTCATCGGCAGCCGGGCGTTCCCGCCGAGCGGGCAGGACAAGACGACGCTGCTGGTGTCGGCGGCTCACACCGATGCGCCCGGCGCGCTGTTCGGCCTGCTCGAACCGCTGGCCCGCCACCGCATCAGCATGACCCGCATCGAGTCCCGCCCGTCGCGACGGCGCAAGTGGGACTACGTGTTCTTCATCGACCTCGAGGGGCATGTGCAGTCGCAGCCGCTCGCCACTGCGCTTGCCGAGTTGAAGGCACGCACCTCGCTGTGCCGGGTGCTGGGTTCGTACCCGAAGGCCGTGCTGTGAGATGAGCCGTTACCGGGTGTCGCCCGCGGCCGGCATTGCCGGCGAGGTCACGGTGCCGGGCGACAAGTCGATCTCCCACCGGGCACTCATGCTCGGCGCGCTGGCGTCGGGCACGACGCGGGTCACCGGTTTTCTCGAGGGCGAGGACTGCCTGGCGACGCTGCGCGCGGTCGCGGCTCTGGGCGTCGAGGTTCGTCGGCCAGGAGCGGGCGAGGTCATCGTGGAAGGGGTCGGCCTCGATGGATTCAAGGCGCCGGCGGTTCCGCTCGACATGGGCAATGCCGGCACGGCGATGCGCCTGTTCATGGGCATCCTGAGTTCCCAGCCGTTCGATTCGGTGCTCGTCGGCGACGAGTCACTCATGCGCCGCCCGATGGAACGAGCTGCTGCGCCGCTCCGTGCGATGGGGGCCCGCATCGAGACCCGGGACGGTCGCCCGCCCGTGCGCATCAGCGGCGGAGCGCGGCTTCATGGCATCCGCTACGAGATGCCCGTCGCGAGCGCACAGGTGAAGTCCGCGGTGCTGCTGGCCGGCTTGCGTGCCGAAGGCAATACCGTCGTGGTCGAGCCGGCGGTCACCCGCGACCATTCGGAGCGGATGCTGCAGGCGTTCGGCTGCGACGTCACGACCCAGGGCAACGTCATCACGCTGCGGCCACCCGGTCGCCTGCAGGCGACCAGCATCGAAGTCCCGGGCGATTTTTCCTCTGCTGCATTCTTCCTGGTAGCTGGTTGCATCGGCGCGCGCGCGCCATTCGTGGTCCGCGGCGTGGGTGTGAACCCGACACGCACCGGGCTGCTCGAGATGCTCGGGCTCATGGGCGCCGACCTGCGCATGGTCAACCGTCGCACCTGCGGCGCGGAGCCCGTCGCCGACATCGAGATCCGGCCGGCGACCCTGAAAGGGATCCGCGTGCCGGAGCACCTCGTGCCGCTCGCCATCGACGAGTTTCCGGCATTCTTCATCGCCGCGGCCTGTGCGGACGGTGAAACGGTCGTCACCGGCGCGGAGGAACTGAGGGTCAAGGAGAGTGACCGTATCGCGGTGATGGCGAGCGCATTGGGCCGGCTCGGCGTGCGGCATGAAGTGCTGCCCGACGGGCTGCGGATCGAAGGCGGCAGCTTCGGCGGCGGCACCGTCGACAGCCACGGGGACCACCGGGTTGCGATGTCGATTGCCGTGGCGAGCCTGCGTGCCTCCGCGCCGATCGAGATCCTGGACGTCGCAAACGTCGCCACGTCCTTCCCCGGCTTCGCATCGCTCGCCAATTCCGTCGGCCTGCGCATCGACGAGCAGGCCTGAGGCCAGCGGGTGAACGTTCCGGTCATCGCCATCGACGGGCCGAGCGGGTCGGGCAAGGGCACGATCGCGCGTCACGTGGCCCGCAGGCTCGGCTGGCACCTGCTCGACAGCGGGGCCCTGTATCGCCTGGTCGCCATGGCCGGGATTGCCCACGGCGTCGAGCCGGGCGACGAGGCGGGCCATGCGCGGGTCGCTGCGAGCCTCGACGCCCGGTTCGAGACCGATACGCTCGGCAACGAGCGGGTCATCCTCGAGGGTCGCGACGTCACCCTGGACCTGCGCACGGAGGCGGCTGGGGCCGAGGCGTCACGGGTCGCCGCCATGCCACCGGTCCGGGCCGCGCTGCTGGAGCGCCAGAGGTCGTTCGCTTCGGCCCCTGGTCTCGTTGCCGACGGACGCGACATGGGGACGGTCGTCTTTGCCACGGCGCCCCTCAAGGTCTACCTCACGGCCAGCCCCGAGGAACGCGCCGCGAGGCGCTATAAGCAGTTGAAAGAAAAGGGACTTACTGCTAATCTCGCCGACCTTTCGCAGGAGATCCTGGACAGGGATCGGCGTGACACCAACCGGCCCGTGGCGCCACTGCGCCCCGCGACGGATGCGGTCGTGATCGACTCGACGGGCATTCCCATCGAGGCGGTGGTCGACCAGGTGCTCGCCCTCGCCAAGAAGCGGATCCCTGGGGCCCTTTGATCCTGTTGTCGCCCGAATGGACGCGGGCGTGTCGTCGTCAACCCTCGCTGGCATGGAGCCGGCGGGCATACGGGTCGCGAGACCCCTGGAAGTGCAGTCAAATGACCGAGAGCTTTGCCCAACTGTTCGAAGAGAGCCTGGCGAGTCAGCGCATCCGCCCGGGCCAGATCCTCACCGGCCGCGTGATCGAAGTCGGTCCCGACAAGGTCGTCGTGAGCGCGGGCCTCAAGTCCGAGGCCGTCATCGACATCCACCAGTTCAAGAACGAGCGTGGAGAGATTGAAGTCAGCGTCGGCGACGACGTCGAGGTGGCCCTCGACAGCGTCGAGGACGGGTCCGGCGAGACGCGCCTGTCGCGCGAGAAGGCCAAGCGCGCCCGCACCTGGGAGCGCCTCGAGT
>DAOMFD010000011.1:0-24365 GCA_035429605.1 Steroidobacteraceae bacterium | reverse complement strand
CGTCCGCGCTGCCGCGCGGCATCATCACCGCGGCGTCCCAGCGCAACAGGCTCGCCGCGCCACGGAATGCGTGAAGGCGGCGGAACTCCTGCTCGAGCTGCTGGTACGGGGTGGAAGCCATGACGAAATGCTCCGGGCGGGAATCGCGCCGGGAATTGCGATTCTAGCAAGGCGTGCCACCTCCCGGGGCCGCAGCTCTCGGCAGCGGCCGATCTATTTATTCTTCAGAATCATTGCCTTATGTAATCACCGGCGGCCACCAAGTCGCGCGGCCGACGGCCCACTCCGATGCGTGGCCACTTGCCCGACACGGGGCATCACCGGGAACTTCCACCGCCCGCCGCTGCCCGCTCGCGCTCGTATTCGTCGTACGTCACTGCATTGCTGGCGAGGCACCGCTCCTGGTCAGCCGGCGCGAGCTTGCGACACTCGGTGCGCTGCCACTCCTGGCCGGCGTGATACAGCTGCTGGGATGAACAGGCACCGAGCAGCAGTGCAAGCCACGCTGCGCGACATGCCCTGGCGGTCGTCGACGGCATAGGGTGCGGGCGGGCACGGTGGCGGCCATGCCCGCCCGGCGGGTCAGGGCTCGGGATCGGACCCTTCCGCAATGCCTTCGAACAACGGCGTGCTCATGTAGCGCTCGCCGGTGTCGGGCAGCATCGCGAGGATGACCGAGCCTTGCGGCGCCTTCTCCGCGACCTTGAGTGCTGCGGCGAACGTGCCGCCGGAGGAGATGCCGCAGAAGATGCCCTCGCGACTCGCGAGCGAGCGCGCCGCGGCGAGCGCCTCGTCGTCGGTGACCAGGACGATCTCGTGGGGCACCGACCGATTGAGCACGGCCGGCACGAAGTCCGGCGTCCAGCCCTGGATCTTGTGCGGCTTGAATTCCGCCCCCGACAGCAGCGCGGCGCCGGCCGGCTCCGTCGCGACGATGCGTACCTCCGGGCGCGCGAGGCGGATCATTTCGCCGGCGCCCGTGAGCGTTCCGCCGGTGCCCCAGCCCGAGACGAAGAAGTCGAGGCGCCGGCCGGCGAAATCGCTGAGGATTTCCGGTCCCGTGGTCTGGCGGTGGTAGGCGGGATTCGCCTCGTTCTCGAACTGCCGCGCGAGGAACCAGCCGTGCTTGCGCGCGAGCTCGGCAGCCTTGCGCACCATGCCGCTGCCGCGCTCTGCGGCGGGCGTGAGGATCACCTTGGCGCCGAGCATGCGCATGATCTTGCGGCGCTCGATCGAGAACGTCTCGACCATCACCGACACGAACGGATAGCCCTTCGCGGCGCAGACCATCGCCAGCGCGATGCCGGTGTTGCCCGACGTGGCCTCGACGACCGTCTGGCCGGGCTTGAGCGCGCCGCTGCGCTCGGCGTCCTCGATGATGGCGATCGCGAGCCGGTCCTTCACCGAAGCCAGCGGGTTGAAGAACTCGCACTTCACGTACATGGTGACGTGCGCGGGCGCGATGCGATTGACGCGCACGACCGGCGTGCGGCCGATCGTCTGCAGGATGCTGTCGTAGATCATGGATGCATTCTCCCGCCCGGCAGGGCTGTCGTTTGCCCGGACTATAAGCCGAGTCGCGGCCCGGCGCTCATACCGGCCGGGAATCAGGGGCGATCAGGCGGTTTGGAAATAGAGCCTGACGATGGTGTCGGCCACGCAGCCGGGCTTCTGTTCCCCCTCGATCTCCGCCGTGAACTGCTCGGTGACCTGCAGGCCGCCCGGAATCTGCTCGACCTTGAGCAGCCTGCATCTCGCGCGGACGCGCGCGCCGGCCTTGACCACATTCGGGAATCGCAGCCGGTCCAGGCCGTAGTTGACCCCCTGCTTGACCCCCGGGTACGGGATCTGGCCGGACCCCATGCCGCGCAGCATCGGCAGCAGGGACAGCGTCAGAAACCCATGGGCAATCGTCGAACGCCATGGAGACTCGCGCCGCGCCCGTTCCACGTCCACGTGTATCCACTGGTGGTCGCCGGTGACGACGGCGAAGGCGTCGATCATCTCCTGGGTGACCTGGTGCCATTCACCGACGTAGATCTCCTCGCCGATCTGGCTCGTCAGCCTTTCGAACAGTTCCTGCTGCGACATGCGGCGCCTCCGTCAGCGAACGGCCGGGAGTCTACGTCGCGCCGTACGTGGCGACCACCACGCGCGGCGATGCAGCATGGCTGTTGCGGCGCAATAGAACGCTCCATAGAATCCACCGGCAGCCGTGCAGCAAATGTCGTGCGCCGCAGTACGACCGAGGTACCACCCCGGATGAGCCAGGAACGCCTGATCAAGAAGTACGCGAACCGTCGACTGTACGACGCCTCGCAGAGCCGCCACATCACGCTCGACGACATCCGCGCGCTGATCGTCAAGGGCGAGAAGATCAAGGTCGTGGAGGACAAGACCGGCCACGACATCACGCGCCACATCCTGCTGCAGGTGATCGCCGAGCAGGAGCAGTTCGGCCGGCCGATCCTGAGCACCAAGGTGCTCGAGGCCATCATCCGCTTCTACGGCAACGCGATGCAGGGGTTCCTCGCGGGATTCCTCGAGAAGAGCATCGAGACGTTCCTGAATCAGCAGGAAGCACTGCAGGCGCAGATCTCGAAGATCGTGTCCTCCACGCCGCTCTCGACGGTCGCGGACATCACCCGCCAGAATCTCGAGACACTCGCCAAGGCCCAGGAGAGCCTGCTCGGCGCGATCCTGCCCAGGCGGGACAAGAGCCGCGACGAGGACGACAAGCGCGGCTGATCGTCGGCCCCGGCCAGCTGGACTCGGGGGACCGGTGCTGGTCCGACCCGTCAGCCTTGCGCCGCGACCGTGCGCGACAACTCCCAGGCCAGCATCGCGCGCTTGCGTTCCACTCCCCAGCGATAGCCGCCGAGCGCGCCGCTCGTGCGCAGCACGTGATGGCAGGGAATGAGCCATGCGACGGGATTGGCGCCGACCGCGCCGCCGACCGCGCGGGCCGCCTCGGGTCGCCCGATTTCGCGCGCGACGTCCGCGTAGTTGACCGTCGTGTCGCGAGCGCAGCGCAGCAGCGCCTGCCAGACCTGGATCTGGAAATTCGAACCGTGCACCCAGAGGCGCAGCGACTCCCCCGCTTGCGCTCCTTCGCCCCAGACCTTCCGGGCGAGATCCTGCGCAACCGCATCGTCGGCGACGAACTCTGCGTGTCGCCAGGTGTCGCGGAACTCACGCCATCCTGGAACTTCTCCGCGTGCCAGTTCGAAGCCGACAAAACCGATTCCGCGGCTGGTCTGCGCGATCGTCGCGACACCGAACGGCGTGGTTGCGGTGCCGTAACGGATCGTCATGCCGCGCCCGCGCGCCTTGAAATCGCCGGGCGTGGCGGCCTCGAGAGTGACGAACAGGTCATGCAGTCGCCCCGGGCCCGACAACCCCGCATCCAGCGCCGCCTGCAGCACCGACTCGTCGCGGCCGAGCGAGTCGCGCGCCGCCTCGAGCGTGAGGTGCTGCACGAACTGCTTCGGTGAAATTCCGGCCCAGCGGCGGAAGACCCTGGCGAAGTGATGCGGGGCGAGGCCGGCGCTCTTCGCGATTTCCTCCAGGCTCGGCTGGTCGCGGAATCGACGGTCGATGTAGCGGATTGCGCGCTCGATGCGGCGATAGTCGAGCGGGACGGGGCGATCGCTCGGGGCAGCGGGTGCGGTGTTCATGGCGGCAAGGATAGTCGTGCAGCCGCCGCGCGCCACCCGATTCGTGCTTCGCATCGCGCGGCGCGGCGCCGGTCGCGAGACCCGCATGACGGCGCAGTCGCCGCTCGGGCGGTCCCGCGTAACCGCCTGACACTTATGACATTTTGAACCGGCGGCGCGACCCCCCGCCAGCTCCGTCCGAGCCTGCGACGGCAGCGGGCGCGACGACCGCTCGATCGCCCCGCGCGCGTCGCTGATGGCACACTTGTCGAATGCGCATCTGTTTCATTGCCGCGGAGTATTCGCCGTTCGCCAAGACCGGCGGGCTCGGCGACGTCGCCGCCGCGCTGACGCGCTACCTGGCGCGCCGCGGTCACGACCTGCGGGTCTTCGTGCCGCTGCACGGCCAGATGGAACTCGCGGGCATCGACCGCCATCCGGTGGACTTCCTGCGCGACCTGACGCTGCGTGTCGGACCGCACGAGTACCGCTACGACGTGCAGACGGCGCGGGTCCCCGACACGCAGCTCTGGGTGTACCTCGTGGACTGTCCTGCGCTGTTCGACCGGCCGCGCATCTACTCCGATGCCCCCGACGAGCACGTGCGGTACCTCGCGCTCACGCGCGCCGCGTTCGACTGCTGCCAGCGCATGGGTTTCGCGCCAGAGATCATGCACTCGAACGACTGGCACACCGCGTTCGCACCACTGCTGCTGAAGCACGCCTATGCCTGGGACCTCGGGCTCTTCGCCGCGACCCGCAGCGTGTTCACGATCCACAACATCGGCTACCAGGGCGTGTTCGCCGCGAGCCACGCCGCGGATCTCGGACCCGGCGTGCCTATCGCGGCGCTCCACCAGCCGGACCTCGCGGCGGGCCACATCAACCCGATGCGCCACGGAGTGATACACGCGGACGCGGTGACGACGGTGAGCCCGACGTACGCGGCCGAGATCTGTACGCCCGCGGGCGGCTACGGGCTCGACCCGGACCTGCGGGCGCGCGGCGACTCGCTGACCGGCATCCTGAACGGCGTCGACTACGACGAATGGAGCCCGTCCACCGACCGCTACATCCCGCACCGGTACGACGCCACGGACCTCACGGGCAAGCTCTGGAACAAGCAGGCGCTGCTCGACCTGCTGCGCATGCCCGCGACGCCCGACACGCCGCTCGTCGGCATGGTGACGCGGCTCACGCAACAGAAAGGCATCGACCTGCTGTTCGACGTGTTGCCGGAACTGCTCCGGACCCGCAACCTGCGGTTCGTCGCGCTCGGCAACGGCGATCATCAGTACGAGGAATTCCTGCACGGACTGCAGCAGAGTTTCCCGGGCCGGGCGGTGTTCTACAGCGGCTACAGCGAGGAACTCGCGCACATGATCGAGGCCTCGGCCGACATCTTCCTCATGCCCTCGATGTACGAGCCGTGCGGCTTGAACCAGATGTACAGCCTGAAGTACGGCACCGTCCCGGTCGTGCGCCGGACCGGCGGCCTCGCGGATTCCGTGCAGCACTTCGACCCCGCGAGCGGACAGGGCACCGGCATCGTGTTCAACGACTTCGATGCGAGCGGCGTGCGCTGGGCACTCGAGACCGCGCTCGAGTGGTACGGGTGGCCGACGGTCTGGCGCAGGCTGGTGCAGAACGGCATGCGCCAGGACTTCTCCTGGGACACCCAGGGCGCCGAGTACGAGCGACTCTACGCCCGCCTGAAGAAATAGGGGACATTCTCCTATTTCGAATCGAAATAGGAGAATGTCCCCTGTTAATTCTTCGGGGCCTTCGTGAAGTTGAGCAGGCCCTTGTGTTCGAAGGGGATCGTGCGCACGAAGCCCTTGTCGAGGTGCAGCTTGCCGGTGACAGCGTACTCGACGTTCTCGAGCTTGTTGCCGCCCATCCTGCTCACCAGCCGCCCGAGCGCGCTCACGAAGTCCGTCGTGACCAGCATGTCGAACTCCGCCTCGCCGCGCGCCGGCAGCACGAACGGCCGCTCGCTCGTCCCCTCGCCGAAGCGGTCCCCCATCAGGTAGATCGTGTACTCGAGGCTCTTGACCGGCACCTCGAGGTCGTTCGGGTTCTCGATCTTGACGCGCACGTTGAAACGCTGCGAGAACATGTCGCCGCTCGTCATCTGCACGCCGAGCAGGCTGACCGTCGGTGTTTCGAGCTTGGGGGTCAGCGTCGAGCAAGCCGCGAGCATCGCCAGCACGACGGCGAGCGGCAGCGCGCGCTTGGGCGGGATCCAGGGCATCGGCATCCTCCAGGACCAGGGCACGGGAACCGGCATCAGCCGGCTTTCGACGCGCCACGGAGCATAGCGGAAGTCACGAGCGCGACGCCGCCCTCCGTCACGTAATAGCGCTCCGCGTCGGCGACCGGATCCACCCCGATGTGCGTACCGTCCGGGATGATGGCGCCTTCATCGATGATCGCGCCCCGGATCACGCAGCGCTCGCCCACCCGCACCCGCGGCAGGACGACCGACCGGTCGATCGACGACCAGTCGTGGACGCGCACGTTCGAGAACAGCAGCGAGTTCGACACGTGCGACCCGGAGATGATGCAGCCGCCGGACACCATCGAATCGATCGCGCAGCCGCGCCGGTCGGGGTCGTCGAACACGAACTTCGCCGGCGGCAACTGTTCCTGGTAGGTCCAGATCGGCCACTGCTCGTCGTAGATGTTCAGCTCCGGCGCCACACGCACGAGCTCCATGTTCGCGTCGTAGTACGCGTCCACCGTCCCGACGTCGCGCCAGTAGTTCTGTGCCTTGGTGCGGATGTCCTCGAAGGGATAGGCGAACACCCTGAGCTTGTCGATGGCGCCCGGGACGATGTTCCGCCCGAAGTCGTGCGCCGAATTCGGGTCGTCCGCATCCGCGCGCAGCAGGCGCTCGAGCAGCTTCGGGTTGAACACGTAGATGCCCATCGAGGCGAGCGCGACGTCGGGGCGGCCCGGCACCGGCTCCGGATCGAGCGGCTTCTCCTGGAAGCGCAGCACCCGGTTCGACTCGTCGACCGTCAGCACGCCGAATTCGCGCGCCCTCTCGACCGGCACCTCCACCACGCCCACCGTGATGTCGGCCTCGTTCTCCACGTGCAGGCCGATCATCGGGCCGTAGTCCATCTTGTAGATGTGGTCGCCCGCGAGCACGAGCACGTGCAGCGGCCGGTGCGACTTGACGATGTCCATGTTCTGCCAGAGCGAGTCGGCCGTGCCCTGGTACCACGCAAGGCCGTGCCGCTGCTGCGCGGGAATGATCTCGACGAACTCGCCGAACTCGCCGCGCAGGTAGCTCCAGCCGCGCTCGATGTGCTGGATGAGCGAGTGCGCCTTGTATTGAGTGAGCACCGAGATCTGGCGGATGCCGGAATTCACGCAGTTCGACAGCACGAAGTCGATGATCCGGAACTTGCCGCCGAACGGCGTGGCGGGCTTGCACCGATCCTCGGTCAATTGCTTGAGGCGCTCGCCGCGCCCGCCCGCCATGATCACGGCAAGCGTGCCTCGGGTCAGGCGGCTCAGGTATCGCCGTGGGGCAAACTGTCGCTGTTCGGTGGACATCGGGCGCGCAATTCCATCCGGCTCCGGTGAAATCGATGTTACAGACACGCGGCCTCGTCTTACACGTGAGCGAAATCCACGATGCCAACTCCACTAGTACCTGCGTGTGCCGTGCCAGCGATCCGGCCGCCGGCATGGAGCGGCCGACGCCCGGATCGCGCTGGGCACCCGTTCGAAATGGGGTCAGGCCCCAATTCCGGTCTCACCCGCCAGGACGTCCGATGGCACGGGACCCGGCTCTGAGATGATGTTAATGTCGCAATATTGTTGACTTCGTAATACTGTTTTGTGTTTAATACAAGGCATCGCATCTAATCCTCGAGTAATTCCGTGGCCATCGACCCGGTTGACGACGCGCCCGTGGGCGACGCGGAGCCGCTGATCCGCAAGTTCCAGAAGGAACTGACGGCGGGGCTGACCGCCCTCGTCCTGCTGTCAGTTCTCGCGGAGACGGAGGGGGACCTATACGGGTACGAGATCGCCAAGCGCCTGTCGGGCGACGCGGCACCCGCGAGCCCGTTCAAGCAGGGAGCGCTCTACCCGGTCCTGCGCAACCTGAGTGCGGCGGGCCTGCTCTCGAGCCGCGTCGTGCCCTCGTACGCCGGGCCGCCCCGACGCTATTACAGGATCACGCCGCTCGGCCGGGACGTGCTGAAATCCTGGTGCGCGACCTGGACCGAGACGCGCAGCTTCGTGGACTCCATAGTCAAGACAACCACTGCCGGGGAGGCGACGCCATGACGGCCCAGACACCGCGAACGGTCGAGCAGTACCTCGACGCGCTGCGCGCGGCCCTGAAGGGCGCCGACCCTGCGCTCGTGCAGGACGCGCTCTACGATGCCGAGGAACACCTGCGCGCGGAACTCGCAGCGCGAGCCGGCCAGGACGAGGCCATCGTGCTCGAGTCGATCGTGTCCAGCTACGGCGCGCCCGACGAAGTCGCGGACGCGTATCGCAGCAACGAGGCGACGATCCAGAAGGCGCTGCGCACGCCAGCTCCCCGTGCGCACCAGTCCACCGCTGGCCGATTCTTCGGCGTCTATGTCGACCCGCGCGCCTACCTGTCGCTGCTCTACATGCTGCTCACCCTCGTGACCGGCATCTTCTATTTCACTTTCGCCGTGACCGGCCTGTCGCTGTCGGTGGGACTGGCCATCCTGATCATCGGCGTGCCGTTCTTCCTGCTGTTCGTCGGCACCACGCGCATCGTGGCGCTGGCGGAGGGCCGGCTGGTCGAGGCCATGCTCGGCACGCGCATGCCCAGGCGGCCGCCCTACCCCGACCGCGAGACACCGTTCCTCAGGCGCATCGGCGACATGCTCAAGGACCCGCGCACCTGGGGCACGCTGGTGTATTTCCTGCTGATGCTGCCGCTCGGCATCGCGTACTTCACGTTCGTGGTCGTCGGCGTCGCGGTGTCGGTCGCGACGACCGTCGCGCCGATCGCCGTGCTCCTTTACCATGCGGGCGTGATCACGATCGACGGCGACGTGAACGTGCACTCGCCCCACCCGGCGCTGCTGCCGTTGATCTCGATCGTCGGAGTCCTGCTCCTCACCGTCACGCTGCATCTCGCCCGGGGTATCGGCTACCTGCATGGCCTGCTTGCGAAGAACCTGCTCGTACGCCCCCCGGGGGTCGACTGACCCTGGCCTGACGAAACGCGTGGTGGCAAGCCTCGCACTGGCCCTGCTCGTCACCGGCTGCGGGCACTCCCACGACGACCGGAGCGCGGACTCCGCCGGCACCGCGCACGTGAGCGGCCAGCCCGACGTCACGCCGCGTCCCGCGTCCGGCGGCGAGACGAGCGAGGTTGCACGAACACCGGGCGCGGCGTCCGGCGCCAGCATGCCGTCGGGCCAGCAGGCCCTGTGCATCCCCGCGAACGAAGGCTCGCTCGAGGCGCGCCTGCACGGGGCAATCGACGCCGAGATCCGCTGGGCCTACCCGATGCCCCAGTGTCGCGGTGGCGTGCGCCCGGACGGCGTAGGCGTGCGCCTCCTCTACAAAGGAGAGATTCCGGGCCAGGGGCCGCTGCTCGTGGTCATCGGGATGGGTCCGTTGCGCGCCGGTGAAAATGCAACCAGCGTGCCCGCGAACATCACGCTCGTGCGCGAGGGCTCGGGGCGCTTCTTCGCCACGCAGGGCGACGACAAGTGCAGTGTGGACGAAGTGCAGCAGGTGCCGGTGTTCGGCAACGGTCACACCTACCGGATCACGGGCCGCGGATACTGCACGCAGCCGGCGCGCGCGGTCGGCGGCGAAGGAGTGGTCGTCGTCTCACGCTTCGACCTGAGCGCGGTCGTGGATTTCCAGTGAGCCAGCCGACGCCACGGCTCCTCGCCTCGCTCCTGGCCCGGGCGGCATCGATCGCCCTGCCCTTCGCATGGTGCCTCGTTCCCGCTGCCGCTCGCGCCGACGTCGCGCAGGACGACCTGATTCCACTCGCGCAGTTTCCGCGCGAGCCGCTCGTCGTGGAGACGCACAGCGCCCGGCGTCGCACCTTCGACGCGTGGCGCGCCGACACACCCGCGACCCACGAGCAGGGACTGATGTTCGTGCGCGAGATGCGCGATGGCCAGGCGATGATCTTCGTCTACGACCCGCCGCGCTACGTGGCGATGTGGATGAAGAACACGTTGATTCCGCTGGACATGCTGTTCGTGAACGCCGACGGCTGCGTGATCAAGGTCAAGCACGACGCGCAACCGCAGTCGCTCGCGACGATTGCCGCGGACGGACCGGTTGCGCTGGTCGTGGAACTGAAGGGTGGCGCCGCCAGCGCGCTCGGCATCGGCCTCGGCGACCGGGTCCGGCGGCCCCAGGCAGGCTGGCCGACGAGCGACCGCGCCTGCACGAGCGACCCCTGATTCGCCGCTGAAGCAAGTCGCTTGCCCCGGAGAGGCTGCTCCTGTCGACGCAGGAGCATTCGAGCCGCTGCCCTCGTCGCCCCGGCGACCTTTGTGAAACAATCGCGGCCCATGAACGCAAGCGTCAATGCCGGGATCCCGGCCATGGCCCAACAGGCCCGTGAACTGGCCCGCGTCGGACGTGCCGCAGAAGCGGCGCTGGTCTGGCAGCGGGTCCTCGGCGCCGATCCCAACCACACCGAGGCGCTGCTGGCGCTGGCCACGCAGGCGCTGGCGCGCCGCGACGCGACCCTCGCGCTGCAGATGCTCCAGCACGCCGCGGCCACGGCGCCGCGGGACCCGATGGTCCAGATCTACCAGGCCGTCGCCTTCCGGGACCTCGGGAATCCCCAGGAAGAAATGGCCGCCGTGACGCGTGCGCTGGCCATCGACCCGTACTTCTTCCCGGCGCTGCTGCACAAGGCGACGCTGCTCGAGCGGCTCGGCAAGCGCCGTCAGGCGGCGCGCGTGTACAAGGACGTCCTCAAGATCATGCCGGCGAAGGACCAGGCCGCGCCCGCATTCGCCAGGGCCGTCGAGCACGCCCAGGCGGTGGTCGACGAGAACCGCGGGTCGCTCGAACGCCACCTGGACGGCGTGCTGGCGGACCTGCGCCGGCGGCACTCGACTGCGCGCCTGGACCGCTTCGAGGAGACGGTCGCGGTCATGACCGGCGCCAAGAAACGCTACTCGCCCGAGCCGGTGATGCTGTATTTCGCCCAGTTGCCGCCGCTGCAGTTCTACCCGAACGAGCTGTTCCCGTGGATCCCGGAACTCGAGGCAGCCACCGAGGATATCCGTCGGGAATGCGAGGCGGTCGTCGCCGAGCAGCGCGACGAATTCGACCCTTACATCCAGCGCCCCCCCGGCGCGCCGCTCGACCAGTGGAAGGATCTCAATCACTCGCCGCGCTGGGCCACCTACCTGCTGTGGCAGCACGGCCAGCGGATCGACGCACACTGCGAGCGCTGCCCGCGCACGGCCGAAGTGGTCGAATCGCTGCCCCTGGCGCGGACCCCAAACTTCTCCCCCAACGTGCTGTTCTCGGCGCTCGAGGCCCACACGACCATCCCGCCGCACAACGGGGACACCAACGTTCGGCTGATCGTGCACCTGCCACTCATCCTGCCGCCGGGCTGCACGTTCCGGGTGGGCAACGACACCCGGGAGTGGCAGTACGGCAAGGCCTGGGTGTTCGACGACAGCGTAGACCACGAGGCTCGCAACGACAGCGACCAGCTCAGGGTCCAGCTCATGCTCGACGTGTGGAATCCGTTCCTGACCGACGTGGAAAAGGAACTGGTCAACGGCCTGCTGAACGGCCAGCGGACCTACTACGCCGCCGAGGACTGACCGCACGGCCGGCCATCCCGGCCGTCGTATCGCCGCGACACCAGTCTAAGCCGTCATTGTTGCCTGAAAGACACAGGTCCGGCCGAGCTGGACTTGGTCTTGCAACTTTGACAGCCTCGCCGGACGCTGCAGCGCGGCATCGAACAGACGGCCAGCCCGGCCGGGGCATGTTGAATTTCCGCAACAGGTGCTTCACAGACGCCTTTGGCCGTTGGTATGATCGGCCCCACTTGTGCCGGGCCGTCGCCAAGAGTGCTGTTGGTGCGCGGTTCCTGCACGGGGCACGTGCCAGTCCACCGTTCGGGCCCTAGCCGGGCGTGGGTCTTTCGCAACTAGAAATTCTTGGGAGTCAACTGATGGCCAATCGCAATATAGAGCGCGCAGTGCGGGTTGCCCTGCTCGCCAGCGCAGTCAGCGCGGGCGCGTATTCAGCGGGTGCACTCGCTCAGGAGGCGGGCGCCACGCCTGACGAAGTCGAGCAGATCATCGTCACCGGTTCGCGCATTCCGCAGCCGAACCTCGAAGGTGCCAGCCCGGTCACGCAGATCGGTTCGCAGAACGTCGAACTGCAGGGCATCACTGACAGCGTCAACCTGGTCAACCAGCTGCCGCAGGCGTTTGCCGCGCAGTCCAGCACGGTGTCCAACGGTTCGTCGGGTACGTCGACCATCGACCTGCGCAACCTCGGCAGCAGCCGCACCCTCGTGCTGGTGAACGGCCGCCGCCTCCCGGCAGGTGACCCGGCGAGCATTTCCGGCATCGCTCCCGACATCAACTTCATCCCGGCCCCGCTGATCAATCGCGTCGAAGTGCTGACGGGCGGCGCCGGCGCGGTCTACGGCTCCGACGCTATCTCGGGCGTCGTCAACTTCATCATGAAGGACGACTTCGAGGGCATCGAGCTCGGCGGCCAGTACAGCCTGTACAGCACGAACAACAGCGACGGCGACAACGCCAACCTGATGGATGGCATCCTCGCCAAGCGGAAATTCGCCAAGCCAGGCAACTCGGTAACGGACGGCGACACCTACGACCTGAGCCTGATGATGGGCTCGAACTTCGCCGACGGTAAGGGCAACGCCACGATGTTCGTGGGCTACCGCCACACCGATCCGGTCCTGCAGGGCGACCGCATCAGCAGTGCCTGCGCGCTGCAGACCGCGTACATCGAGACGGACCCCGAGATCCTCGCTTACTACAGCATCACGGCGTCGTCGGCCTACTTCTACGGCGGCGCCCCGATCGGCGGCAGCTGGAACAAGAAGAAGGCCGTGCGCTGCGGTGGTTCGGGCACCCGTGCCAACGGCTCGTTCTATGCCGCGGGCAACAACTTCACGGGCCCTTATGGCGTCACCCCGACCGGCCCGGCCCGCGATAGCTCGCTGTACAACTACGCGCCGCTGAACTACTACCAGCGCCCGGACGAGCGCTGGAACGCGGACGTGTTCATGCACTACGACGTGACCGACCAGATCCAGGCGTACGGTCAGTTCATGTTCATGGACGACCACACGGTCGCGCAGATCGCCCCGTCGGGCATCTTCAGCACGTACTACGACCTGCCCTGCGATCCGACGGCCGCCAATGCCAACCCGCTGGTCAGCCAGCAGTGGCTCAACTACCTCTGCTACAACAACGCCACCCCGATCACCACTGGCACGGCCCCGGTGTTCATCCAGCGCCGCAACGTCGAAGGCGGCCCGCGCCAGGACGACCTGCGTCACACCGACTACCAGGGCGTGCTGGGCATCCGCGGCAAGATCTGGGATCACTGGAACTACGACCTGTTCGGCCAGTACGGCACGACCATCCTGAACGAGCACGTCAACAACTACGTCTCGAACCAGCGGGCGCTGGCCGCGCTCAATGCCGTCGCCAATCCGGACTACGACCCGAACCTGCCCTTTGACGCGGTCAGCAACAATCCGGCCGCCTGTGCGGGTGCATTGGCCGGGTACGCGGCCGGTTGCGTGCCGTGGGACATCTGGAGTGCAAATACCGCCACGACGGGTGTGAATGCAGCGGCCCTCAACTACATCAACGTCCAGGGCTTCTCCAGCGGCAGCACGGCCCAGACGGTGGTCAACGGCTCGCTGTCGGCCGACCTCGGCGATTACGGCGTGAAGATGCCGTGGGCTGCCAGCGGCATCGGCGTGGCGTTCGGCGTCGAGTACCGCCAGGAAGACCTGCAGCTCGACTATGACACCGAGAACCAGACGGGCGACCTCGGCGGCGGCTCCGGCGTACTGCTGCCCGTCAAGGGCGGCTACAACGTGACGGACGTCTTCATGGAAGCCCGCGTCCCGATCGTCGAGGATGCCCCGGGCGCGAAGAGCCTGACGTTCAACGGCAGCTACCGGTACTCGGACTACAGCACCGGCGTGAATACCAACACGTACGGCCTGGGTCTCGACTGGGCGCCGATGGACGACTTCAAGCTCCGCGGCAGCTACCAGCACGCCGTTCGCGCTCCGAACGTCCTCGAGCTGTTCACGCCGCAGGCGGTGGGCCTGTTCGACTGGGCGGGCGATCCGTGTGCGGGTTCGAACCCGTCTGCGTCGCCGGCCGAGTGCGCACTGACCGACAACGACAACGGCAACACGGCGGCCTGGTACGGCACCACGCCGGTAAGCCCGGCCGGCCAGTACAACGCACTGTTCGGTGGCCAGTCGACCTTGAAGCCCGAGACGGGCAACACGTGGACGGTCGGTCTCGTGCTGACCCCGACGTTCCTCGAGGGCTTCACCGGGTCGATCGACTACTGGAACATCAAGATCGAGGACGTGATCAGCAGCATCGCCCCGGCAACGACCGTCGCGAACTGCATCGCGTTCGCCGATCCGTTCTTCTGCGACAACATCCACCGCAATGCGGGCGGTTCGCTGTGGACGACCAAGGACGGCTACGTGACGGCACTCACGAGCAACCTCGGCTTCTACCACACGAGCGGCACGGACTTTAACCTCAACTACAACCTGCCGATCGGTGACTGGGGCAGCCTGAACTTCAACGAGCTGGCCACCTGGGTCGACTCGTTCGAGATCCAGGAAATCCCGGGCTACGGCAAGTACGACTGCAAGGGCTTCTACGGCCCGTCCAAGTGCACGACCCCGACCCCGGAGTGGAAGAGCAAGTTCCAGACCGTCTGGTCGACGCCGTGGAACGTGGACATCTCCGTGGCGTGGCGCTACATCGACTCGGTCGAACTCGAGACGTACAGCAAGGACCCGGACCTCCAGGGTTCGTACGACACGCAGAAGCCGTTCGACAAGTGGCTCGGCTCCCAGAACTACATCGACCTGGGCGCGACCTACACCTTCGCGGAGCACTACACGATCAATGCGGGCATCAACAACCTGCTCGATCAGGATCCGCCGCTGTCGGGCTCGCTGCCGACCTCTCCGGCGAACGGCAACACCTACCCGGGCGTGTACGACGCCCTGGGTCGTTACATGTTCGTCGGTCTGACTGCGAAGTTCTAAGAAACACGCTGCGGAAACGCGGCAACTCGAACGGCGGGCCTCGGCCCGCCGTTTTTTTTTGCTCACGGTGATTGCCGCCGCCAGTCGCGGCAATTGACATTCGGTGCCACCCGGTCTCTCATGCACGATCTTTCGCGAGACCGACCGCCCGATGAGCACAGCGAGCAACGCCGTCGATGCCCTCCGCAGCGCCATCGAGGGCGCTGCCCGCCTGGTCGCGTCGGACCCGGAGCGGGCGGCCGAGCAGGCCGGTGAAATTCTCAAGCAGGCACCGGACCACGCGGCCGCCCGGCTCGTGCTCGGCGCGGCACACCGGTCGCGCGGCGACGCGCCGTCCGCGCTGGCCGTCCTGGAGCCCCTGGCCGCAGCGCGACCGGACTGGGTCGCCGCACGCTACGAACTGGGGCTCGCCTACGGCCTCGCCGGCCGCAGCGCCGACGCGGTGGCGGAACTGCGCCGCGCCCTCGAGATTCGTCCCGACATGGCCGACGCGTGGCGGGCCGTGGCCTTCCACCTGTATGCGCTGGGCGACCGCGCGGGAGCCGATTCCGCATATCTTCGACTCATCGACGCGGCTGCGCAGGACGGCCGCCTCGCCGGCGCCGCAGACGCACTGGCGGAGGGTCGATACGCCGACGCGGAGCCGGTGCTCGTCGCGCATCTTGCCCGCGTGCCGCAGGACGTGGCCGCCCTGCGCATGCTGGCGGAACTCGCCGCGCGGACGGGCCAGTACACGCGGGCCGAGATCCTGCTGGAACATTGCCTCGATCTCGCGCCGGGCTTCCGGGCGGCACGCCTCAATCTTGCGCAGGTCATGCTCTGGCAGGCGCGCTTCGCCGAGTCGCTGCGGATAGTCGAGCTGATGTTGCAGGAGAAGCCCGACGACGTGCCGCTGCGCACGTTGCGGGCCGAATTGCTCGGCCGCCTCGGGGACAACGCGGGGTCCCTCGAAATCCTGCGCCAATTGCTGCAGGAGAACCCCGCCGACGCGGTCGTGTGGCACGGCTACGGGCACGCATTGAAAACCGCGGGGCAGCCCGTGGAATCCGCCGACGCCTATCGCCGGACGATCAGCCTCGCGCCGCAGTTCGGCGAGGCGTACTGGAGCCTCGCCAACCTGAAGACGTTCCGGTTCACGGCGGAGGACACCGACCGCATGCTGCGCCAGGTCGAGCGTGCGGACCTGTCGGTCGAGGATCGCTTCCACTTCCACTTCGCGCTCGGCAAGGCGTACGAGGACGCCGGTGACTACGAGCGCTCCTTCCGGCACTACGCGGAAGGCAACCGTCTGCGCCGCTCCGTGGTCGACTACGATGCCGCCGCCGAGGCCGACCGGGTGCGGCGTGCGGCTGGCGTGTTCACGCGCGAATTCATCGCGTCCCGCTCCGGACGCGGATGCCCGGCGGCCGACCCGATCTTCATCGTGGGCATGCCTCGCGCCGGATCGACGCTGATCGAGCAGATCCTGGCGAGCCATTCCGCCGTCGAGGGCACGATGGAGCTTCCGGACATCGGCGCCATCGCACGCGAGCTCGGCCAGCGTGGCGGCAACACCCAGCGTTCCGCGTATCCCGAGATCGTGCGCGACCTCGACGACGCCGAGTTACACAGGCTCGGCGAGCGCTACCTGGAAACGACCCGCGCGCAGCGCAAGGGCGCGTTGCCGCACTTCATCGACAAGAACCCGCGCAACTGGCTCCACGTCGGCCTGATCCGCCTGATCCTGCCCAACGCAAGGATCATCGACGCGCGGCGGCACCCGATGAGCTGCTGCTTCTCCGTGTTCAAACAGCACTTCGCGCACGGCAATCGCTTCTCCTACGACCTCGCGGAGCTCGGGGCGTACTACCGGAACTACGTCGACCTCATGGCGCACTTCGACGCGGCCATGCCGGGCCACGTGCATCGCGTGATCTACGAACGACTGGTGACCGACACCGAAGCGGAAGTGCGCCGCCTCCTCGAGTACTGCGGGCTGCCGTTCGAGGATGCCTGCCTGCGCTTCTACGAGAACAAGCGGGCGGTCAGGACCGCGAGTGCCGAGCAGGTGCGCCGGCCGATCTACCGCGACGCGCTCGAGCAGTGGGTGCACTACCGGCCCTGGCTCGGCGCACTCGAGCAGGCCCTGGGCCCCGCCGTGGATACCTACGAACAGTGACGTGCGGCTGGACCGCGGCGGCCGGCCCCGTGCGCGTCGGTTCGTCAGCCGTGCTGCTCGACCGCGCTACTTCACGCGACGAACGCGCACCAGGACGTGATTCGGCGCGACGAGGAAATACGACCCGAGCGTCGCCTTGCGGATCGTGACTTCGTCGCCTTCCTTGACGCGCGCCTTCGTCTCCGTATCGATCTGTACCCAGACCTGGCCATTGTCGAGGATCAGCACGAGCTCACCGGTCAGGCGGTGCGCCGCCGTCGTGACCCTGGCCGTCATGCTCTCCGGTGCGGCCGGCTCCTTGGGTGGAGGTGGTGTCGCGGATTCCTTGGCCTTGGCGGCCTCCAGGGATTCCTTGCGTGCGGGCGTGAGGCCGAAGTCCTGCTCCGGATTCCGCGGTGGCGCCGCGGCCGCGGGCGGCTGCGCCGAGGCCGCAGCTGCGGTCGCGGTCGCAGTCGCAGTCGACGCCTGTTGAACACTCCCGGGCGTCGCGGCCGGGGCGGCACCAGGCACGACGGCCTGGCCCGAGGCCCGGAAAATCGCGTCGTAGCACGCGAGGCGGGCGGCATCGTCGCTCATCGCCGCGCAGCGCAACGCCTGTTCAGTGTCGGAGGCAGATGCCGGGCCCGGTGACACGATGACCGCGAATGCGGCGACAAACGCACTTGCACTGGCACGACGCACGACCTGCACCCCTCGCATCACGGCGCGCCGCGGGACGACCGGCGCGGTCGCTATAGTATCGGTTTCATCCGCCGCGAGAGCTACCGCAACGCGATTGCCGCGGGCAGGTCGTACCGGGGCGTCCGGGAACAGCAGCGCCTGTATACTCGCACGCTAATCTTGCACCGGGGTCGCTCATGTCGCCAGCCGTTGGTCCGGCCAGCACGCCACCGCAGTCCGCGTCTGACTGGCTGGCGCTGAGCCGTCGCCACGAGCAGCGCGGCGAGATGAGCCCGATGTTCGTGGCGGCGCAGAGGGCGCTGCAACTCGAGCCAGCCAGTCTCGACGCGCGCTTCCGGGAAATCGAGTGCCTCATCGTCTTCGGCCGCACGCGTGTCGCGCTGCAGCGACTGGTGGCCCTGGAGCCTGACTGCGCCGGCGACGCGGTGCGAATGCTGCAGGCGGGCGCCGTGTATTCGCGCCTCAATCGCATACCGGACTACCACCGGTGCTATGCGCGTGCGTTCGACCTGGCGCGCGACGATCGAAATGCCCGCTTGAACCTGGCGCGGTCGTTCATCGTCCTGGGCGACCTCGGGCGCGCGCAGGAACTGCTCGAGGACGCCATTCGCGCCTGGCCACAGGACCACGAGGCGTGGCACGCGCTGGCGCGCCTGCGCAAGTGGACCGCGGATGACAATCACGTCGAAACCCTGGAGCGGCTCGCCGGCAACGCCACGGACCCCGCGAGCAAGGTGGCATTCTGCTACGCGCTGCACAAGGAGCTCGAGGACCTCGGCGAGGACGAGCGGGCGATGCAATGGCTGAAGCTCGGCGCCCGGACCCTGCGCGGGACGTTGAGCTATCGCCCCGAGACCGACGCGGCCGTCATGGAGTCCATCGCACGGAACTTCCCGGCCAGCCGCGTCCGCGCAGCGCCTCGGACCGGACTCGGACTCGGGGCGATCTTCGTCATCGGCCTGCCGCGCAGCGGCACGACGATGGTCGACCGCATCCTGTCGGCACATCGCAAAGTCGAGAGCCTGGGCGAGTTGCGCGACCTGACCTACGCCGTGATGACCGGTGGCGGCACCGTCGCCAGTTCACCGCAGGCTCCGGCGGCTCGTCCAGCCGCGGCCGGCATGCAGGCCATCGGACGCTGCTACATGGACGCCGTCGCGACGTATCGCGGCGACCGCCCCTGCTTCGTGGACAAGGCGCCGATGAATTTCCTGTACGCCGGGCTGATCCGGCTGGCCTTGCCGGGCGCGCGGATCGTGCTGCTGCGACGCGATCCGATGGACAGCTGCCTCGCGATCCACAAGACGCTGTTCCGCGAAGGCAGCCCGTTCGCCTGCGATCTCGAGGACCTCGGGCGCTACTACCTGGCCTGGCACAGGCTCGCCGAGCACTGGACCGAGGCGCTGGGCGACGCCATGCTGACGGTGGAGTACGAGTCGCTGGTCCGCAATCAGGAAGCCGAGACGCGCCGCATGCTCGGATACTGCGGTCTCGAGTGGGACCCGGCGTGCCTCGACTTCCACCTGAACGCGTCGCCCACCGCGACCGCGAGCGCGGCGCAGGTGCGTCAGCCGCTGTACTCGACGTCGATCGGGCGCTGGAAGCGGCACGCAGCCGATCTCGAGCCGCTCGCGCGCGTCCTCACCGGGGCCGGGATTGCGATCGGGTGAAGGCGCACCGCGATTGCGCGCGGACCGGCGCCGCCGCGCGGCCGGTCAGTCGCCGTCCGACCCTGGAATGCGCGAACCGCAGTCCGTGACGGTGCACTTGCGCATGAAGGCCTTGCCGTTGCTGCGTGAGCTGATCTGGAATTCCTTGCGGCGGTAATCCACGACGAATTTCTCGAACCGCCCGAGCACGTCCATGCCGATCACCAGCGCGGGCACGTCGGTCAGGCCCCAGAGTTCGAACACGTGCAGGTCGCCGAAGGTGACGGGCTGGTCGTTCAGGTGGCTCGAGCCGATTGAAATCCTCGGTGCCCGGAAGTAGGTCCCCGCCTCGGTGTCGGGTGTGGCCCCGAACACCGTCGTCGAGAACTCTTCCCCGGGCCTCGTGCGAGCGACGATCGCCTGCCGGAGCGGCACGTTTCCCAAGGTGCGTTCCGCGCCCGTGTCGATGATGATCTGCGTGGGAATGCTTCCGACGCGTCCCTTGACCAGCAGCAGCCCGCCCTGCCACAGGGACGCCTTGATCGTGACCAGGCTCGAAGTCGCCCCCCAGCCGCGCGACCGGCTGATCGTGACGCGATCGTGCAGGAAATCGACCTCTATCCTCATGTCCTGCATGCCGGAGATCCCGAGGATGCCATCTGCGCCACCGAAGATGTCTCCAGGCAGCACCGGAAGGATCACTGCCGACTGCACGACATCCCCGGCTCTCATCGTTGCGACCTGCACGGCAGGTACCATCGCGGATCCGGTCACGCCGTGGACGCTGACATCGCCGGCCGACGGCAGCCGCAGTTGTTCGGCAACCTGCGGGGCGAGCGCCGAACTGTTGGCGCCCGTGTCCAGGATGAATCGATACGGTCCCTGCCCGTCGATCTCGACCGCCGCGAGGATCCTGCCCGAGCGATCCTCGCGCGTCGGCGCCGCGTACAACGGCTCGCCTTCACCGGGTGCCGATGCGGCCGGAGCAGCCGCGGGTGCGGTCGTCGCCGGCGGCGGCACCTGCGCCTGGAGGTCGTGGGGCCCTGCCATCGTGGCAAGAGCCGCAGCCATCGCCGCGGCTCCCGATGCGCGCCATGCGAATCGACGTGTGGGCGTCATCCGTGCACCGGGAGTTCCGTGCTCTTGCGCACCGTCCTGAGCGCGAAACTCGACTGCACGCGCGCCACGCCCGGCAGTCGCGTGAGGTGCTGGCTGTGCAGCCGCTCGAAGTCCGCGGGATCGGACACGACGACGCGCAGCAGGTAGTCCTGCTGGCCGGTCATCAGGTAGCACTCCATGACTTCGGGAACACGCTTGACCGCTTCCTCGAATGCGGCGAGATCGCCCTGCTCCTGCCGGTTCAGCGTGATGCTGACGAATACGTTGCCCGGCAGGCCGACCTTCGCCTGGGTCACGAGCGCAGTGTAGCGGTCAATGACGCCGGCCTCCTCCAGGCTGCGCACCCGTCGCAGGCATGCGGACTCACTCAAGTGGACCTTCTCGGCGAGGTCGCGATTACTGAGGCGGCCGTCGCGCTGCAACTCCGCGAGGATGTGCTGGTCGGTCCGGTCGAGCTTCATGCGCAGGATCCTTCGGCTATTCAAGCTTTCGCCGCATTTTATTGCGTCTATATGGCCGCAGTCGACGACTTTTGCATTTTCCTGCCCGACACGCGCGGTATGCTCCGCGGATTCAATCCAGGGGAGAGCGTCCATGCGCATCGGCGTGCCTAAGGAAATCAAGGTCCATGAGTACCGTGTCGGCCTGATCCCGGCCGCCGTGCGTGAACTCGTGGAAAGCGGCCACGAAGTCACCGTCCAGACGGGAGCCGCCGCCGGCATCGGTTTCACCGATGCGGACTACCAGCGCGTCGGCGCGAAAATCGCGCCCACGGCGGAGGAGATCTTTGCCAAGGCCGAGATGATCGTTAAGGTCAAGGAGCCGCAGCCCGTCGAGTGCGCGCAGCTGAAGGCCGGACAAGTCCTGTACACGTACCTGCACCTGGCACCGGACCCGCAACAGACCGCGGCGCTGGTGAATTCGGGCGCCACCTGCATCGCCTACGAGACCGTCACGGCGCCGGACGGATCGCTCCCCTTGCTGACGCCGATGAGCGAGGTCGCGGGCCGCATGTCCGTGCAGGTCGGCGCGTACTGCCTGCAGAAGGCCAATGGCGGCCGCGGCATACTGCTCGGCGGCGTGCCGGGAGTGGCCCCGGCCAAGGTCGTGATCCTCGGTGGTGGCGTCTCCGGCACCCACGCGGCCGAGATGGCGGTCGGACTGCGTGCCGAGGTGACCGTGGTCGATCGCTCGGTGAAGCGCCTGCGCGAACTGTCCTCGATCTTCGGGCCTGCGTTGCGCACCGAATACTCGACGCAGGAGCACATCGACGCGCTGGTGCAGGACGCCGACCTGGTGATCGGCGCGGTGCTGATTGCGGGAGCAGCTGCTCCCAAGCTGGTCACTCGCGAGATGGTCCGGCGCATGAAGGCCGGCTCCGTGCTGGTCGACATCTCGATCGACCAGGGCGGCTGCTTCGAGACCAGCCACGCGACCACGCACGCCGAGCCGACGTACGTCGTCGACGACGTCATCCACTACTGCGTGGCGAACATGCCGGGCGCCGTGCCGCGCACGTCCACGTTCGCGCTGAACAATGCCACCCTGCCATTTGCACGCAAGCTCGCCGACCTCGGCTGGAAGGAGGCCATGCGGCAGGATCCGCACCTCGCCAACGGCCTCAACGTGCATGCCGGACACATCACCAACGAGGCCGTGGCGCGGGACCTCGGCTACGACTACAAGCCCGTCGCCCAGTTCCTGAAGTAAACGAGCAAACGGGGCCAGGCCCCGGGGAGCGACACCGGGCCCCGATGCGGATTGAAGGGGACATTCTCCCTTTTCGCGGAAGCGAAAAGGGAGAATGTCCCCTTTTTCCGTTACCCTTGTGGCACCCCCGCCCGCCCGGCTCGCACGTCTTCCACGAGGTGCCTCCCATGTCGACGCCAGGACTTACGTTCCGCGACCGGAATGTGCTCGTCACCGGTGCGTCCTCCGGCATCGGGCGCGAGACCGCGCTCGCATTCGCCGCCGCGGGTGCTAACGTCGTGCTCGTCGCCCGGCGCCCCAAGGCGCTGGCCGCGGTCGCCACGCAGGCCCGCAAGAGCGGCGTGCAGGCACTCGCCGCCGCCGCTGACGTCACCAAGCCAGCGGCGGTCACCGCTGTATTTCAAAAGGCCATAAAGCGCTTCGGGTCCGTGGACATCGTGGTGAACAACGCGGGAGTGCTCATCCCCGCGGAGGTCGCGACGATGAAGGACGCCGACCTGCACTCGATGCTCGACGTGAACCTGTTCGGCGCGCTGCACGTCATGCAGGACGCCGTCAAGGCCATGCGCAAGCAGGGTCGCGGCCATATCGTGAACGTCGCCTCGCTCGCCGGCCGTCGCGGCCTGTCACCCCTCGGAGGTTACTGCGCCAGCAAGTTCGCGCTGATCGGGCTCACCGAGGCGCTGCGCACGGAACTGGTGGGCGAGCGTATCCACGTATCGATGGTGCTGCCCGGCGTCGTGGACACGCCGATGGCCGCCGCGATCTCGCAGGACACCGAGCACGGCGGCTACTGGCCGCAGGCGCTCAACATGCCGCCATCCTGGGTCGTGTGGTCCATCTTCCTCGCGATCCGCTTCCGGCTCGCCGAGGTCGGCGTGCCTCCGGGCAGCGCGATGCTCGAGAAGCTGGCCTCGCTGGCGCCGGGCGCGACCGACACCCTGTTACGCTGGGCCAGCGACGCCGCGCGTCGCGTCGGCAAGCCCACGCGCGCTTCCCGTTGAGCCGAGAGGAATGACATGGATTTCGCCAACCTGACGATCGAACGCTCCGGCCAAGTCGCGACGCTGTGGCTCGACCGGCCGGACAAGCTCAATGCGCTGCATCGCCCGCTCTGGAGCTCGATTCCGGCGGCGGTCGCGGCTCTGGATGCCGACGCCGACGTGCGCGCGATCGTGCTCGCGGGGCGTGGCAAGGCATTCTGCGCAGGCATCGACCTGCTCGATCACGCCCCCGGCATGGCTGGAGGCGGCTCTCTCTCGGGCAAGGGCGACTCGGCGGTCGGGAAGCGCCTGGCGCTCCTCGACGACATCCGTCGATACCAGGACACGTGCAGCAGCTTCGCGGACACCAACAAGCCCGTGATCGCGGCCGTCCACGGCGTGTGCCTCGGGGCCGGCATGGACCTGATCACGGCCTGCGACATCCGTGTCGCGTCCGCCGATGCCGTCTTCTCGGTGCGCGAGACGCGCATCGCGATGGTCGCCGACGTCGGCACGCTGCAGCGCCTGCCGCGCGTCATCGGCGACGGACCGGCGCGCGAGCTGGTGTTCACCGGCCGCGACATCGATGCCGCGCGCGCCCTGGCGATCGGCCTGGTGAACGAGGTGCTGCCGGACGCAGTCGCGGCGCACGCCCGGGCGCAGGCGCTCGCGCAGGAGATCGCCGCGAATTCACCGCTCGCCGTGCAGGGATCGAAGCAGGTGCTGAGCCAGGCGCGCCGCCGCGAGGTCGCCGCGGAACTCGATTACGTGGCGCTGTGGAACGCCGCGTTCCTGCACTCGGACGATCTCGCCGAGGCCATGACCGCGTTCATGCAGCGGCGCAAGCCCGAGTTCAGGGGCCGCTGAAAATCGAAAATCGGGAAAACAGGGGACATTCTCCAATTTCGGAAACGGGGCCAGACCCCGTTTTCCCAGGCCTCGCGCAGGGCCCGGAAAATAGGAGAATGTCCCCTGTTTTTCACGCGGCCTTCGAGTCACGTAATTCCCGGCGGAGGATCTTCCCGACGTTCGTCTTCGGCAGTTCGGTGCGGAACTCGATGAACTTCGGCTTCTTGTAGCCGGTCAGCTGCTCGCGGC
>DAOMFD010000010.1:22411-25142 GCA_035429605.1 Steroidobacteraceae bacterium | reverse complement strand
CCGACACCGCGCAGGTGCAGGTGCAGAACCGCGTCAACATCGCGCTGCCGCAGCTCCCCGACGTGGTGCAGAAGACGGGCGTCCGGGTCGAGAAGCGTTCGTCCAGCATCATGATGCTGCTCGCCGTCTATGCCCCTGACGGTGGCTACGACGTCAACTACGTCGCCAACTACGCGAACCTCTACGTCCTCGACGCCGTCAAGCGTGTGCCGGGCGCCAACCAGGCGACATTGTTCGGCGCCGCGGACAACGCAATGCGCATCTGGCTGAGCCCGGACCGCATGGCGGCGCGTGGAATCACGTCCACCGACATCCAGCAGGCGATCGCGAAACAGAACCAGCAGTTCGGCGCGGGCTCGATCGGGCAGTCGCCGACCTCCCGCCCGGTCGAGGTCACCGTTCCGGTCGTCACGGAAGGACGCTTCAACGAGCCGGCGCAGTTCGACGACATCATCCTGCGCACGGACCCGGAGGGCGCGGCCATCGTGCGGCTCGGCGACGTCGGGCGGGCCGAGGAAGGCCTGCAGAACTACATGATGCGGCCGAGCCTGAACGGCAAGCCGGCCGTCTTCATCGCCGTGTACCAGCAGCCCGGCTCCAACGCGCTGCAGGTCGCGCAAGGCGTGCGCAAGACGCTCGAGAACCTGAAGAAGAGCTTCCCGCCCGGCATCGACTACGAGGTCTCGCTCGACACCACCAAGTTCGTCACGGCGTCCATCGACGAGGTCGTGAAGACGCTGCTCGAGGCCGTCGTGCTCGTCGTGCTGGTGGTGTACGTCTTCCTGCAGAACCTGCGCGCGACGCTGATCCCGACCATTGCCGTCGTGGTCTCGATCGTGGGCACGTTCGTCGGCATGACCATGCTCGGCTTCTCGGTGAACCTGCTCACGCTCTTCGGCATGGTGCTCTCGATCGGCATCGTGGTGGACGACGCGATCGTGGTGATCGAGGCGGTCGAGGCCAACATGAAGGGCAAGGGCCTCTCCGCGCGCGAAGCCGCGTTCGCAGCCATGCACGAGGTGTCGGGCCCGGTCGTGGCGATCGTGCTCGTGCTCGCCGCGGTCTTCGTGCCGACGGCGTTCCTCGGCGGCACGACGGGAGTGCTCTACAAGCAGTTCGCGATGACGGTGGTCATCTCGGTGATCCTGTCCGGCTTCGTGGCGCTGACGCTGACGCCGGCCCTTGCGGCGTTGCTGCTCGACGGCGCGCACGGTCACCCGCCGAAGGTCCTGCAGAAATTCAATGAGTGGTTCGAGCGGCTGACCGAGAGTTACACGCAGGGCGTGCGCTGGGTGTTGAAGCGCGCCGCCCTCGCGCTGGCGGTATTCGCAGCGTTCGTCGTGGCGATCCTCGGCCTGTTCAAGGTGGTGCCGGGCAGCTTCGTCCCGCCGGAGGACCAGGGGTTCATGATCGTGGCGGCGATCCTGCCGGACTCGGCGAGCCTCGACCGCTCCGAGGCCGTCGGCCGCCGCATCGCCGGGATCGTGCTCAAGCACCCGGCGGCGAAGTACGCGTCCGTGCTCTCCGGGTACAGCGCGATCGACAGCCAGTACAAGACCAACTCCGCCACGGTCTTCGTGAGCCTCAAGGACTTCGCGGAGCGCAAGGACAGGAGCCTGTCGCTCGATGCAATGATCGCGGCGATCGCGCCGGAGCTCGCGCAGATCGAGGACGCCTACGTCATACCGATCAACCCGCCGCCGATCCCGGGCCTCGGCATGCAGGGGGGCTTCGAGATGTGGGTGCAGGACCTGACGGGCGGCGAGCCCGCGCGCCTCGCCCAGGCGGTGCAGCAGGTCCTCGCCGACGCAAAGCAGCAGCCTGCGCTCGCCGGCGTGAACTCGACCTTCAACCCCGCCTCGCGCCAGCTGAGCGTGAAGGTCGATCGCGAGAAGGCCGAGACGCTCGGCGCGCCGATTGCCGACGTATACGGTGCGCTGCAGTCGCTGTTCGGCTCACTGTACGTGAGCCAGTACAACAAGTACGGTCGCGTGTGGCAGGTCGTGCTGCAGGCCGAGCCCGAGTTCCGCAACAGCCCCGAAGACCTGCGCAACATCTATGTGCGCGGACGCTCGGGCGAGATGGTTCCCCTGGACGCGGTCACCACGGCGCGCTTCACGAAGGGTCCGGACCTGATCCCGCGATTCAACGGCTTCCCGGCCGCGAAGATCAACGGCGGTCCGGCGCCGGGCTACAGCTCGGGGCAGGCCATCGCCACCATGGAAAAGCTCGCGGCGACGCTGCCGGAGGGTTACGGCATCGCGTGGTCCGGGCAGGCGTACGAAGAGAAGCAGTCGGGCGGCGCATCGGCCATGGTGTTCGTATTCGGCCTCGTCATGGTGTTCCTGATCCTCGCGGCGCAGTACGAGTCGTGGTCGCTGCCGGGCAGCGTGATCACGGCCGTGCCCTTCGGCTTGCTCGGCGCGCTGCTCGCGGTCTGGCTGCGCGGCATGGAGAACGACGTCTACTTCCAGATCGGCCTCGTCACCCTCATCGGCCTCGCCGCCAAGAACGCGATCCTGATCGTCGAGTTCGCGGTGCTCGAGCGCCAGAAGGGCCTGTCGATCGTCGAGTCCGCGGTCGAGGGCGCGAAGGCGCGCCTGCGACCGATCGTCATGACCTCGCTGGCCTTCACGGCCGGCGCCATCCCGCTTGCCATCGCCTCGGGCGCAGGCTCGGCCTCGCGCCACTCGATCGGCACCGGCGTGATCGGCGGCATGGTCGGCGCCAC
>DAOMFD010000010.1:3582-22311 GCA_035429605.1 Steroidobacteraceae bacterium | reverse complement strand
CGGCCTCGCGCCACTCGATCGGCACCGGCGTGATCGGCGGCATGGTCGGCGCCACTACGCTTGCGTTGTTCTTCGTTCCGCTCTTCTACGTAGTGATAAATGAGCTGAGCGAGCGCTTCTTCCCGCCGAAGGCTCCGGCGGCGCCTGCGCCTGCCACTCCCGGCGGGGACACGGCCACCACCGGGCCGGGAGGCCACTGAGCCATGCGACGCGCAGTGCTTCTCGTCGCTTGTTGGTCGCTGACTGCCTGCCTCGGCACGCCGTACCAGCGCCCAAAGCTCGACATTCCGGCGCAGTACCGCTTCACCTTGTCCGAGGCGCAGCGCCCGGCCGATGTCCAGTGGTGGTCGAGTTTCGGCGATCCGGTGCTCGACGAACTCGTGCTCGAGGCCTTGCGCAACAACGAAGATCTGCGCATCGCCGCGGCTCGCGTGGACGAGTTTCACGGCGCCATGGTCACGACGCGCGCGCCGATTTTCCCGAGCGTGGGCTACGCCGCGAGCAGCGGCCAGAACAAGCCGTCCGCGCAGGTGGTCGGCAAGGGCAACGACGTCGTGGCGAATTCCAGCGCGGCCGGGTTCACCGCGGGCTGGGAGATCGACGTGTGGGGCAAGATCCGCAACCAGACGGCAGCTGCGAGCGCGGACTGGCGCGCCAGCGACGCGGATCGCCGCGCCGCCGTGCTCACGCTCGTGAGCGCGGTGACATCGGGATACCTCACGCTGCTGTCGCTCGACGACCAGCTCCGCACCTCGGAGGCGACACTCGCGAGCCGGCGCAAGGCGCTCGACGTCTTCGAAAAGCGCTACAAGGGCGGCGTCATCTCGAAGGTCGAACTCTCGCAGGCGCGCTACCAGTACGAAGTCGCGGCAGCGGCGGTGCCCGTGCTGCAGGAGCAGATCGCACGGCAGGAGGACGCTCTATCCCTGCTCCTCGGGCGGAACCCGGGGCCGATCGCGCGCGGACGCGTTCTGCTGGAACTCGGCACACCCATCGTGCCACCTGGACTGCCCTCGGACATCCTCGTCCAGCGGCCCGACGTGGTTTCGGCCGAGCAGTCGTTGATCGCCGCGAACGCGCGGGTGAGCGCGGCGCGCGCGCTTTACTTCCCGTCCATATCGCTGACGGGCCTGCTGGGCGTGGCCAGCCTGGACCTCAACAAGCTGTTTGACGGCGGGTCCGGCACCTGGAGCTACGCCGGGCAGGCGACCGGCCCGATCTTCCAGGGTGGCTCCAACGTAGGCGTGAACGAGCAGGCCGACGCGAGGCGTGAGCAACTACTCGCGAACTACGAGAAGACGGTGCAGGGCGCATTCGCGGACGTGGACGACGCGCTCATCGCGACGCAGAAGTCTACCGAACGCACCGAGGCGCAGCGCCTGCAGGTCGAGGCGCTGGGCGACTACGCGCGGCTGGCCCGCAAGCGCTACGAGGGCGGCTATTCGAGTTACCTCGAAGTGCTCGATGCGGAAAATTCGCTCTTCAACGCGCAGCTGCTCTACAGCCAAGGGCAGCGCGACCGATTCATCGCGCACGTCGATCTGTACAAGGCGCTTGGCGGTGGCTGGGTGGATGCCGCTGCCGCGAAGGCGCCGCAGCCGCAATACGTGCCCTAGGAGCGTCGAAACGCAGCGTGCCGGAGGAAATGCGCCACCTGGTCGGCGACGTCGCCGGCCGTGAGCATGCCCATGTGACTGTGGGGCAGCACGAGGTGATCGGCGAGACCGGGGATGATCGTCTCGCTGACGGCCACCGTGCCGTCGTGGTCCTCGTGGAACCCCGCGAAGAACTGGCCCATGCCGAGCCTGCGCGTGCCCGCGATCGCACCGAGCGCCGCCGGACCCTGCCAGTGGTGCTCGGCCGGCGCGGAGACCTCGGCGAGCAGGTGCGGCCCGATGATCGGCCGCAGCATCGGCCAGCGCAACACGCCGCGCGCGGCCTTGCAGCCGTTCAACGGGGCCGCGAGCAGGACGGCGTTGCCGTCGAACCGCGCCGGATATCGCTCGAGCGCGCGCAGCACGAACGTGCCGCCGAGGCTGTGGCCGACGAAGTGCACGAGCCGACCAGCTGCGACTCCCTCTGCGAAATCGGCGAGGTCCGCCGTGATCTGCGCGGTGTCACCGAACAGCGTCGGATACGAGAACACGTGGACGTCGAATCCGTGGTCGCGCTGCAGGCGCCGCCGCAGCAGGGCCATTTCGTTGCCTCGCATCCACAGTCCATGGACGAGCACGACCGGGTCGCGCGGAGAAATTGGGGACATTCTCCTGTTTTAGTTCGAAATAGGAGAATGTCCCCTATTTCTCCGGCAGACGCACGCGGATGTGCAGCTCGCGCAACTGCTGCTCGGACACCTCGGTTGGCGCGTCGGTCAGCGGGCAGGTCGCGGTCTGCGTCTTCGGGAAGGCGATGACGTCACGGATCGAGTCCGCCCCTGCCATCAGCATCGCGAGGCGATCGAGGCCGAATGCGATGCCGCCGTGCGGCGGCGCGCCGAATTTCAGCGCCTCGAGCAGGAAGCCGAACTTCTTCTGCGCTTCCTCCGGCCCGATGCCGAGCAGCTCGAACACGGTGGACTGCATCTCGTTGCGGTGGATACGGACCGACCCGCCGCCGATCTCCGAGCCGTTCAGCACCATGTCGTACGCGCGGGCCAGCGCTCCGCCCGGATCGGCCTTGAGTGCGGCCGGGTCGTCGTTGACCGGCGAGGTGAACGGATGGTGCATCGCGGCCCAGCGCTTCGCCTCCGGGTCCCATTCGAACATCGGGAAATCGAGCACCCACAGCGGGCGCCAGCCCGCCTCGACCAGCCCGAGGTCCTGGCCAACCTTGAGCCTGAGCGCGCCCATCGAATCGTTCACGACCTTCGCCTTGTCGGCACCGAAGAACACGAGGTCGCCGGTTTGCGCGCCCGTGCGCTGCATCAGCCCCGTCACCGCGGCGTCCGACAGGAACTTCAGGATCGGCGACTGCAGGCCGTCGCGTCCCTTCGTCGCGTCGTTGACCTTGACGTACGCGAGGCCCTTCGCGCCGTACCGCGCGACGAACGCGGCGTAGTCGTCGATCTGCTTGCGCGAGAGCTTCTCGCCGCCACCGGGCACGCGCAGTGCCGCGACGCGACCCTCCTTGTCCGCGGCCGGCGCCGAGAACACCTTGAATTCGCTGTCCTTCACCAGGTCGGCGACGTCCACGAGTTCCAGCGGGATGCGCAGGTCCGGCTTGTCGGACGCGTAGCGGCGCATCGCCTCGGCATACGTCATGCGCGGGAAGGGATCCGGCAGCTCGACGCCGAGCACCTTGTCGAAGAGCTCCCGCACCAGCCCTTCCATCAGGCCGGTGATCTCGTCGCGCGCGAGGAACGAGGTTTCGACGTCGAGCTGGGTGAACTCGGGCTGGCGATCGGCGCGCAGGTCCTCGTCGCGGAAGCAGCGCACGATCTGGTAGTAGCGGTCGAAGCCCGCCATCATCAGCAGCTGCTTGAAGATCTGCGGCGACTGCGGCAGCGCGAAGAACTTGCCCGGCTGCGTGCGGCTCGGCACGAGGTAATCGCGCGCGCCCTCGGGCGTCGCCTTGGTCAGCATCGGCGTCTCGACGTCGATGAAGCCGTGGCCGTCGAGGTAGCTGCGCATCGCGCGCGTCACCGCGTGGCGCAGGCGCAGGCGCTTCTGCATCTCGTCGCGACGCAGGTCGAGGTAGCGGTACTTGAGCCGCGTCTCTTCCTTCACGTCCTCGTCGAGCTGGAACGGGATCGGCTCGGAGCGGTTCAGCACCTCGAGGCCTCGCGCGAGGAGTTCCACCTGGCCGGATGCGAGGTGCGGATTGGCCGTGCCGGCAGGACGCGGCCGCACGGTGCCGGTCACCTTGAGCACCCATTCGCCGCGCACGCGCTCCGCTTCCGCGAAGACGTCCGCCGCGTCGGGATCGAAGACGACCTGCAGCAGGCCCTCGCGATCGCGGAGGTCGACGAAGATCACTCCGCCGTGGTCACGCCGGCGGTGGACCCACCCGGCGACGGAGACGGTGCTTCCGACGAGGCTCTCGTTGACCTCGCCGCAGTAATGGGTGCGCATGGACATGGTTGGCGGGGCCGGTCTGCCGGCGCCCCGAGGCCGGTTTTTCTCAGGGGGGACGGGATGTTACGGGTCGGTCTGCTGCGGCGCAAGACGAGCGTCCGCACCCCGCCCCTTCCAGCGCGGCACGACCACGCCCAGCGTGAGCAGCATCCTGATCGCCTCGTCGACGGTCATGTCGAGCGCGACCACCTCCTCCTTCGGCACGAGGACGATGAACCCGGTGGTCGGATTCGGCGTGGTCGGGACGAACACGCAGGTGACGTCCTGGGCGGTCTTGGCCTGGACCTCCTCGAGGTCGTCGGCCGTGATGAAGCCGATGCTGTAGATCCCCTTGCGCGGGAACTCGACCATCACCACCTGCTTGAACGAGCGGCCCTTGTCGGTGAGCACCGTCTCGCTGAACGACTTGGCGCCGCCGTAGATCGGGCCGACGACCGGGATGCGCCGCACCAGCGACTCGAGCCCGGCGACGATGCGTCCGCCGAACAGGTTCTTGACCACGAGTCCCGTGAGGAACAACAGGAGCAGCGACAGGACGATGCCGACTCCCGGAACATACGTACCGAAGATCGTTTCGGGTCGCCAGGCGCGCGGCAGCAGCACCAGTGACTGGTCGAGGATGCGCGACAGGAACCGGATCACCCAGACGGTGACCATGATGGGGATCCAGACCAGCAATCCGCCGATCAGGTAATTGCGGAACGATCGAACCGGGTGATGCTCCCCTGTCGCACCGCTGGCGGCGGGAGGCGACGCTTCGGGCGTCGGGCCCTGCGGATCAGCGCTTGCGGGCACGCGCAGGGGCCTTCTTGCGTACCGGCGCCTTCGCCGATGACCTCGCCGCGCTCTTTGCCGCCCGCGGTCGCGCGGCGCCGGCCGGCGTCGCGACGGGCTTGGCCGCGGGAACGACCGTCTTCTCAGGCGCCTTGGCCTCGGCCTTCCCTTCCGGCTTGGCTTCCGCCTTCGCCTCGGGGGCGGGTTCCTTGTCGCCCTTCTCGAGCAGGTTGCGTTTCTGCTCCTTGTCGGACTTGAAATCGGTCTCGTACCAGCCGCTGCCCGCGAGTCGGAACAGCGGCGCCGACATGAGGCGCTTCAGGCGATGCCGACCGCACTCCGGGCATTCGCGCAGGGGCTTGTCGGAAATCTTCTGCAGCGCCTCGAGGTGGTGGCCGCAGTGGTCGCACTGGTACTCGTAGATGGGCATGGTCGCGTCGATGCTCCTCCGGGCGGGCGATTATACGAGAGCTCGGTGGCCGCGGACCGGGCGATCCATGCCGTGTGCCTGCGCGAGGCCGTGCGCCGCATGGACGCGGCGCCCGGAGCCCCCAGGGAGCGGGTTCACGGCGTCCTCGCGCAGGCACGCGGCGTGGATCGCCTGTGTCACGCCCGTCAGGCTTTCTTCCGCTTCGCGGCGGCGGGCGCCTCCGCAGCGCCGCGCTGCTCGAAGGCGAGCTTGCCGTCGCGCGCCGTGACCAGGACGTGCGCTCCGGGCCCGAACTCGCCGCGCAGGATGGCCTGCGCGAGCGGATTCTCGAGCTGGTGCTGGATCGCGCGCTTGAGCGGTCGCGCGCCGTACACCGGGTCGAATCCAGCCTCGCCGAGCAGGTCGCGCGCGGCGTCGTCGAGCGCGAGCTCGATGTCGCGGTCCGCGAGCCGCTTGCGCAGGTAGCCGACCTGGATGTCCACGATCGAGCGGATGTGCTCGTGGCCGAGCGGGTGGAACACCACGACCTCGTCGACGCGGTTGATGAATTCCGGCCGGAAGTGGCTGCCGACGATCTCCATCACCGCGGCCTTCATCTTCGCGTAGTTGGCCTCGCCCGCCAGCTCCTGGATGACCTGCGAACCGAGGTTCGAGGTCATGATGATGACGGTGTTGCGGAAGTCCACGGTGCGGCCCTGCCCGTCCGTCAGGCGGCCGTCGTCGAGCACCTGCAGCAGGACGTTGAACACGTCCGGGTGCGCCTTCTCGACCTCGTCGAGCAGGATCACCGAGTACGGGCGGCGACGCACCGCTTCCGTGAGGTAGCCACCTTCCTCGTAACCGACGTAGCCCGGGGGCGCGCCGATCATCCGCGCCACGGAGTGCTTCTCCATGAACTCGGACATGTCGATGCGCACCATGGCCTCCTCGGTGTCGAAGAGGAACTCGGCGAGCGCCTTGGACAGCTCGGTCTTGCCCACGCCGGTCGGCCCGAGGAACAGGAACGAACCATTCGGGCGATTGGGGTCCGACAGCCCGGCGCGCGAGCGCCGGATGGCGTCGGAAACGGCCTTCACGGCCTCGTCCTGGCCGACGACGCGCCGGGAGATGGCTTCTTCCATGCGCAGGAGCTTCTCGCGCTCGCCTTCCAGCATCTTCGAGACCGGGATGCCGGTCCACTTGGAGACGACTTCCGCGATCTCCTCGTCAGTCACCTTGTTGCGCACCAGTGTCGGCGCCTTGGTCTCGGCGTCCTGCGCGGCCTTGATGCGCTTCTCGAGCTCGGGAATCTTCCCGTATTGCAGCTCCGACATGCGCGCGAGGTCGCCGGCGCGACGCGCCGCCTCGAAGTCGATGCGCGCACGCTCGAGTTCCTCCTTGAAGCTCGCGGCACCCTGCACCGCAGCCTTTTCGGCCTTCCAGACCTCCTCGAGGTCCGCGTACTCGCGCCCGAGGACGCCAAGCTGCTCGTCGAGCGCCTGCAGGCGCTTCTTCGAGGCCTCGTCGGCCTCCTTCTTGAGCGCCTCGCGCTCCATCTTGAGCTGGATGATGCGACGGTCGAGCCGGTCGAGTTCCTCGGGCTTGGAGTCGATCTCCATGCGGATCCGCGACGCCGCCTCGTCGATCAGGTCGATCGCCTTGTCGGGGAGCTGGCGGTCGGTGATGTAGCGGTGCGAGAGCGTGGCCGCCGCAACGATGGCGGGATCGGTGATCTCGACCTTGTGGTGCACGGCATAGCGCTCCTTCAGGCCGCGCAGGATCGCGATCGTGTCCTCGACCGAGGGCTCGTCGACCAGCACCTTCTGGAAGCGCCGCTCGAGCGCGGCGTCCTTCTCGACGTACTTGCGATACTCGTCGAGCGTCGTGGCGCCGACGCAGTGCAGCTCGCCGCGCGCCAGCGCGGGCTTCAGCATGTTGCCCGCGTCCATCGCGCCCTCGGCCTTGCCCGCGCCGACCATCGTGTGCAGCTCGTCGACGAACAGGATGACGCGACCCTCCTGCTTCGCGAGGTCATTGAGCACGCCCTTCAGGCGCTCCTCGAATTCGCCGCGGAACTTGGCACCGGCGATGAGCGCGCCCATGTCGAGCGCGAGGATGCGCTTGTCGCGCAATCCCTCCGGGACTTCGCCGTTCACGATGCGCTGCGCGAGTCCTTCGACGATGGCGGTCTTGCCGACGCCGGGCTCGCCGATCAGCACCGGGTTGTTCTTGGTGCGCCGCTGCAGCACCTGGATGGTGCGGCGGATCTCGTCGTCGCGGCCGATGACCGGGTCGAGCTTGCCCTGCTCGGCGCGCGCGGTCAGGTCGATCGTGTACTTCTCGAGCGCCTGCCGCTGCTCCTCGGCATTCGCATCGGTGACCTTTTCGCCGCCCCTCACTTCGTCAATGGCCTTTTCCAACGCTCCCTTGACCACGCCGCAGTCGCGCAGCACGCGACCGAGCTGGCCTTTGTCCTCGAGGGCCGCGAGCACGAACAGCTCGCTCGAGACGTACTGGTCCCCGCGCTTCTGCGCGAGCTTGTCGGTGACGTTCAGCAGCTTGCCGAGGTCGTTGGATACGTGGACCTCGCCGCCCGTCCCTTCCACTCTCGCGAGGCCGTCGAGCGCCTGCCCGAGCTGCGAGCGCAGGCGACTCACGTTGGCGCCGGACTTGTCGAGCAGCGGCCGGACGGTCCCGCCCTCCTGGTCGAGCAACGCCATCATCAGGTGCACGGGCTCGATGAACTGGTGGTCGCGACCGACCGCCAGCGACTGGGCATCGGCGAGGGCCATCTGGAACTTGCTGGTCAACTTGTCCTGTCGCATGAGTCGGGGGCTCCCATGAGGGGCTGCGGTGTGCCCTAGTCTTGGGGCGCACGGGACGAGATAAAGGGTGCGGCAGCGTTGTTGCCGGGGTCGGGGCGGTCAAACCCCTGCCCGGGGCCGTGCGGCGAAGCTGCGAATCAGCGTCCGCGCCAGGCGGATAGGAGCTTTTTCGACGACGTTAGCCGCAGTATTTTGCACAATCGACGCCAGAAGACGCCTTTTCTCCCCGCAAGTGGCATCTCCCCGCGCCGCCCGGCGCCGGCCATGCCGAGCAGGCTCAGCCGTCGAGGTGGAACCGGTGCAGCATCCGGTGCAGGAATGGAGCAAGCAGGATCCCGGAAACGGCCAGGAACACGATCCCGCTGTACAGCGCGTAGAAGGATGCGAACAGCTTCGCGCCGGGCGTCGGCATCGGCGCGATCGGCCCCATTCCGGTGAGGATCATCGACGCGTTCATGAAGGCGTCGATCCAGCCGAGCCGGGCACCGGCGCGATAGCCGAGCGTCCCGATTCCCAGCGAGAACGCGATCAAGGCAGAACTGACGAGCGCGTGGCGGCCGACGCGCCTCAGGAATTGCCGGATGGGAAGCATCGGCTCCCGATGATGCTCGTACACAGCCTGATCTCCCGGGAAGTGTGCCCGATAGCCTAGCCTGCACCGGCGTGTCGCAGGAATCCGTGCCGACCCGAGCTGGAGGCCCGGCGCTTCGTTCAGACGCCGCCGTCAGTGCATCTGCTGGTGCGCGAAGTACACGAGGGCCACGCCGAGCACGATGAACAGCACCTGCTCGACGCCGGCCCAGGCGTCCACGCGGCGATGCAGGCCGGGAATGAGGTCCGCGACCGCGATGTAGATGAAGCTCGCCGCCGCGAAGGCCAGCGCGTAGGGCAACAGGCTGAGCGCGGTCCCCAGCGCGTAGTAAGCCACGATGCCGCCGGCAATGGACGTGAGGCTCGTCAGCAGGTTGAGTGCCAGCGCGCGCCGGCGCGAGTACCCGCCGTGCAGCAGGATGGCTAGGTCCCCGACCTCCTGCGGCACCTCGTGCGCCGCGACCGCCAGCGCCGTGACCACGCCGAGCCGTACGTCGGTCATGAGCGCCGCGGCGACCAGCACGCCGTCCAGCACGTTGTGGAAGCTGTCGCCCGCCAGGATCATGCGCGCCGACGCGGCGTCCCGCGCCGCGTGGCTCGGTGCATGCATTTCGCAGGGATCGTCGTGACAGTGCCGCCACAGCACGAACTTCTCGAGCAGGAAGAAGGTCAGGATCCCGAGCAGGAGGCCGAGCCCGATGCGGTGTGCGCCTCCCGGGCCGATCGACTCGAGCGCGTGCGGCACCAGGCCGAGGAAAGCGGCGCCGAGCAGCGCGCCGGTGGCGAAGCTCACGAGGTGCGGCAGGAGTGCGACGCGCCGTCGTTCATCGAGCAGCAGGAACACCGAGGCGGCCAGCGCACTCAGGAAGCCGCTCAAGCCGGTCAGCAGGACGATCAGGACTAGCGTCTTCACGGCGTGTTGCGCGGACCTCGTTCCGTTGAGCCTATCACGCGCGTCGCTCGAGCCACGCCAGGGTCGCCATGCGCCCGGTCACTCCGTCGCGCCTGAACGAGAAGAAGCGATCCCGGTCGGTGGCGGTGCACCAATCGCCTCCGTGCACCGACTTCACTCCGGCGCGGGCCAGTGCCAGGCGCGCGAGGCCGTACAGGTCGGCCTGGAAACGCCCGCGCCCGTTCGGGGCGAAACAGGCGGCCGCTTCGTTCGCGATCGCGACGAATGCCTGTCGCACTTCGCCCCCGACCTCGAAGGCCGACTGCCCGATCGACGGTCCCAGCCATGCGTGCAGGCCTGCCGGGGCGACCCCGAGCGCCGCGATCGTCGCCTCGACGACGCCGGCCGCCAGTCCGCGCCACCCGGCATGCGCGACGCCGACCCGCGTTGCACCGGCGTCGGCCAGGACGACGGGCAGGCAATCCGCCGTCATGACCGCGCACACCCGGTGCGGGGTCGTGGCAATCGCGGCATCGGCGCGGGGCGCATGCGCCTGCTGGTCGTGCACGACGACGTCCCGGCCGTGCACCTGCTCGAGCCACAGTGGTTCGGCGGGCAGCCCTGCCGCAAGGCGTAGACGCAGGCGGTTGTCCCGCACGCAGCGCGGATCGTCCCCGACGTGGGCCGCCAGGTTGAGCGAAGAATACGCGCCTGCGCTCGCGCCTCCGGTGCGCAGGGTCGAGATCACGCGCACCTGCGCCGGCGCGGGCCAGTCCGGCGCGACCCACTCCACCCTCCCGCTCACGTGCGCGCCGCGTCCGCTTCGAGCACGCGCAGGAGTTCCTGCATGTCGGCCGGCAGCGGCGCGACGCACGAAACTGCCTTGCCGCTCACCGGGTGCGCGAATTCGAGCCTGGCCGCATGCAACGCCTGCCGCGGGAAATTCCGCAGCGCCTCGCGCAGCGCATCGCTCGCGCCCTTGGGGAACGCCAGGCGCCCGCCGTAGACGCGGTCGCCGACGATCGGGAACCCCGCGTGGGCGAGGTGCACGCGGATCTGGTGGGTGCGGCCGGTCTCCAGTTGCACGCGCACGTGCGTGTGAGCGCGGAACCGGCGGATCACGCGATAGTGGGTCACGGACTCACGGCCACCCTGCCGCACGGCCATCCGCACGCGGTCCGTCGGATGGCGCGCGATCGGCGCATCCACCGTGCCCCCGGCCGTCATCACGCCCCGGCAGACGGCCTCGTATTCCCGATGAATGTCGCGTTCCTCGAGCATCCTGACGAGCGCGGTGTGGGCGGCGAGCGTGCGCGCCACGACGAGCAGGCCGCTCGTGTCCTTGTCGAGGCGATGCACGATGCCGGCGCGCGGCAGGAGCGCGAGCTTCGGGTCGCGGGCGAGCAGCGCATTCTGCAGCGTGCGATCGGGGTTCCCGGCGCCGGGGTGCACGACGAGTCCCGCGGGCTTGTCCACCACCAGCACGTGCCGGTCCTCGTGCACGACGACGAGCGGGATGTCCTGCGGCGCGGCCCGCGTCTCTTCGGCCAGCGTGGCGGTGATCGCGACGCTTTCGCCACCCATGACCTTGTCGCGCGGCCTGCGCGGCGACCCGTCGACGAGCACCTCGCCGGACTCGATCCACGACTTCAGGCGGCTGCGCGAGTGGTCCGGAAGCAGTGCGGCCAACGCCTGGTCGAGGCGCTGACCGGCCTGGCCCACCGGTATCTCGAGCGAAATCCGCACTGTCGAGGCCGTCATCGCGCGATTCTGGCCGATGACCCGGCCCTTGTGTACCGGAACTACGGGGCGCGCCAGCTTTCTATATACTTCCGGCCGCCCCCCGCGAGCCGCGCCGCCCCTTTTCACGACCGCCCATGGCACTAGTCCTCGTTCGCCGACCGCTGCCGTTCATCCTCTTGCTCCTGGGCTTGGTTCTGGCGGGTTGCCGGAGCACGGGCGACGTCGGCCCGGTGGATCCACCCGACAAGCTCTATGCGGACGCTGCGCAGGACCTGCGCGCGGCCAACTACAAGGCGGCCATCCAGAAACTCGAGGCGCTCGAGTCGCACTACCCGTTCACCAACGCGGCGAAGCAGGGCACGCTCGACCTGATGTTCGCCTATTACAAGAATGGCGAAGGCGAGTCGGCGATCGACCAGGCCGACCAGTTCATACGCGAGAACCCGACGCACCCGCGGGTCGACTACGCCTACTACATCAAGGGCCTCGTGTACTACGAGTCGGGAGCCGGCTGGCTCGAGCACGTATTCCGCGCCGACGTGACGAAGCGCCCGCCCAACGAGGCCCGCAAGTCCCTGCAGGCGTTCCAGACGCTGCTGCAGCAGTATCCGAGGAGCCCGTATGCCGCGGATGCCCGGCAGCGCATGGTGTTCCTGAGGAACAAGCTCGCCGACTATGAACTGGCGGTCGCACGTTACTACGTGAAGCGCCAGGCCTACGTCGCCGCGGTGAATCGCGCGCGAGCCGTGATCGAGACCTACGACGGTTCGCCAGCGGCGCTCGAGGCCCTGCAGATCATGCAGAAGGGATACCGCAGGCTCGGGATCCCGGAACTGGCCCAGTCCGCGCAGGTCGTGTACGCGGCCAACGTGAACAAGCCGAGCGTCGTCGAGTCCACAGCCGGTCTCGCGGGCTTGGCTCCGTCGCAGGGTAGCGACGCGGACTGGCCGGAGGGCAAGGCCGCGGCGGATCACGCCGGCCAGTGGGAAGCGCGGGTCGGGGTGAACTACCAGAATTCGTCCAGCACTGACTTCAAGGGTGGCACGACGGTCGACGTCGACAGCGGCCTCAACTTCGTCGGCGGCGTGGAATACCATTTCACCGACCGCATATCCGCCGGCACCAGCCTGAGTTACGGCAAGGAGAACTACACCGCCAAGGTGGAGGGCGCGGGCGACCAGCAGGGCACCGTGTATCCGATCAAGGGCGACCTCACGACGACGTCGCTGATGGTGGACGGCTCGTACAATTTCCTCACGGGCCGCTGGTCGCCATTCGTCACCGGCGGCGTCGGCTGGAGCTGGGTCGACACCAACGTGGCCACCGGCCCGCCCGAGGTCGGTTGCTGGTGGAGCCCGTGGTACGGATACGTCTGCACCGCGTGGCAGGACACCAAGACCGAGAGCGGCCTCGCGTACGAACTCGGCCTGGGCGTGCGCTACGATTTCAACGAGTACCTCGCGGCCGACGGCGTGTACAAGATGAAGTGGATCGGCTTCGACAACGCCAACGGCACACCCCAGTACGACGGATTCCAGCTCAACGTCGGCTGGAAGTTCTGACCGCGACGGCCGGCGCACACACGATGCAGGGACTCGACCCGCCGGCGCGGCTGCGCGAGATCCCCTACAACTACACGTCGTTCTCCGATCGCGAGATCGTGATCCGCCTGCTCGGCGACGAGGGCTGGCGGCTGCTCGACGAGTTGCGTTCCGAGCGACGCACGGGCCGCTCGGCGCGCATGCTCTACGAGGTGCTGGGCGACATCTGGGTCGTGCAGCGCAACCCGTACCTCGAGCAGGACCTGCTCGACAATCCCCGGCGGCGCGGGCAGCTGATCGCCGCGCTCGAACATCGCCTGTCCGACATCGACCGCCGCCGCGACCGCTCCGACGCCGGGCGCGACGAACGCGTGGGCCGGCTGCTCGAGGCAGCGCGGGCCGCGGTCAGGGATTTCGCCCGCGGATTCGAAACGGTGGAGGCCCTGCGGCGCCGCGCGCTGCGACTGCTGCGCCGGCACACGCGCGCCGACAACGTCTGCTTCGACCCGTACGCACGCGTCTCGCACGCCACCGACGCGACGGACTGGCGCGTCGAGATTCCCTTCGTGGTGCTGGCGCCCGACGCGGAGGACGAGGTCCCCGGCCTGGTGCGCGCCTGCGTGGATCTCGGCCTCACGATCGTCCCCCGCGGCGGCGGCACGGGCTACACCGGTGGCGCCGTGCCGTTGACGCCGCTGGCGGCCGTCATCAACACCGAGAAGCTCGAGCGCGTCGGCAGCGTCGAACCGGCCGACCTCCCCGGAGTCACCGGGCCGGTGCCGACCGTGTTCACGGAAGCGGGTGTCGTCACGCGCCGCGTCGAGGAGGCGGCCCACAAGGCGGGCCTCGTATTCGCGGTGGACCCGACGTCCGCCGATGCGTCCTGCGTCGGCGGCAACATCGCCATGAATGCCGGCGGCAAGAAGGCCGTGCTGTGGGGCACCGCGCTCGACAACCTCGCGTGGTGGCGCATGGTCGACCCCGACGGCAACTGGCTCGAGGTGAGCCGCCTCAATCACAACAGGGGCAAGATCCACGACGCCGCGACAGCGCAGTTCGAACTCGTGTGGAAGGACGGATCGGAGGCACCGGCGCGTGCCCGTGTCCTGCGCACCGAGCGGCTCGAGATCGAGGGACGGCGCTTCCGCAAGGCGGGGCTCGGCAAGGACGTCACCGACAAGTTCCTCGGCGGCCTGCCCGGCGTGCAGAAGGAAGGCTGCGACGGCGTCATCACGTGCGCGCGATGGGTGCTGCACCGCATGCCGGCGCACGTCCGCACGGTCTGCCTGGAGTTCTTCGGGCAGGCGCGCGAGGCAATCCCGGCCATCGTCGAGATCCGCGACCAGCTCGCGGCGCGCGAAACCCAGGGCGTCCGCCTGGCTGGTCTGGAGCACCTCGACGAGCGCTATCTCAAGGCGGTCGGCTACGCCACCAAGTCGAAGCGCGGCGCCCTGCCGAAGATGGTGCTGCTCGGCGACATCGTCGGCGACGACGAGGCTGCGGTGGCGCACGCGGCATCCGAGGTCGTGCGCATCGCGAACGCCCGCTCCGGGGAGGGCTTCGTCGCCGCCGGAGCGGAGGCCCGCAAGACGTTCTGGCGTGACCGCGCGCGCACGGCGGCCATCGCGCGCCATACCAACGCCTTCAAGGTGAACGAGGACGTGGTGATCCCGCTCGAGCGACTCGGCGAGTACACCGACGCCATCGAGCGCATCAACATCGAGTTCTCTCTGTCGAACAAGCTGGCGCTCACCGAGGCGCTCGAGGAGTACCTCGCCGGCTCGCCGCGCGTCGGCAAGACCGGCGACCCCGACGTGGACCGGCTGCCGCACGAGGACGTGCTCGGCGAGCGGCCACAGCAGGCGCTCGCACTGGTCGCGGCGACCCGGGCTCGCTGGTCATGGCTGGCCGGCAACCTCGACGCGCGCGTCGCGGACGCGCTCGACACGCTTGGCTCACTCGGCCTCGAGTCGCGGCACGCCGAGTTCGCGCGACGAGCGTCGGAATCACCCGGACTGCGGATCTTCGACCTGCTCCAGGACCGCACCCTGCGTGTGTCGTGGAAGACGGAGCTGCGGACCGAACTGCGACGGCTGTTCGCGGGCGGCGCCTTCGTGCCGCTCGTCGCGGACCTCGAGGACATCCACGCGAAGGTCCTGCACGGCCGCGTGTTCGTCGCGCTGCACATGCACGCGGGCGACGGCAATGTGCACACCAACATCCCGGTGAACTCGGACGACTATGCGATGCTGCAGGCAGCGAACCGTGCGGTGGCGCGCATCATGCGCATCGCCCGCGACCTCGGCGGCGTCATCTCTGGCGAGCACGGCATCGGCATCACCAAGCTCGAGTTCCTCACCGACGCGGAGACCGCAGAGTTCCGCGCGTACAAGGGGCGCGTCGACCCGGACGGTCGCTTCAACAAGGGCAAGCTGCTGCCCGGCGCCGACCTGCGCAGCGCCTACACGCCGAGCTTCAACCTGCTCGGGCACGAGTCGCTCATCATGCAGCAGTCCGACATCGCCTCCATTTCGGACGCGATCAAGGACTGCCTGCGCTGCGGCAAGTGCAAGCCGGTGTGCTCCACGCACGTGCCCGGCGCCAACCTGCTCTATTCGCCGCGCAACAAGATCCTGGCGACCTCGCTGCTGATCGAGGCCTTCCTCTACGAGGAGCAGACGCGGCGCGGCGTCTCGCTGCAGCACTGGGACGCGTTCTCGGACGTGGCCGACCACTGCACCGTCTGCCACAAGTGCGAGTCGCCCTGCCCCGTCGACATCGACTTCGGCGACGTGTCCATGGCGATGCGCGACCTGCTGCGGCGCGTCGGCAAGAAGCGCTTCAACCCCGGCACGTCGGCCGCGATGTTCTTCCTGAACGCCACGGACCCGGACACGATCCGCGCCACGCGCAGGCTGATGGTCGGCTGGGGCTTTCGCGCGCAGCGGCTCGGTCACCGCGCGCTCGGTGCGCTCGGCGCCGCGCAGAAGAAGCGCCCGCCGGCGACGACGGGCGGGCCGGCGCCGGTTCGGGAACAGGTCGTCCACTTCGTGAACCGCAAGATGCCCGGCGGCCTGCCGAAGCGCACGGCACGCGCCCTGCTCGACATCGAGGACCGCAACTACGTGCCGATCCTCCGGGATCCGGCACGCACCACGAGCGAGTCGGAAGCGGTGTTCTATTTCCCGGGCTGCGGCTCGGAACGCCTGTTCTCGCAGGTCGGGCTGGCCACGCAGGCCATGCTGTGGGAGGTCGGCGTGCAGACGGTGCTGCCGCCCGGCTACGTCTGCTGCGGATACCCGCAGCGGGGAACCGGGCAAGGCGACGTCGCGCAGAAGATGATCACGGACAACCGCGTCCTGCTGCACCGGGTCGCGAACACGCTCAATTACCTGGACATCCGCACGGTCGTCGTGAGCTGCGGCACCTGCTACGACCAGCTGCAGGACTACCGGTTCGGCGAGATCTTCCCGGGCAGCCGCATCCTCGACATCCACGAGTACCTGCTCGAGAAAGGCGTGCGAGTCGAGGGCGCCCAGGGCGTGCGCTACATGTACCACGACCCTTGCCACTCGCCGATCAAGACCACCGACCCGCTCAAGGTGGTGAACGGCCTGCTCGACTCGGGGTCTCGCCGGATCGAGCGCAATGATCGCTGCTGCGGAGAGTCCGGCACGTTCGCGGTGTCGCGGCCCGACGTGGCGACGCAGGTGCGGTTCCGCAAGCAGCGCGAGATCGAGCGCGACGTCGCGGGCCTGCGCGAGGACGGCTTTGCTGGCGAGACGCGCATCCTGACTTCGTGCCCGTCCTGCCTGCAGGGACTCGCGCGCTACGACGACGACACCGGCACGACGGCCGACTACATCGTCGTCGAGATCGCGCGCAAGGTGCTCGGCGAGGACTGGCTCCCGGACTACGTGCGCCGCGCCAATGCCGGTGGCATCGAGCGCGTGCTGGTGTGAGCGGCCCCGCCGATCAGAACACAGCGGTGAATCCGACCAACGCCTCGCCCTGGAAGAAGGCGCTACCCGTCGTCTTGAACAGGCAGCTGACGCTGCCGCTGCCGGAGCAGAAGAACGCAGTGTCGGAATTGACCATGGTCCAGTAGCCGCGCAGTCCCAGGGTCGCCGCGAACCGGTCGCCGAAAGGAAAGCGGACACCGCCGCCGAGGCTGCCGGAAAACTTCGTCTCCGAGCCGTAGGAACCGCCCGCATCGAACCACGTCGCGCCGATCGTGAGCGACAGCCAGGGCACGTAGTGCTCGTGCGGGAACAACAAGGCCCCGCCCGCCTGCAGGTACTGGACCGAGACGTCTTTGCCATCGAGCGACGGGTCGTCGGTACTGACGCCTGCCGACTGATGGCTGTAGAGGATCTCGTAGAAGGAATTGCGGTCGCGGTAGATCCCGAGGTCCACGCCCCAGGAGGCGCTGCTGTCGAGGTCCGCGGAACTGGAGGTATCGGGCGGCGGATTGTCGAGGTCGAACTCGCCGCCCATCCGATAACCCACGTACGGGGTCAGTTCGAAGCGCGGCTTGTCGGCGGCGTCGGCCGCCAGGGCCAGACCGCAGGCCAGCACGCCAGTCACCGCGATCAGCGCCTGCCTCAGCCCGCTCATGCCTGCTCCTTTGGACGACCCGGCAGCGCGCGGCGCTGCGGACGCCGGATTGTACGCGAGCGGGCGGGCCCCGGCGGACGGCACCCGCGCCGTCCGGCCCGCGCCGCTGCTAAACTGGATCCCGTTCACAGACGACTGGACGAGCCATGAGCGAACTGCACGACACCCTGCAGGGACTGCACCGGGAACTGGCAAGGGCCGACCGCCTCGAGCCGGAGGACCGCGCCCTGCTCGAGACACTCCTCGGCGACATACGCCGGTTGCTCGAAACGCCGAAGGTTGCGACGGCCGCGCCAGCGGCGGCTTCGGCACAGCAGCCTGGTGTTGCGCTCGAAGGTGTCGCAGTGAAGCTCGAGGCCGGGCACCCGGGCGTTGCGGCGGCGATCCGCGCCGTGCTCGATGCGCTCGGCAAGGCCGGAATCTAGGCGGAGGCGGCAGCCCGTCGGCCGTGCGGGCCGTCCAGGCCCGCAGATGGCCTCGCGTCTGGCTCTGCTATCATTCCAACCGGCCCATCCGCGTCGACCCGCGCGCGAAACCTACGGCACGACTCACATGCAGGAAGACTCAATGTCGTTCGACGAGGCCTTCGGCAAGGCCGTCGACCTCGGCAACCAGATCGCCGACAAGGACGAGAAGGCGGACCTCTGGGACATCGCTGACGGCCTGCTCGCCGGCGCCGTCCAGTACTGGCTGTACACGCGGCAGCCCTGCGGCGACCCTCTCTGCGAGGACTGCATGCCGATCAGCACCGCCGAGGGACGCCTTGAGCTGCTCCGCCAGCTCGTGCGCGAATTCTCGGAAGAGAGCCAGTACTTCCACTCGCCGACGGACGCGAACGTCGGTCGGGCCTGACTCACCACCGACCGCCCACGACCGCGCCAGTCGCAGGCCCCGCATTTCTGGGCGATCGCGGCGTTAATCCGCCTCGCTCCGCCTCGCTCCGCGGTGCAGGCTGCTCGTCGCGGCCATGGAGGGCGGAGCATGGAAATCCTGCATCGATTCGTAACGGCGTGCGGCGCGGCACTGTTCCTTGCCTGCGCAGTCACCGTCGAGACGGAGGCGGCGACCAGCGGTGAGGCCGACGCTACAGGCCAGCCCATCGAACCCGCATCCGCTCCCGAGGCGGATATCGCTGCCCCGTCGCCGACGCCTTCCAGGCGCCACCGGCCCATCTTCGTGTGCCACGGCGCCAGGCCGGTCATCTTCTCTGACCGGCCTTGCGGACAATTCGCGGAGACGCGGGATGTGAGCTTCGTCGAGCCAG
>DAOMFD010000010.1:0-3482 GCA_035429605.1 Steroidobacteraceae bacterium | reverse complement strand
GACCGGCCTTGCGGACAATTCGCGGAGACGCGGGATGTGAGCTTCGTCGAGCCAGGCCCCGGCCGCGTCGCGACCGTTGCGCGACCGCCCGCCCCCGCAACCACGCGTCCGCGCGCCGAACCGCGACCGCCGGATGCGAAGCCCGACGAGCGCGCCGCTCGCTGCCAGCGCCTGCTCGACCAGCGCGACCGTCTCAATGCCCGCATGCGCGAAGGCTACTCCGCGACGCAGTCTGCGCAGCTGTGGAATCGATGGCGCGAACTCGCGGCCCGGATCTATGCGGAGCGCTGCTGACCCGCGGGCCCGGCCGCGACCGGCCGCTACTTCTTGCCGCCGAACAGCGCCTCGAGGTCGGCGCGAGCCCGATCCGCGGCCGAAACGTCGCCGGGACGATAGGCTGAGGCAGCAGGCCGGAAGTAATCGCAGAAGTTCGCGCGGACCTTGTCCTTGACTTCCTCCGCGATGGTCTCGCGGCAGTGCTTCGCGACCGACACGTCGTAGAACTCGCACATTCGGCAGACGTGCAGCTCGGCGTGGCAGGCACGGCACTCCTCGAGGCGGCGCAGCGGCAAGGTGTAGTCGGCGAGGGAAGCCCCGCATTTCCAGCACTTCAATCCGTGATCCAAGGCGCGCTCCCGTGCGACCGTGGTCGTCCTAGGTACGCCGCCACCCGGTCCCTGTCAACGCGGCTCGCGGGACGACCGATCCCGCGCTGGCAATTTTCCGAGATACGACCTGCGCCATGTCCCTATATGGCCCGGACGGCCGCGCGAGCAATGCTTCGCTCGCGCAAGCAGTTCCGGCCGGCCCGGATCGGACGCAGGGAGACACGGATGCGAGGCGACCTCGACCCACGACAGATGGAAGAACTGAAAGCGACGATGCTCGAGCGCGCCAAGGTGCTGCGCGAGGAGATCCGCCAGACGCTGCTGCGGAGCGATTCCGAGCAGTACGCGCAGGTCGCCAACGAGGTGCGCGACCTCGAGGACGAATCGTTCGCCGACCTGATCGTGGACGTGAACCTCGCGGAGATCGACCGCGACCTCGAGGAACTCAGGGCCGTCGAAGCCGCCCTGCTCAGCGTGCAGGAAGGAAGCTACGGCCGGTGCGAGCACTGCGGCCTGCCGATCGAGTTCCACCGGCTGCAGGCCACGCCGTCGGCGACCCGCTGCTTCGACTGCCAGACGAGCTTCGAGCGCACGCACGTCCAGCGGACCGGCCACACGCTCTGACCGGGGCGCGCCTATTCGGGGCGCGCCGCCGGCGGCTCGTACCATTTTTCCTTCGGCACGATCTTGGGCGACTCCGGGTCGTCCTCGTAGTTCGGCGACATGATCTGCACACCGTGCTCGTTGAAGACGTCCTGGATGTTCGCGTACAGCCGGGTGAGCACTTCCCGCTTGTGGCGGGGCACCGCGACGTTGACCAGCAGCGTGTACTCGACGTAGAAGTCCTGCAGCGCCGTCTGGTGGACACGCGGCGCCGGGTCGTGCGCCACGCCTTCCGTGCGTTCCGCCGCGATCGTCAGCATCGCATGCACCTGCCGCCACGGCGCGTCGTACCCGATCGTGACCGTCGCCGGGAGCCACAAGCCGCGCTCCGAGGACAGCCGCGAATAGTTGTGCATGACGTTCGTGGCGATGACGGAATTCGGCACGTTGACCTCCTCGTGCCGCAGGGTCTCGATGCGCGTCGCGACGAACCCGACCGAAGTGACCGTTCCCTCCACGTCGCCGACCTTGACGAATTCGCCGGGGCGCAGGGCTTTCGTGTACATGAGCATGAGGCCGCTCACGGCCTGGTTGACGACACCCGACGCCCCGATCGACACCATGAGGCCCACGAACACACCGATGCCCCTGAACGCCTCGCTGCCACTACCGGGAATGTAGGGATACGCGGCGACGAGCGCGAACAGCCAGATCGCGGTCGTCACCAGCCTGCCGGTCGGGCGGGCCGTGGTCTTCTCCACCAGCTCGACGTGGATCTGCCCTTGCTCGACGCCACTGAAGAATGCGCGCACCGCGCGCACCAGGATTCGCGCGGCGACGAAGATGAACACCACGAACAGCAGGCCCGGGATGGCCGACAGTACCGAGTGAAGGAGCCGCCCCGCGGCCTCGAACAGGTTGTCGCTGAGCTGCTCGCCCCACGGCCGGGTGTATGGGAACCGCTGCAGCACGTACCCGGCCCACTCGTAGCCGAGCAACGCGATCGCGACCACGACCAGCAGCTTGAAGGGCACGGTGAGCAGCCCGCCCAGTGCGGCCTCGCCGATGACCTTGTCGGCCCACGCCGGCAACAGGTGACCCAGTCGACGCCGCGCGGCCGCGTGGACTCTCGCGGCGAGCCACCGGTAGGCCCGGAGCAGCACCCAGCAGGACACCGCGAGCAGGACGGACGCCGCGAGGGCGTATGCCACCGCCCTGCCGATGGCGCGCGCGTCGTTCGCCTCGCGGATCTCCGCGAGTGCCTTGCGCAGGTTGTGCGCCGCGGCGGCCGCGTAGCTCAGCTCGGACTCACCCGACTCCGGGTCGACGTCACCCGTCAGCACGCGCACGACGAACTTGCCATCCACGAGCAGCGCGACGCCGTCGTCCACGTCTCGCGTGGAGACGACGAGCGGCCCACCATGCTTCACGATGCTGTCGAGCCGGTGTTCCGAGGCTGCAACGCGCTCGGCAGGGGTCGCCCCGAGCAGCGAGGCGCGCAGCGTGAAGATCGGCCGGTTCGCGACGGCGAAGACCGCCTGCGTCGACTCGTCCACGGCGGGCGCGCCGGCTGCCGGAGCCTGCGCGCCGCCCGCATCGGCACCGCCGGCGACGGCGGCCGTCGCCAGGGCGACGGTACAGGACAACGCGATCCGCAGCGCCGCCAGCGAAGCTCGCAATGACCGCTCGACCTTGCCCATCGAACCCCGCCCCGGCGCCGTTCCAGTCGCAAGCCTATCGGCTGCCCTTCGTCACCTGCAACCTGCGGCTCAGCCCTGCCGCCACGCGACGTCGTAGGCCGCACCCAGCTTCATGATCCGCTCGAGCAGTTCGTCGTAGCCGACGCTGGCCGCCAGCGCCGAGGTCGCGAAATCCTCGGTCTGCGCGAGGTTCGGATTGGCGTTCGCCTCCAGCACGAACACGCTCCCGTCCGGCTTGAGCCTCAAGTCGATGCGCGCATAGCCGCTCAGGCACAGCGCCCGGTAGATGCGCCGTACCAGCTGGCGGATGCGGTGCTCCATGCCTTCGGGCAGGTCGCGCGCCGGCCCGGTGCCGATGCCGTGCTTGCGCTGGTACTTCAAGTCCCACTTCACCTTGCGCGTGGCGATGCCCGCCATCACCTCCGGCAGGGTGCCGAAATTGAGTTCCCAGAGCGGGAACGTCGTGAGCCGGTCGTTGCCGAGGACGCCGACGTAGATCTCGCGCCCCTCGATGTATTCCTCCACCAGCGCGTCGGAATGCGTCTGCTCGTGGATGAACTCGACGCGCTCC